>CAZSLZ010000023.1:0-29165 GCA_964607865.1 uncultured bacterium
TTGAGGCCGATTAAATAGCCAAACATTCCCCCGAAAGTGGAGCCCATGGAACATATCAGGGCATAAAATAAAGAAAGTTCAGGCTTGGCTATACACATTGTTATGAGCATCAAATCGGGGGGAACGGGAAAGAAGGATGATTCCACAAAAGCGTTTATAAATAATGCCCAGGGTGCGAAAGGGGTTACCGCCCAGCTCAGGGTCCAGTCTTTTAAGTCGTGGCCCCATTTTAAACGTTTATACATTTTGTTCTCCTCTTGTTGGCTTCATATGCCAGTTTTTATTCTTATTTAAAAATGTAATTCCTTTATTTTTATTGTTTAACAAATAGTCAACAGGAATTGAGGGATATTTCAGAAAAATATAGGTATGGTAAAATTTCTGTCTTTAAGGAGGCGGATTGATTTGAAAGTAATTTTAACACAGGATGTAAAAAAACAGGGTAAAAAAGGAGACATAATTAATGTTTCCGAGGGTTATGCCCACAATTATTTATTCAAGAGAAACCTTGCCGAACCCATGACCAGAGGCGGCAAAAAGGCAGTTGAAACAGAAAAACAGGATCAGGCTGCAAAAAATGCCCGGCTGTTGAAACAGGCTGAAGAACAGGCCGAGGAATTAAACCGGAAACAGATACGAATTTCTGCAAAAAGCGGTGAAAACGGGAAACTTTTTGGTTCCATCACTTCAAAAGATATAGCTAAAGCCATTAAAAAAGCATCAGGTATCGAAATATCTAAAAGGGATATACTGCTGGACGAGCACATTAAAAAACTGGGGAAATTTGAAATTACCATTAAATTTCACCCAAAACTTAAAGCTCCGGTTGAAATTGAGATAGTAGAAGAAGAATAAAAATGCCAGGAATCGAAAAATTACCACCACAAAATATTGAAGCTGAACAGTCGGTATTGGGGTCCTGTATGTTGGATTCCCATGCCCTGATGAAAGCAACTGAAGTATTACCCCGAGCCACAGATTTCTACAGAGAAACCCATCAGATTATTTATAATTGTATTCTGGATCTGGCAAAACGAGGCCAGGGCGTTGATGTGCTTACCGTGTCCAATGAGTTGAAAAAACTCGGCAAGTTCGAGGATGTGGGTGGCAGTGTTTATCTGACCGATCTCATCAATGTTATGCCTACCACCGGCAATGTGGAATATTACGGAAAGATAATAAAAGAAAAGGCAATTTTGAGAAGCCTGATATATGCAGGAAGCAGTATCACTGACCTGGGGTTTCACGAAGAGGAAGCAGCCAAAAACCTGCTGGATAAAGCAGAAAGCATGATTTTTAAGATTGCCCAGGAAAGGATCAGCTCTGACTTTACCCCTTTGCCTGAAGTATTAATTCAAACTTATGAAAGAATCAGCGAATTATACAGCCGAAAAGCCCATGTAACAGGGCTCGCCACCCATTTCAGCAGGCTTGATCATCTCACAGCAGGCCTGCAGCCGTCGGATCTTATAATACTGGCTGCCCGGCCGGGTATGGGCAAAACTGCTCTTGCCCTGAATATAGCTCTGAATGCTGCCACCAAGGACAAAAAACCTGTAGCGGTTTTTTCTCTGGAAATGAGCAAGGAGCAATTAGCCCAGAGGCTTTTATGCAGCCAGGCCATGATTGACGGCAAGAAACTCCGCACCGGTTATTTGGGAGAAGCAGACTGGCCAAAACTTACCAAGGCCATGAATGTGCTGTCGGAGGCTCCAATTTATATTGACGATACCCCTGGTATAACGGTTCTGGAAATGCGTTCCAAGGCCCGCAGGCTGAAGAAGAATTACGGGCTGGAACTTTTAATTGTGGATTATATACAGTTAATAACCAGCAGTTCTACCCGGCCTGAAAACCGTACCCTGGAATTGTCCAATATTTCCAGGAATTTGAAGATATTGGCAAAGGAGCTTCAGATTCCGGTTTTATGCCTGTCCCAACTTTCCCGGGGTGTGGAATCCCGGACAGACAAACGGCCCATGTTGTCGGATCTTCGTGAATCGGGCGCTATCGAACAGGATGCCGATCTGGTAGTATTTATCTACCGCCAGAGTTATTATGACAATAAAAACGAACAGAACGATTCTCCCAACGACAATTCAGCAGAGATTATTATCGCAAAACAGAGAAACGGCCCCCAGGGAACTGCCCGCCTGGCATTTCTGGGACAATATACCCGGTTCGAAAACATGGAAACTTTCCAGGATTACAATTAAGACAAAAAGGAATCAAGATATAAAACTAGAATGATAAATTCAAATTAAAATAAGCGAGGAATTACTATGGAAAAGGAAACCATGAAACATTTCAAACAGGTGATCAAGGCATGGGAAGATATCGATGAAAACATAAATTGCACCGATTGCGCGACTTCCTGCCAGTCAGCCTGCAAGACCTCCTGCACCGTGGGGAATATCCCCTGCGATAAAAGAAAAGAAAGATATCTGAAAAACAAGTAAACTAGTATTTTAACCAGATCAAAAATGGCACCAGTGGTGCCATTTTCTGTATTAAATTGTTATGATACCTGATCAAATATTGCAGCGTCTAAAAATCGTTCTTTTCTCCCAGAGTCTTTTCTATTTTTCTCTTCACCCTCTGCAACGCATTGTCAATGGACTTGACGTGACGGTCAAGTTCCTTTGCCATCTCCTGATAAGACTTTCCTTCCAAATAAGACATTAAAACCCTGGATTCCAATTCCGACAGGTTCTCCTGAATTTTTTCCCTCAGGTCGTCGGATAACTCATGACTGATGAAAACTTCTTCAGGATCGGTGACCTTGGTTCCGGATAGAATATCCAGCATGGTGCGGTCGGAATCTTCGTCATAAATTGGTTTGTTCAGTGAAATGTAAGAATTCAGAGGAATATGTTTCTGTCTGGTAGCTGTCTTAATAGCGGTGATAATCTGCCGGGTGATACAGAGCTCAGCGAATGCCCTGAAAGATGAAAGTTTGTCTGCGCGGTAATCTCTTATTGACTTATACAGTCCGATCATGCCTTCCTGTATAATGTCTTCCCTGTCTGCTCCGACCAGGAAGTAGGATTTTGCCTTTACCCGGACGAAGTTCTTATACTTGTTAATTAGGTACTCTGTCGCCATCTCGTCGCCGTTTTTTGCAAGTTTTACAATTTCTTCGTCGGATTCCTGCTGTAGGTTGGCTAGATAGTTGTTGGTAAGTTTTAGCAACTTAACGCCCTCTTTCTCAAGAAAGTTTACCTGTCACAAATTCGCTTTTATTATACGAAGTAACCGGGAACAAGTCAAGAGAAATCAATTAAGTATATTTTTTTTCAATTTTTTCCCGAAATATCCAGGGATTACTCCTTTCGACTTATATCTAAAAGAGTTCCTCTGTCGTTATTATTATTTACATAGATAAGAATATAGTAAAAAACAATGAAAATTCTCCAAAACCTGCAGGTAAAACTATGGTTATTCCAGTGAGAATCTGAATCTTTCTGATTAAATAATTAAGTATATAGTTTATAGAATATAAAGCCGAAATAAAATATAGCTTCGGGTTTTCATGAAAAATAATGCTACAGCATGAACTAAAAAGAAATCTTTTCCCCATTAATAATGGGTTTAACCAGAATTGTCAATCAGGAATATTGTTTTTAACACACTGACTCCATGTAAATAACAAGGTTTATAATATTCTCCTGTCTGACACATTTTATATTTATTCTTCATACTGCTTAAAGTGTAACCATTACAATAATAATAACCCCTGAAAAGTTGCTGAATAAAATTGAAGATTTTTGAAGCCCCTTTAAATTACAATCCAATTTTGTAATGATTGGACACCCTGAAAATGTTAAATAATTGTTAACAATCGTGGAATAACTTAAATTTTTGAATTATTTTAAGCGTTTTTCCATGATTTTAAACATCAATATTCCACCGGCAACCCCTACATTTAAAGAAGAAATATTATTTTTAATTGGAATAGTGATGACTTTGTCGCAAGTATTGCGAACCCTCTGGCCCAGGCCTTTGTCTTCCCCTCCCAGAACCAAGGCAACCGGGCCGTTATAATTAAACTCAGAAGCTGAAATGTCACCGTCAGCCTCAGCTCCTGCCACCAGAATCCCCTTCTGCTTCAATTCTTCCAGGGTATCGGAAATATTTGTAACAATAGAAATCTTCATATGGGATTCTGCGCCGGCAGAAACCTTGGATACTGTAGAGGTTACCCTGGCTGCCCGTCGTTTGGGAATAACAATTCCATGGACACCGGCACAAACTGCGGTTCTTATTAGAGAACCCAGGTTCTGGGGATCCTGAACCTCGTTTAAAACCAGCAAAAACACAGGCTGGTTTGATTTCTCAGCATACTCCAGAATCTCATCCAGGCTTTCATAGCGACGTTTGGCTTTTCGCGCCAGAACACCCTGATGGTTTGCATTTTTGGTACGCCGGTCAAGAGAAGCTTCATCCACATAAGAAATTGGGGTGGATTGTTTGCCAGCCAGCCTTTTCACTTGGGAAACAAATTTAGGGTTGCTTCCTTTCTTTAAATAAAGTTTATCCAGGGGAACGCCTTGTTTAAGAGCTTCCAGCACCGGGTGGCGCCCGTAGATATTAATCTGTTCTTCGTTTTTCATATAATTTGGCTTCCTTTTTATGCTTCGTTTATGGCGTCGATGATATTTTCAGCTTTCATCTCGGAAATCTTCCCGTAAATTATCACCCCACCGGTTTCCACCTTCTCGGTTATAAGAGGGGCATGAAGGCACCTGCCACTGATTACAATACCCAGGCGTTTTCCCACATTTTCTGCGGTTATACGGGCCAGTTCTTCCTCCATGTCAGGGTAAAAGGCGATATATATTTCCGGGGAGCCGTCCCTGGTAAAATATAACTCTGCATATTCCACATCATGGTTGGTAAATATGGGACGCCTTTCAAAATAAATAGCCTCCCTGGTTCCCATTACCCGCATTCGAACCGATTCTTCCTCGGAATCGGCGGAAAGATAAATTCTGAAACTCATACCTTTTCTCGCAGACACTTCTCCACTCCCATTTATTGTTTTTTAATATATTTCCAACCAGCTATCACCTGGAGGTCACGGGCCAGCTGGGAAAAATTCGGTTCCTTGTCTATTATGTAATCTGGTTTAAGCCCCATTCCATTAATATTGTGCTTCTCAGGGGTGAGATAAGCCTGGGTGGTAAGGTTCAGCTCTGCCCCTCCTGTTAATTTGAATACGGATTGAATAACTCCTTTTCCAAAAGTCTGTTGGCCTATAAGGACAGCTTTGCCGTTTTCCGATACTGCAGCTGACAACACCTCAGATGCCGAGGCGCTTCCCCGGTTTACCAGAAAAACCACCGGGGCTGGGAAAGTTTCGTTGCTGCCGGATTTTTGAGGAACAGGTTCACCGCCTTCCTTTTTTACCCAGACCAGAACTCCATCAGGCACAAAGCGCGCAGCTATACGCAAGGCTTCGTTCAAATCACCACCAGGGTTATCTCTTAAATCTACTATCAGGCCCTTAGCATTCTGTTTTTTCATATAATTCAGGGCATAAATAAATTCATTAAAAATCTTGCCATTGAAAAAACTGATTCTTATATAACCCACATTGCCCGATAACAACGAATATTTTATGGGTTCAAATTTTAATTTATCAAATACCGGTGAAAGTGTTATTGTTTTTCCGCCCCGGTTTATGGTTATGTCAATTTTTTTTCCCTGCCTGCCTGCTATTAACAGTGAGCCTTCGATCAAGCTCATATTCTTTACTGATTGGTTGTTTACAGCAATAATTATATCTCCGCTTTTAAAGCCTGCCTTATCTGCCGGGGAACCTGCCACCGGCGCTATTACAACAATGTTACCTTTTCTGGCTCCCAACTCCAGGCCAATTCCGCTGCCATCACCTTTCAGGGTTTTCAGTTTATCCGGGGTCAATAATATCGAGTAAGGGTCATCAAGAGAATCGATCATTCCATCCAGGGCTGCTTCTGCCAGTTTTCCCGAAATCCCTGGATTATCGCTGGTATAATTCATATAAAAGGCTTCAAGGGCCTGCCAGGTGAAAACTGATGGTGTGTTTAAGCTGGGCGTGTTTTTTTTCATTCCGTCATAGGCGCCCTGAATCAGGGTTTTTTCATCAATTTTTTTATAATAGGAATTTTTCACCAGGTTGAAAACTTTGCCAACATATCCAAAATAAAGCATGGTCTGCAGGTCCCGGGCCAACCCGATTCGAACAACTACTAAAATCAGGCACAGAAAAACTATAAATTTATATCCAATTTTTATTATATTATTATTTTTTTTATCCATATTTTCTATTACAATCCATCCTGATTATATATTCTTCAAGTTGATTTCTATACACAGTATTTTTGAGCATAGTACTTGATGAAGATTTTCATCCATTTTGCCTTTTAAAGAGATTATTAAAAGCTGACGATATTGCCACCATATACCATTTAAAATATTTGGGCAGCCATTGCCACAATTTAAACCGGGATTCCCCGGCGGCCCTGTCCCTCCATACGGTGGGAATTTCACAGATTTTTCTTCCCATGATATGGGCTTTTACCAGTACTTCCAGGGCAAATTCGAACCCTCCGGTGGATTCAATTTCGATCTCATCCAGTAATTTTCTGGAATACATTCTGAAGTTGTTGGTGGCATCATGGGTGTTAATTCCCACAATATAATGCAGGGTGATTCCGGCGATCCGGGACATCTGTTTTTTCAGCCAGGGGCCCCCAAATTGTTTTCCACCTTTCATATAGCGGGAAGCGCAAACCACCTGGCAGCCTGCTCTGGCTTTTTCTACCATTTCATCTACTATGGCAACATCATCGGAAAGATCCGCCATTGAAACCAGCACAATGTCTTCTTCAACTGCCTCCACACCGGTTTTCAGCGCATTGAGAGCGCCCCGCCAATATCTGTTCTTTTCTAATTTTATACTATCCCTGTTTTTCATGAACTCCCGGGCAGGTGGCAGGGTATTGTCTTCCTCAAAATCATAAACAATATAGGCGGAATATGGCGTTTTTATTTTTTCCTCCAGCTCCTGAAGGGTGGTTTTTATGTTTTCGCCCTCATTATAAACCGGAATTACAATCCCCAATTGCTTTTCCAAATTTAAATTCCTCCCTCATCAATCTGTTTCCTGATCCAGGGAATCACCACATCCAGAGCTTCATCCAGAGAAGTTCCAGCATCGAACCCCAGTTTTTCCTTTGCCTTGGCGACATCGGGCACCCTTTTTTGCACATCATATTTAAAGGGCTTATCGGAAATATACCGGAAAGGTTTGCCGGGGTTGATTCTGGACCAGATTTTTTCAGCCAGCTCTAATACAGTGGTTGAAACCGAAGTAGATATATTAAAGTCTTCGTTTATTGCTTCTTCTTTTTCTATGCATAACCTTATACCCTCAGCCAGATCCGCTCCATAAGTATAATGCCTTACCTGGTTACCCTCGCCCAGAATATGCAGGGGATCCTGCCCTTTCATTACTTTCTGAATTAAATCGGGGACCACGTGGCTCATTGCCAGTTTTACATTGCCCGATAGAATTTCCCTGTCGCACCGGGCTCGTTTTTCGCCGGTACCTATACAGTTGAAAGGGCGGATAATTGTATAAGGTAATTTATATTGTTCCCACGCACCTTTTGCAAAATATTCACATGCCAGTTTCTGAAAACCGTAGGTGGAAAACGGAGGGGGGCTTTTCAGCTCTTCTCCCTCGGGGGTTGGGTATTTATCGGTACTTTCAAAAACCATGGAAGAAGAAAGCACGTTAATCTTCTTTAACTTTCTGTTTTTAAATGCCCATATTGCAGCATCGAAGGTTGAGGCAATTATTCTTTCATTCTCTGCAAGCAAATCATAAGCCAGTTCATGAAAAAGTGAAATTCCCCCGATTATTGCTGCGCCTGCCACCACCTGATCGCAACCCTCAATAAGTTGTTTCATCAAATCTGTATCTTTGGCGTCACCTTCTACAAAATGATAATTGGGGTGGCCATCATAACTTTTTTTGACCTTTCCGTATTTCCAGAAGTTGTCAATCCCCACAACTTTGTAGCCATGACTTAGTAAATTTTCCACCAGATAGCCGGCAATAAACCCCGCCGACCCAGTAACCAGAACTTTCATTAGAACAAGCCTCCCTTTCCGTAGAAATTCCAGACATCCACCAGAATTTTGTCAACTGGAATTTTCAGTTCTCTATATTCTCTGTGGGGCGCCCCCACAATAATAATCTCGCTTTTTTCTATCAATTCTTTGTGTCCCACAAATTCTGCATCTCTTACATATATATCAGTACAAAGAATGTTTTTTGCCTCGATTTCCAGAATTTTCTTTAATTTATATGAAAGAGAATCTCTGGAATCGTCGTTGTTTGCCTTGAAAGCCATGCCCAGTATGCCAACATTCATTTCTTTCAGGGGATAGTTTTCCTTGAGCCTCTGTATGATGGCCAGGGGCAGCCCTTCGTTTACAAACATGGCGGAATGGCCCAGGAAAAATGTATTGTTGGAATATGCCGCCAGTTGCATGGTATCTTTAAACAGGCAGGGCCCGGCGGCAAAACCCGCCCTGGGCAGATTTTCAGTGCGGGGGTATTTGTAAACAACCGCATCGTAAATCCTATAGAAATCCAGGTTATGCTGAGATGTAATCTGATAAAACTGGTTGGAAATTGCAAACTGGATATAACGCCACACATTGGAAAAAAGTTTGGCAAGCTCAGCTTCCAGCGGAGTAAGAACCACAATGTCCGGGGTCAGTAACCTGAAAAGGCTGGCCACCTCCCCGACAGCTTCCCTGCTGAAAGAAGATACAATCTGGGGCAGGCTTTTGAGTTCTTCCATGGCATAACCCTGGGCAATTCGCTCGGGACAGAAAGACAACCGGGTTTTAAGCCCCCGCTCCTCCAGGTATCTCTTTACTTTTTCCGTAGTTCCGGGATAAACCGTACTCCTTAATATTATATGCTGATCATCGTGGAAATAATCTACAAGTTCATCGAAAAACTGTTTAAAAACCGTAAAACTCGGGTTCAGATGGCGATCGACGGGTGTTCCTATAACCACGACATTGAACCTGCTGTTTTTTACCACAGCTTTATCTGAAGAGGTAAAGAAAGTTTTGTTTAAAACCTTTTTCAATACTTCCTCAGCGCCTCTCTCCAGAAATGGCATTTCTCCCCGGTTCACTTTCTCTATAGCTTTTTCATTTATGTCATAAGCCACTACTTTTTGTCCCGTTTCTGCCAGTGAAATCGCCAGCGGCAAACCTATATGGCCCAGCCCCCCAATAACACAAACATCATATTCATATTTACTCATAAACGCACCTCTGCCAGTCAATTATTAAACCGTTCCTGTTTACTCAATTTATTTGTGTTAATCCATTGTATTTAGATTCAATTTTTTTATAATCTCGGCCTGTTTTTTATGCCGTTGAAGCAAACGGGTAACCCAGTGGGGCGGCCCCAGGGGATCCACCAGAATTGTGAACATGCCCAGCCTGTTGCCCCCAACAATGTCAGTAAGAAGTTGGTCGCCGATCACAGCTGTGTTTTCACAACTGGCGTCAATCAATTTCAGCCCCTGGTTAAAGGGGCCGGGTTTGGGCTTGCGGTTGAAAAAATTTGCAGCCACATAAGGAACTCCGAGAATTTCAGCAATTTTAGCCACCCGTTGTTCTCTTTTTTTGCCCATGATAATGTTGGAAACCAGACAAATTCTGTTGATTGTTTTCAGCTCCAGCAGTTCATTTATAATACTGGCAGCCTTTATATCAGGCTTATCGCTGTCCCGGTGGGCAATAGTGGCATCCACATCAATAATTAAATTTTTAATTCCTTTGTCTTTAACAAGAGAGAAATCTATTCTGCAGAAACCCGAATAGTACAAATCAGGCCGATAAATTTCCAGATTTACTTCTTTCATTTTATAAAAATTCTTGAAGGTTTTTGCTTTGTCCTGTTATGGCAATTTTAAACATATGGGGAATTTCTTTTCGGGGCAGCATGCGGGTTGTGAACCAACCCCCACAAACCGTCATCGCGAGGAGCGCCAGCGACGTGCCCCATTATAAATGGGGGGGAATATATTGTTCTCATCTTCGCTGGGTGAAAAATGAAAAAGAAAATAGTGCTCACGGACGCAAGGTAAATGGGTTGGGAATGAACCCGCTCAAAATTGCTGCATATAAAAAACCGCCTTTAAACAGACGGTTTGAAAATTAAAAATCTACCGTTAAAGAAGGTCGTCGGAAGGGGGCTGGGGATTATTGCCCCCGCTTTCTTTTTTCTTTAAGGCCTGGAACTGTTTGCGAAGGTCGGGCACAGGTTTTTCCCCGCTGGATGAAAGGGTTACTTTATCCTGAACCTGTTTTTCGCTGGCTTTTTCAGGGTTTGCCTTTCCTGCGCCGGATGCCGCTAGCGATGGATTCTGAGATATGCTTAAATTTTTACCAATTGAATTATTCATGGATACACCTCTAAATAAGATTACAGTTAATTATAACATATTCTTATATTGTTTTTGTTAATAGAATGTTAAAAAATTTAAAAAAGGCCATCGATTTCGACAGCCTTTAGATCTGTGCAAATAAACTTATTTGATGGTGATTTTGGCACCGACTTCTTCGAATTTCTTCTTGACTTCGTCGGCTTCTTCCTGGGTGAGGCCTTCTTTTACTACCTTGGGGGCAGCTTCTACCAATTCCTTGGCTTCTTTCAGGCCCAGTCCGGGAACTACTTCACGGGCAACCTTAATGACTTTAATCTTCTGGCTTCCAATCTCAGTAAGCTCGACATCGAAGGAAGTCTTTTCTTCCTCGGCTTCTGCGGCGCCGGCGCCGGGCATTGCACCCATCATTGCCACGGGGGCAGCTGCGGATACGCCAAATTTATCTTCTAATTCTTTTACCAGATCTGAAATTTCCAATACGGTCATAGCTGATAAAGCTTCTACGATTTCATCTTTAGTTATAGCCATGTTTATTAATCCTCCTAGAATATATAATTTTTAACTTGCTTGTTTTTCCTTTTCTTCTCGAATTCTGTCCAGAACCGTAACCAGTTGGCGGGGTATAGCTGCCAGAACGCCCACCAGATTCTGGGCGGGAGCGTTCATGGTTCTTAACAGAGTTGACAACAGCTCGTCCCTGCTGGGCAGGGTTGCCAGCTGTTTTACCTGTTTTTCGTTATAAGCCTCGCCTTCCATCCAGGCAATTTTAATCATCGGCAGCGCATCGTCTTTTTTCTGCTCTTTAATGAAATCCACCAGAGCCTTGGAAGTCGATGCCGAATCTTCAAAACCGAAAACGATGGCGGTAGGGTTAACGAAATGCTCGCTCAACTCTTCCGCGTTAATGTCTTTCATAACTCTGCGGCAAAGAGTGTTTTTGTAAATTTTGTATTCTGCGTTTACTTCTCTCAAGCGGGTTCTAAGATTGGTAATAGCTGCCACCGACATTCCCCTGGTTTCACCGCGGTAATCGGTTAAAATAGCTATCCGTGACTGCTCCATTTTTTCCCTGATTTCATCCATGGAGCCTTTTTTTCGCTTGACTGCTTCTTTATGTGCCAGTCCCAATTTCTCACCTCCTGAAAATAAAAAAACTTTTCGCCAAGACAACGAAAAGTAAAATATGTAAAGAGGGTATATTTTCCACTCACTTTTTACCTCGGCAGGCTTATTAAGCCTAAAAATAGACCCCTGCTGTCTTGGGCCAGACAATTATAAATGATTAAAGAAAATATGTCAACCCCATGGATAAAGTTGATTTTATGCAAAATTCATATTAGAATATATTAAAACTAAAAGGGGATTAAAATGAAAAAAATATTAATAATCTTGATTGCAGTTTTATTTACGATTGCTGTTTCAGGACAGGCATCAGCTTTCTTTTATCTCGATGACGATCGTACCGTAACCGAAGTGGTTGCAGATTTCTACAAATTCATGTCCGAAGGCAGGCTGGAATGGATGAGGTAGAGCCTGGCTCCTGAAGCTGTTGAACACTTGAATTCCGCTGTTACCAATGAGGAATTCGGCAGGCTGGGAGAAATCTTCCGTACCGCTGATGAGGTTAAAAGAGAAAACATAAAAATCTTTATAACAGGGAATTCTATTGATGCTGGCAGTATAAACGGCGATGAGATAAAAGCTACTATAAAATATGATTATAAGGTTACTGTGGTAAAGGAAGATGAAACACGGAAAGAAACTGCAAAAGATGTAGTTTTTTTAAAACGGTACGGCAAAAGATGGTTCATAACCAATATCAAGAAAGCAGAATAAAAAGATTTTCAGGTTCGGGAAATGGGCTTGAAAGGAAATTTTTTCTTGTAATAGAAAGAATCATCCGTTATGGCCAAACACACTTATGGTAAAATTCTATATAACGAAAGCCCCCGCAGCGCGGTAAAAACCATTGCCAAACGGTTTCTGATTTTAATTCTGGTAATTACAATTACCGGGGTAATTTTTTATCTTGACAGGCATGGGCTGAGGGATTCAGTTAACCCTGACAAACCTGTGGGTTTGACCGAGGTATTTTATTTTACCATTGTTACTATTACAACTCTTGGCTACGGAGATATCGTTCCGGTTACCCCTTTTGCCCGGTTATTCGATGCCATTTTTGTTACCCTTGTCCGTCTGTTTACATATTTTATAGTTCTTTCTACCGCTATGGAGTTCACGTTTCAAAAGATTATGGAGGGTTATATGATAAAAAAACTCATCAAACGTACCAAAAACCATACAATTATTTGTGGATTCGGACGGGTCGGCAGGGAAATTTTGAATTTGCTTCTGGAAAACGGCGAAGACCCTGAACAGATAGTGGTGGTAGATACCGCTGAGGAACAGACCACCTGGGCCGCCGAAATGGGTGTTGCGGCGTTGAGGGGCAATGCAGAAAATGAAGATATTCTGACAATGGCAGATATAAGAAACGCCCATCGGATTTATCTGTGTTCAAACCAGGATCATACAAACCTCATGGTTTGCCTTACAGCTCGAAGCATGAGTGAAGATGTGGAAATTATAGCTGTGGCCAGGGAAAAGGAAAATGTTAAGTTGTTTAAAAAAGGCGGGGCCGACAAGGTAATAAATCTCCCCGGCCTCCTCAGCGAGGAAATGATCAAGGAACTGGAAAAGGAAGAAGATGTTGTTCAACCGGTAATCAATGATCAACCCGAAAAAAAAGAAACTCCGGAAGATAGAGAACCCACTGATAATAATACAACCATGGAATAAAATGATTCTGAAGGAAATAAAGCATAGTTTTTATTTATAAACCGATTGACAATATCAGATAGACTGTGCTAAACTATTCTGGCATTTTTATGAATATATGAGAGTAGGCATGTAAATGCCTGCTGTTTATTTCAGATATTGAGAAGGGAGGCGCACAAGGTGTACGCCATAGTAGAAACAGGTGGAAAACAATACAAGGTTGCCGCCGATGATGTCTTCAGAGTTGAAAAACTGGAAGGCAATGTAGGCGATGAAGTCAAGCTGGACAAAATTCTGGCAGTTGAAAAAGACGGTGACATGACCGTAGGTAAACCCTATGTGGAAGGTGCTTCTGTCAAGGCTGAAATTAAAAGACAGGGCAAAGGCAAGAAGGTAACCGTTTTTCATTATAAACCCAAAAAACGGATCCGGGTTAAAAACGGGCACCGCCAACAGTTCACGGCTTTGCAAGTTAAAGAAATTGTTGCCAAGTAAAATATGGTTCAAATTTTCATTAACCTGGACCAGCATGGAAATCCGGTATCCCTGGAGGTAACAGGCCATGCTGAACTTGATGAAAGAGGCAGTGATGTTGCCTGCGCAGGTATTTCCGCCCTGGCTCAGGCCTTGTTGCTGGGGATAAATGAAGTTTTGAAAATCAAGTCGGGTTATGAAGTGGAAGATGGTAATTTGTATATTACCCTACCCCGGAACCTTGCCCCCGATGTTGGGGAAAAGGCGCGGGTTCTGTTTGAGGCCATTATTCTTGGGCTGGAAAAAATAGAAGAATTATATCCCGGCCGAATTCGAATTATCAAAGAAATTATTTGCTGAAATCTTCGAGTTTAATTCTCGGAGATTTTTGTTATTATTTTAAAATAGGAATCGGAGAGTTTCTGAAGAATAAATTATTCAGGGAACTAAATTTTCCTGAAATTTGATTATATTACTACATTATTTATCCTAGGAGGCAGATCATGTCCAGAGAAAAAGCAGTTCAAACCACCGAGAAAAAAGAGAAATCCAACCCCTATACCCTGGAGAAATTTCTTGGGGTAGCCATGGTAAGCGCTTTGGCGGGGGTATTGGTTTACTATCTTTATAATGAATTAGGTGAGGATACCCAGAGCGTTTTAAAAGAAGTCGTTGTGGATGGAGTAAAAAGCCAGGTTGCAAAAATGGCGCACCTGACCCCTTCAATTTAATAGAACTTTACAACCTTGATAAGCTGAACCATATTGCAGATATTATAAACAGAACATCCTGAAAAGTAATTAGAAGGATGAATTCTGTGTTTCCAAAAACTTTGAGATATCCTGTTTTAATTTTCTTTTTCGACCTGTTGTCTTGTCTAAACATTTTCACCAAAAATCAGCCAGCAATTTCTTGAAAGAGTATGCTCAAAGGTTATGATTTACCAGAGCGGAGGTTTTATTGAATTACAAGCCCACCCTGAACCTTCCCCGGCCCGGGAAGTATAAGACTCATCTTCAAAGCGGTTTTGAGGGTGGGATTTCTGGTTTATGGCGCAAAACCAGTGAACTGAAAGAAATAAAGCAGAAAAGGACTTTCTTTGAAAAACCCATAAGCCCGGTTTCGGAACCGGGTTGGCTTGTGGTTTCCAACCAGTTGATCAAAGATACTTATTATAAATTCTTATTTTTGAACAATCAAAAAAAATTATTTCGTCCAGTTTGTTTAAATATTTACGGAAGTAATATTGAAAGTGAGGTTTTGAGGGTATTAAACCTTGAAAAAAAGAGGCTTGAGGATCAAGAAATCCGCCGGGACTGTAAAAAATTGGTAGAGAAATATAATATCAGCCAACAGGAGTTATTTGAGAAACTGGGGGTTGGAGTTAATCCTGAAACCATAGAAGATTTGTCCTATATTGTAGATATATTGAAAAACCTGTGGGACAGTAGTTTTCTATATACAAATATAAAGGCACGCCCTTATTGCCCTTCCTGCAAAATAGAACTGGAAAGAGAAGAGATATATCAGAAAGATTCAATTACTGAAGATTTGTTTGTAAAGTTTCAGGTTCTGAAAAAACCGGATATCCTGGATGATTACAAAAGGCCGGTATTTATTCTGGTAAGAGAAGACCGTTACTGGCTACTGCCGGGAATTACGGCATTGGAAATCAAACCCGGTGAAACTTATTACCTGGCTGAAAAAGATGGGATAGGATACCTGGTATCCAGCCTGACAAAGAAAAGATTGACAGAGAGTAGTATTGATTTAACTGAGCTTAAGGAATTTTCCGGTGAAAAACTGATAAACCTGGAAGCCCGGCACCCTTTTCACGGGCATATTCTAGAGGTTTATCTCGATGTGGAGAAGCCGGAACCGGAAAAAAGAGGCATTAACTGCATAATGCCAGCTCATGATTGTTCGGATTTCGAAAAATCTTTAAAATACAACCTGGTTGCCGAGAATATGTTTGACAGTGACGGTAATTTCTTGAATATCTGCAGCCTGAAAGGTGTCCGGTTCAGCGAATCGCTCACACCCATTAAGAAATTGCTTGTTGACAATGATGCTCTTTTTTTTACAGCAGTTAAGGAAAGGGAGTGGAATTTCTGCAGTATTTGTAATTCCCGAATCCTGATACAGAGCATGCCCCATTGGTTTTTTGCCTTTGATATGAACGAATTGCGGACTTTTATTTCTGACAAAAGCAGTGAGATGGAATGGCATTCCGCCAGCAGCGAATTTGAGTTTATCAATATTTTAAATGAGATGAGTGACTGGAGATTAACTTCACACCGTAAATGGGGAGTCCCTTTTCCCACCCTTGAATGCGAGTCCTGCAAAAAACTGGTTCTGAACCGTTCCGTTCTGGAAAAAGCGGGAAAAGTATTCGAAAAAGGAATTGAAGGTTGGTA
Source organism: uncultured bacterium (assembly GCA_964607865.1). GTDB lineage: Bacteria > Vulcanimicrobiota > JAJTBE01 > JAJTBE01 > CAZSLZ01 > CAZSLZ01. Next base: position 16,139 of record CAZSLZ010000023.1, read on the forward strand.
CGAGGCAGAAGTTTTTGACCTGGCGGGCGAAAACTTTATATGCCCTCATTGCGGGGATACAAAAGTTAAAAAAGGCAGTATTCTTATTGAACATCGTTTTCTGAAGGCATTACTTTCTGTTTCTTCGTTTGCAGGTATTGTTACCAGAGATTGCCTGAGCCTGGAAAACAGCAGGCATAATCTGGCCTGGCTGGTTCAGAGTATGGTTCTGTCTTTATTGCAAACAAGAAAAATGCCCTGCAAAAAGTTTTTTAGTTCTGGGAAGATTTTGCCACGGCCTGAAACTCTTATGCCGGAACAGGCTTTGAAATCCTGCCCTGCCGACACGTTAAGGTTATTGCTGGTTTCTCACCGTATTGACAAAGATTTTGTCTTTAATCGCAATAAGCTTGAAAAGGAAGAAAAAACCCGGAAAAAAATTTCCAATATTTTAGCTTTTATTTCAGCGAACCTGGAAAATTCCAGGAACAAAGGCCATTTCAGGTTAAATGAATCAAGTTTTCTGGATCGCTGGATTCTTGACCGGGCTCAGAAGGTTGAAGATGAAATAATAAAACATTATTCCCAGCTGGAATTCCACAAAGCCTATAAAATCCTGTGCAATTTTCTTTTTAGAGAAGTATCAGGGATTTACCTTGAAGGAATAAAGGATGAATTATACTCGGGTTTTCTGGATTCAGCAGAGAACAAGGCCTCCAGGGCTGTTCTTTCCAGGCTCCTTCAACAGATTCTTGTATTGATATCGCCGGTTATGCCATTTACAGCTGAATGGTTCTGGCAGAAAAATAAAATTCTGGTTCAGAAAGCTGAATCGGTTTTTTTAAATGGTTTTAAAAGGGAAAAAAACGAGTATTTGAGCCACAGCCAGGCCAACCATTGGAAGATACTGGTAGAACTTCGTCAGGAATATTACAGATATTTGCAGGAAGAAAAAATAAATATTCCGGCAGAGAAATCTCAGGCGACATTTTTGCTTAATTCTCATTTATATGGAATTGTAACCAGATATGAGGATGATTTTAAGCGGATTCTCAATGTTTCACAATTATTTATTCGCCAGTATGAGAATCTGCATAATACCGGGGGCAAGATTCTTGATATTTATCCGGAAGCAATGATAAAAATTGCGCCAGGCAAAAAGGGTAGATGCCCGCGTTGCAGGAAATATAACATAGAAGGCAAATCGGAAAAGCTTTGCAGAAGATGCGACAGAGTATTAAAAAAAGTAACGGAACAATAAAATGATTTATATATTTTCTATTTTATCAACCATATTTTTTGATCAGTTGACCAAAATCTATATAATAAAAAACTTTAATTTACACCAGGTGCAATCGGTGATAGGTGACTTTTTCACCATCACCTATTCAACCAACACCGGAGGGGCATTTGGAGTTCTGGACAAATATCCCCAGCTTTTCTTGATAATGTCTATGGTTCTGACTGTTCTTGGCATAATTTTTTACAAGAAAATCGTAGCTTTGCCGGTTTCATTCCAGGTTGCCCTGGGCCTGGTCCTGGGGGGCTCTCTGGGGAACCTTATAGACAGGCTAAGATTCGGCAGTGTGGTGGATTTTATAAACTTTAATTTCTGGCCTACTTTTAATGTGGCTGATATTGCCATTTGTGTGGGTGTAGGAATTTTAATAATCAATATTGCAGGAATGGATACTGATGAAACAACAGTGGAAAAAACCGGGTTTGATAAAAAAATAAAACCCGGCAGTATAGAATGATGAGCAGGAAAAATGCAGGTTTTTTTAACGTGAGGGTCAAATTTTATCAATATGACAGTAAGGAAAAGTATTTATAAGATATATATAGAAGGTTATAACAAAACCAGCCCGGGCCCCTCGGGTGTGGGAATTGTTATTGTCGAACCTGGCGGTGAAATTGAAGCTGAGATTTCTTATGATGTGGGCAATATTACCCTGGATAAGGCCCGGTTTAAAGCCCTGGTTTTAGCTTTGAAAGAAGCCAGTAAGAGAAAAATTAAGAATATAAAAATATATTCTCACAGCGAATTCTTTGTCCGGCAATTTCAGGGAATTTATCGTATTACCGACCCTTCATTAAAAACCATAAAGCGTACAATTCGTAAAAATTATCCCGATATTGAATTTCAACTGCATAAGGTTGCCCTGGATAAGAACCAGAGGGCAATAGAGCTGGCCCAAAATGTGGTAAAAAACCAACCCGAGCGGGTGGGTTTCGGGCAGCCCCTGAAGCTTTCGCCGTCAGTGGCTCCTCCGGAAACCGACAGGGAAGTTGAGCTGGATACCCAGCGTTCTTCCGGCGGGGTGGTTTACAAGCAGGAAGGTAAAAAATTCAAGATTTGTATGATTGCCAAGAATGATAAGACAGTCTGGGCTCTGCCCAAGGGCCGGGTAGATGATGGCGAAACCCCTGAGCAGACTGCAATAAGAGAAGTCCTGGAGGAAACCGGCCACCGGGCCAAGGTGGAAACCAGGCTGGACGAAATAGACTACTATTTTTATTGGCGGGAAAATAATACTTTTTATCATAAATATGTCTATTTTCATTTAATGCCCCTGGTGGAAGAAAATGCCCGTCCCAGGGACCAGGAAGCTGATGCCGTGGTCTGGCTTACCCCCGAGGAAGCATATAGCCAGGCCACATACATTAATGAAAAAGAGATAATTGAAAAAGTAAAGAAAATATTTGACGCATCCCGGACTTGAAATTAATCAAACTGGCTTTGAATCTCTAAAGGAATAATGCTTTTTTTATAAAAAATATAAAAGTAAGTTTGTTATGCAGGTTCCTTGAAAGCCAGCGGTTTTTTATTTCAGCGGGTTGCCCGCTTGTGTTGTGGGCTCAGAAATATTAAGCGTACCAGGCAGGCGGATTATCATTAATTTGATTTAGCAGGTAGCAAAGCCCGGTAATACCAGTTTTTCCGGTTCGGTTTATTCAAAGCGGAATGAATGCTGGATGGAATACAGAATCTATCAAATACAATTTCTGCCTGATACAAAACTGAAAATTTTTAGTGTATGTTTAATTCAGACCGGAAAATAGGGGACCGGAAATTTTTAAGGGGTGAAGTAAATGAAATGTCCATACTGCGGAGAGCCCAACCTTATTGATGCCAAATTCTGCGCCGAATGTGGCAGGCCAATGTCGGGAGAACTGCCGGCGTATATGTTCGAAGAAGAAGATACCATAATGGATAAACTCAATGAGGTTAAAGAGAACATCCAGAAGGCCATTACTGAAAAAAACTACAAGGAAATTCTTTCCAACAGGGAAAACCCGGTTACAAATATGATAATTGTATTTATAGCCTGGCTTCTTTTAAGAACTGTCGGGATTATCCCATTCATAATTATTGTAAGGATTCTGGCATTTATGATGGGTTACTTCGGCCTGGCGTTCCTTATGGCTGTGACCTATGTATATTCTACCCATCAGGCTGAAATCAGGAAGAAAATGGAAGAGATAAAAGGTGTGGATTACAGGAAATCTTTGAAGGAAATCATGGATAGCGTAATGCCTGAAGAAGATGAAAACGATATGGAATAATTTCAAGGAGGCTTATTAATGTCCACAGGAACCAGAACCATAAGAGCTCCCCGGGGTGGGGAAATTACTTGTAAAGGATGGGGCCAGGAAGCTGCCATGCGGATGATTATGAATAACCTGGACCCGGAAGTTGCGGAAAAACCCGATGAATTAATTGTTTATGGCGGAACGGGAAGAGCGGCCAGAAACTGGCAGGCTTTTGATGCCATTGTTAACTCACTGAAAAACCTGAATAATGATGAAACCTTGCTTGTTCAATCGGGAAAACCTGTGGGGATAGTCCGTACCCATAACGAAGCTCCCAGGGTTCTCATTGCTAATTCCAACCTGGTTCCCCACTGGGCTAACTGGGATTATTTCCACGAATTGGAGAAAAAAGGCCTTATAATGTATGGCCAGATGACTGCAGGCTCCTGGATTTATATAGGAACCCAGGGAATTCTGCAGGGCACCTATGAAACTTTGGCTGAGTTGGCGAGAAAGCATTATAAAAGCTCTTTAAAGGACAAATTTGTATTGACCGCGGGCCTGGGAGGCATGGGCGGCGCCCAGCCCCTGGCTGTTACCATGAATGAAGGGGTCTGCCTGACTGTGGAAGTGGACCGGGCGCGGGCAGAGAAAAGAGTTCATGATAAATATTGTGATAAAATTTGCACCAGCCTGGACGAAGCTATAGATATTGTTCAGGAGTATAAAAAGAACGGAAAGCCGATCTCGGTGGGGCTGATTGGAAACGCCTCAGATATTCTGCCGGAAATTTTAAAACGGGGAATTATTCCCGATGTGGTTACCGACCAGACCTCAGCCCATGACATACTGAACGGTTATGTTCCGGGAAGGATGTCCTATGAAGACGCCCTCAGGCTCCGGGAAAAAGAACCCAAAGAGTATGAGAAAAGATCTCTGGAATCTATAAGCCGGCATGTGGAAGCTATGCTGGGATTTCAGAAAGAAGGTTCCATAGTTTTTGATTACGGCAATAATATCCGTCAACAGGCGTTCAATAATGGGACCCAGAATGCTTTTGATTTTCCGGGTTTTGTACCTGCCTATATTCGTCCCCTGTTCTGCGAGGGCAAGGGCCCCTTCCGTTGGGTGGCTCTATCCGGCGATCCAAAAGATATTTACAGGACTGATGAAGTGATTCTGGAAGAATTTCCTGAAAACAAGGCGCTTTGCCGATGGATTAAAATGGCGCAGAAGCAGGTTGCTTTCCAGGGACTGCCCTCCCGCATATGCTGGCTTGGCTACGGTGAGAGAGAAAGAATCGGAAAAAGATTTAATGAACTGGTTCGCAGCGGCGAGGTTTCGGCACCCATAGTAATTGGAAGAGACCACCTTGACTCCGGGTCTGTGGCATCCCCAAACCGGGAAACTGAATCCATGAAGGACGGCTCCGATGCCATTGCCGACTGGCCACTTTTGAACGCCATGGTCAACACAGCTTCTGGAGCCCACTGGGTTTCCCTTCATCATGGCGGAGGGGTCGGAATAGGGTATTCCATCCATGCCGGCATGGTGGTTGTGGCAATGGGCACCGATGAATCCCATCGCCGCCTGGAAAGAGTCCTCACCAACGATCCTGCCACCGGTGTATTTCGTCATGCCGATGCCGGATATGATATTGCCATTAAGACTGCCAGGGAAAAGAATGTGAAAGTACCTATGCTGGAGGTATAATTTGGATAGAGAAGAACGCTGGGATAGTTATATCAGAGAAAACCTGCAGCGGGAAAAAGACAGGTTTACCACTGTCAACTCTTTTGTTGAAGAATTTGTAAGAATTCTGAAAGAAGAAAAGAAAAAACTGGTTCTAGACCTGGGATGCGGAATAGGGCGGCATGCTCTGTATTTGAATCAAAGGGGGTTGGAAGTGATAGGATATGATATTTCCAGTGAAACACTGGAGATAGCTGAGCAGCATGCCCTGGAGCGTAAAATGAAAATTGATTTTGTTCAGGGCGACTATATGGATCTTCCCTTTGGCAACGGAGTTTTCGATGCAGTATTATCTATAGATACCCTGCATCATGATTTTCTGGAAAATATAATCCGCAGCTTCAGGGAAGTATTCAGGGTGTTAAAACCTGAGGGCCTTTTCTGTGTAAACCTGCTTTCCACCAGCGATCATCATTTCGGCAAGGGCAGAAAACTTGGAGAAAGAATTTTTGTTTCCCACCGGATACCTCATTATTTTTTTGATCTGGAAGAATTAAGTTACATTCTGGAAAGACTTAATTTTGAACTGGAATCGGTAAGTATCGATCGAATGATTCATGCCACCAGGGAAGAAGAAATAAAGAGAGAAAAATTCAAGATAATTGCCCGAAAAAAAATGGTGGGCAAAACCCATTATGTTCCCATACATAATTCTATTTACTGGTAGGGAATTGAGTGGTAAAAATGCCATCTATTAACAAACTGCAGAAAAAACTGGATATAATGATAAGGATGTTAACCGAAGGGGTGGACATTCAGTCCAGCCCCATAGAAAACGGTTATATTCTTGATATTCCTGTAAAATGTATTAGTAACAATGAGAAACCAATAAAAATACGCCGGCAGTTTGTATATGTAACTTATGGCCGTCAATCCCCTGACGGAGAAGAATTATACCAGGTATTCACTGTCTGCGGGCCGGCACAACCCCGCTTATATAAACTGGCGCTTCAACTTAATATGGAAATAAGCATGGGCGCCCTTGCAGTCTCAAAAGTTAATGTTATGGAACAAAATTTAAAACGCAGCCCGCAGGTGATCCCCCAGGGAATAAAACCCACTATTACCACGGGGCAGGCAAATTATTTTGTTATTGTGGATACCTACCTGGTGGATGAAATCAATATAGAAAAACTTAAAACTGCCCTGACTTCCATAGCCAGCTCGGGAGATAAATTTGAAAAGATGCTGGTGGGCAAAGACATCAATTAGTGGAATTTCCTTTCAAATCTTTTAACATCAATTCCCTGTTTTGTTAATAATTTATTAACAAAATGTTTCTAAAACTTTAACAGCCTTTAAATCCTTCATACTTTTTACTTTAATTTAAATGTTTTTGCATGTAAATGTTAAGAAAAAAGAATATTTTAAGAGAAGTGATTGGGCTGATTTGCTAATAATTTAAAGATAAAGAAGACGGTTATGGAATATTATTAAATTATTTAGTCTTTGTTGGCATGTGGTAATACAAATTCCCCTGGCAAATAATACTAATGAATGAATTTTCAGGAAATGATTTACATTTTTCGGGAAATTGCCGATAATAGTTAATGAACAAGAAAAATGGCAGGTTGGTAGAGTATGATTTCAATCAACAGTGAAAATTTGAATAGTTTGACATGGGAGGAGTCCATGGAAAGGGAGCAGGGTTTGATAAAGATATTATACATGGATTTCAAACAGCAGTATCTGGATAAGTTTGTTAATCATTTAAACAATGATTTTGAAATTGAAACTTATCTGATCAGCCAGGAGAATCCTGAAATACCTGATTTGAATAAATATAATATTCTTGTTTTTGATGTCCCTCATAATTTCTGTCCCTCCCTGATTTCCAGGATCCAGAAAGATTTTCCTGAGTTGATATTAATCTGCCTTTGTAATACTGATGATTACAATACAGTGCGCCGGGCTTTCAAATGGGGAATCGATGATTTCATTCCCAAAAAGCTGTTAAATGAGGATAAAATAAATTTCATAAGAGAAATTCTTTTGAATACATATCGGGAAAAGCAGGAGGAAGCATGCAAAAACCGTTTATTAAGAATCAGTTGTAAGTTAAATAAGATTCTCAATTCCAATGCATCACTTCAGCTTATTATGAATGATATTCTGGATAACCTGATAGAAATTGACGGAATAGACGGTGGCTGTCTGTATATCAACGAGGATGATTTTGCGGATATACTGACTTTCAGAGGGTTATCGGTTCAATACTGGCAGTTAACTTCATGTATGGATCCCGATTCCGATGAAGTAAAACAGTTGAATAAAGGCAGTGCTGTGTTCAAGGAAAACATTCATATTACTGATGACAATCCTTTCAGTAATCCTCACAAGGTAAAATCATCCACTATTTTTCCGATTTTCAAGGATAAGAAACCGGTAGCTTTTTTGAAGGTAGCTTCCCGGTACTTTACCCGAATTCCTGAATTTCTTAACGAATTCGTGAGGGAAATTGCAGAACACGTTACCGATTTAATCATGAGAAAACATGACGAGAAGGAACTCCTTAAGAGGGAAGAAATGTACCGCACCTTGATTGAAAATCTCAAGGAAGGCCTTGGTGTTCAGGACGAAGATGGAAATTTGATTTTTGTAAACGATACTTTTGCCCGCTGGCTTGGTTTTTCTGCATCGGAACTTCTGGGTAAGCCGGTCAGCGACTTTCTGGCATCTTCCGCCCAGCCTGTTCTATCTGACGACTATTTATTAGAAGATCACAACCGATATGCCCGTTACGAAATTTCATGGAAGAAAAAAAATGGTGACGTCCTGCCCACACTGGTAACTTCAGCTCCTTTTATGGGTAATGGCGGAGAGTTCATGGGCAGCCTGGCAATGATTTCCAATCTATCTCATAAGAAAAGTTCAGAAAATGAAATGAAAAAATATACGGAAAAACTCGAAAATACACTCAAGCATAAAACCAGGGATATTGAAAAATATCATGAGAAGGTTGAATATGAAATTCTAAAACGTAAGCAGGCTGAACATCAACTTTACCAACTGCAATCTCTTTATCAGAATTTACAGGGGCAGGCTGCCCGTAATTTCAAGCTTTTCAGCAACCAGATGCCACTGGTAACCAGTATAGTAAAAAATTCAGAATCGGTTTTGAAAACAAACCTGGAAGATTCTCAAAGAAAACATTTACTATCTATAAAAACATCAGCGATGTCTCTCATAAAAATGATCGATCATGTTCTGGAAACTTCGCAAAAAGCTATTCAGAATTTCTAAAAATCTGCCGATATAACAAGTAAGAAAGAAAAAAAATGTAAATCATGTTGGCAGGTGGAAATTATGATTACAAATAAGGAAGATAAAATTAAAGCATTTAACAAAGCTGTGGCCTGTGGCAATATTTCCAGAGTAACCTCAATTCTCTATACGGGTTATAATCCTAACCAGGCTGATAAGAACGGGCTTACCCCTCTTCACTGCGCAGTAACTACCCAAAATACAGAAATGGTGGGTATTCTTATAAAAAATGGGGCTATGACCGAGGCAAGGGATATCTCCAGGGGTTATACCCCCCTGCACGTGGCAGTCCAGGAAGGTTGCGCAGAAATTGTGGAGTTGTTGCTGCAAAATGGCGCCGATGTGAACTGCACCGATCGATATGGCTTGACTCCCCTGCATTGGGCTGCAGACCTGGGAAAAACCCCTGTTGTTGAAATTCTTATAAAATATAAAGCAAACATAAATGCCAGGGGTAAAAACAACCCCACACCTCTTCACCTGGCGTCCTTCAGCGGATCTTATGAAATAACCCGGATGCTTATAGAAAATGGCGCTGAATTGAATGCCCAGGATAACAATGGATTCACAGCTCTCCATTTTGCTTCTGTTTTTAATCAGGTAAAAATAGTTGAACTGCTTACACAACATAAAGCCAACCCACTGCTGAAAGATAAGAAGGACAGAACTCCCATATATTATGCATATAAAAAACAGTTTAACAAGATAGTGGAACTTCTGAAAGTGAATCTGGCAATTCTGTCTCATGTAAGCCTGAAAGAAACCAGGCCTCCTGTAAGAATGTTCAATATTCCCAAATTTTCTACATATCGGCTTAAAAAACAGGCAAGTTAAGAAGTTTCTATTTCCGTAAGAAAATTTCCACAACGCAGGCAGCGCCGTGAAATTCCGTTTCCTTTTATTCCTATATATTTAATTGTTCCGCATTTCAAACATTTAAAAAACATGGTAATCCCCAAAATTTTATATAAAAAGATTTGTGTAAATACTAATTTAGTTATGAAGAGCATTGTATAAAATTTTTTCAATTTTGTCAACCCCCTTGTTAAAATAATCTGTTTACTTTATAATACATTAGATTATTTGAGGTAGTTTCACTTATGAAAGCTGCTGAAAATGAAGATATGGAAATGATTAAGCTTTTACTTGAAAACAATGCCGGCTTGTCTGGTCTGAATGCTCACGGGCATAGCGCCCTTCAGATGGCATTTAATACAAATAATATAGAGATAGCCAGAATTCTGGTTGAAAGCGGGGCATTGAAATGGTAAAAGTTTCAGCCGGCTGGACAAATAATATTGATTCTTTCTGTCGAGATAGCCCAGTGGCTGTTTCTTTTTATTTACAGTAATGATACGAGGTAACATTGAATAATACAAAAACAGAAATCATCAGAAAGCGGATAGTAACCCTGGCTTTGCCCTCCATGGCAGAATATATTCTCAAAATGACCATCGGAATTGTTGACACAGCTTTCGTGGGCAGGCTCAATCCCCAGGCACTGGCAGTGGCGGGGCTTTCATGGTCGGTGGTTTTTTTTCTTACCATGCCGGTTTATGGAATGAACGGAGGAATAACCGCAGTGGTGGCCCGTTATGTAGGCGCAGGGGATGAAAAAAACTCCCGTCGGGCTGCCGGACAGGCTGTTTTGCTTAACTTATTGGCTTCAGCCCTTATTGGCATTTTGATTGTATTTCTGGGTGACGATTTTTTGCGGTTACTGGGCGCAGAGCCTGAGGTGGTGGCACAAGGGCAGATATTTCTTAACTACCTCATGACTGCAGTGCTTATGGTGGGATTGCTTATGGCAAGCAATGTGATAATGAAAGCCCACGGAAATACCAGGACCCCAATGTTGATTATGTTGTTTATAAACATTTTAAATATAATTCTCGATTATGCCCTTATCTTTGGAAAACTGGGGTTCCCTGAATATGGTTTACATGGGTCTGCAATAGCATCAGCTGTGGTTAACGGGCTGGGGGGCATTGTTGCATTTGCCGGCCTTTTGCTGGGGTGGTATAAGATACCTCTGTCCCTGAAAGATATTTTTGTAATTGACAAGGAGATTCTTGGCAAAATTTTAAGAATTTCCGGGCCTTCCATGGCTGAAAGCGCCCTGGCATCGGGGGCCTATGCAGTATTTACCGGAATAGTGGCAAGCCTGGGGACCCTGGAGATTGCGGTAAATTCGGTGCTTTTAAGGGCGGAATCTCTTTCTTATATGCCGGGGGTGGGAATGTCGGTGGCGGCGCGAATTATTATAGGCCAGGCACTGGGTGAAAACAACGAGGAGAAAGCTTCTATTGCAGGCATTGAAGCCTGTAAGCTGGGATTGTTGGTTATGGGGTTTGCAGGAATGCTGTTTTTCTTTTTTTCTGAACAGATAATTGGTGCTTTTACCACATCGGAACCGGTCATAACAATGGGAGCCAGGATATTGAAAGTGGCAGGGGTGGTTCAGCCGATTCAAGCTGTGATGTTTGTTCTGATGGGAGGGCTTCAGGGCGCCGGCGATACCAGAACTACCATGCTGATTTCTCTGGCGGGTTTCTGGATGGTAAGGCTGCCTCTTGCCTACCTGTTCGGGGTTTACCTGGGTTTCGGGCTCATGGGTGCCTGGGGGGCAATGTATATTGATGTAACCATACGGGCATTATGGAGTTATTTCAGGTTCGCTGGAAAAAAATGGGTGGATATTGAAATTTGATTCATGTAAAAACAACAGAGAGGGATTATTATCATAGATATTCAATAGTAATATAAATTATTGCAAGGAAGTGTTCATTTTGACCGATTCAGTGAAGAAAAATATCATTCTGGGCCAGCTCTCTGAAGATGAGCTTCTGGAAAAAATCAATTATGATAGAATTCCCCGGCATATTTGCATTATTATGGATGGGAACAGGCGATGGGCAAAAAGCAGGAATTTACCTACTTTTCTAGGCCACCGTGAAGGAGTGGAAGCTTTCAGAAAGGCAATGATTGCCTGCTGTGAACTGGGAATCGAAGTGCTCACCGTTTATGCCTTTTCAATGGAAAACTGGCGAAGAACCAGGGAAGAAGTTAATTTTCTGATGGGGCTTTTCGTGGAATACTGTAAAAGCGAAGAACAATTACTGCTGGATATGGAAATAAACTTCAATGTAATTGGCAATATCGATGAGATTGATAAAAATGTTCAGAAAGCATTCAATAAAATAGTAGAAAAAACAAAAGACGGAAAAAGGATGGCTGTGAATATATGTGTTAATTACAGCTCCCGTTATGAAATCACCAGAGCAGCCCTGATTCTGGCAGAAAAAATAAACAAAGGCGAAATCAAAAAAGATGAGGTGAACGAGGATTATTTCGGCACCCTGCTCTATACCGGCTCCCAGCCCGACCCCGATTTAATGGTTAGAACCAGCGGAGAGGTAAGAATCAGTAACTTCCTTTTGTGGCAAAATGCATACTCTGAGTTTTATTTTACCGATATATACTGGCCCGATTTCGATAAAAAAGAATTATTGAAGGCTATATTGGACTATCAAAGCCGGGATCGCCGTTTCGGAGGCGGAGTGGTAAAGGTGGAAGAACCCAAACAAAATACTGATTTGTCATAATTTAACAAATAAGAAACTTTTCAAGGGAAGGTTAACCCCCGGTTATCTTGAAATCAGCTCCAGACTGAAAAGATTTGCTTATGGATACTTATTTGAATTCACATAATTTATCAGAGAAAAAAAAAGATTCCCAAACCCTGAACCAGGCCCCAACCGGTGACTCCGGCAAGACAGAGCCTGAAAAGGGAAAAAAGGGCAATATGATTACCCGCATAATTGTAGGTGTCTTATTGGCGGGTATTTCTTTCGGACTTATAATTTGGGGAGCCCTGCCCTTAAGTATAGAAATTCTGATTTTTTCCCTTATAGGCGTTACCGAGTTCTATCAAATGGCGGAAAGAAAAAAAATCCGTCCCTCAAGGGCCATGGGTTACCTGGCTGTCACGTTGCTTTGTGTGGTAGCTTATTTGAATAAATCTGAATATTTTCCTGAATTATTAGTAGGACTGGTCCTGATTTCAATGCTGGGTTACATTTTCAGGAAAGGATTTCACGTTTCTTCCTTTCTTGATGTGGGGGTTACCATTCTGGGGTTTTTATATGTGGGGCTGCTTTTCAGTTATTTAATCTTCATCAGAAAAATCGAGGGCGCTCCTTTTATGGTTGGCGCTTTTGCTCTCTCCCGGGGGGCAGGGCTTACTATCCTGTTAGTTATAGTGAATTCCTTTACCGATATTGGAGCTTTTTTTGTGGGCAAAGCTATCGGGGAGCATAAACTGGCGCCCCGGATCAGCCCCCAGAAAACTATTGAAGGTGCTGTGGGCGGAGTTGTCGGCGCAATAACCGGCGCGCTTTTAATGGGGCTGATTTTAAAAATCAGCACCACAGATCTTGTAACCATAGCTGTGTTATGCAGCATTTTTGCCCAACTGGGAGATTTATGGGCATCGATT
>CAZSLZ010000024.1:0-6944 GCA_964607865.1 uncultured bacterium
GGACATACTACTCAAAAGCTTACGATAAACTCGATTTTTCCAAACTTGAATTCGATAAGAAAATCATATCGGATGAAGATTTCAATAACAATAAAACTTTAAACAGAGAAGAGATTTTTAAAAAATTAAATGAAAAAACTTTACAGATTGCCAGGGAATTGGATGAAAAGAAAATAGACAGCAAGATTGTTTCTTTTATAGATACCAACAGGGAAGCCGGTGAGTTGGTGGATAAGGGGTATATTCAGCCCCATTTTGTAATTAATTATATCGATGATGTGCTTGAATTTGTGGAAGACAAAAACAGCGGCAGCATTACTTCCAATCCCACCGATTTTTTTTCGGGAGCTTTTCAGCAGAACTTGAAAGTAAGGGTCCTGGATATATATATTACTTCCATGGGTGATTTTTACAGAAAAACAGACAGGCAGAAAGGGGCAAGATGTTATTTGCAGGCGGTGAGGTTAGAAAATGCCCGTCTAAACTACCTGCCTGATTTTACCACTGTTTTTCCTGTCTCACCATCTCTTGAACGATTGACAAAGCTGACTTACGGTTCTAAAGATGATAGTAATTATAACCAGTATATTTTAAATAAATTAAAACCATATCAGAAGAACAATTATGAGTGGATTTTAAAAAACCAGTTGTATATCACCAATGTTATTGTTGATGAAGCTCTACCTCTGGTTATGACAGGTCCATTTGGTAAAGTTGCCGGGGTTGTTCTGGAAAGAGAACGAAAATATATGAACGATTTACGGATAAAAGTCCTGGATGAATATGCGGAAGATCCCTGCTTTTTTTCAGGCAGAATGATGGCTTTTACAGATAAGCCTTCAATTATGGGAAACGTACAAAGTGTTGTTATGCAGAAGAGTTACGAATCTTATTATACATTTCTTGCCTATATTAAAGCTAACAGAATAATGTCAGCTTTAAACCTCTACTGGCAGAATCATGGTGTTTTTCCTGAAAAATTGGAAGAAATTTCCCCTGTATATATCGATGAAGTTCCTGCGGATTATTTTGCTGCCGATTTAAAATTCAAGTATAAGCCTGAAAAAGGTTCTTACCTTCTTTACAGCGTTGGGCCCGATGGCGCCGACAATCAGGGCGGAACTCCCTTTAATATGAAAACCGGAAACGGAGATATAATTTTTTCATTAACTCAAAATGAAACTCCGGGGTTATAACATGATTTGTCCTGGTTGCGGGTTCATAAATACAGATTCGGACAGGTTCTGCGGTGAATGTGGAACCATTCTGGATGATTTCAGAACAGAAGGGCGGAAAATTGCCGGTGGTTTTGTTGTACAAACAATATTAACCAGCAACCCCTTCAGCCGAATGTATATTGTGACTGATGATGATGGCAACAGGTTTCGTTTGAAAGAGATTTTAGTTTCCCGTTTAAATTCAAAGCCAGAAAAAATTAACATTGATAATTTAAAAACAGTCATTTCAGCTCTTCAAAAAGTATTATTCAAAGATGAAAAACTGTATCTGGTTTTTTCCGACAGTCAAATAGTCACAATTGCTGATATTATTCAGGGCAGTAGTTTTCCGGTTTTTTCCAGGCAGGAGGTTTTGGAATGGCTGCTATTCTTTATGGATTTACTGGAAAAGAAGTCGCAAAACTCTGAACTTCTTCCTTGCGGTGATTTGTCTGCTCATAGTTTTGGAATCGACGAAAAAAGCAGGCTTGTTTTTTATGACCCCGGAGAGGGCTTTTTGACCCGGAATGTAGAACCGCTCTTGGCTGTGTTGAAACCTGGGTTTGCGGCGCCGGAAATTTTTATCCAAAACAGGAAATGTCAGGTTTCCGACCTTTTCTCTATAGGTGCCATTCTTTACTATATGATAACCGGAGATAACCCGGAGTTAGAAAGAGAACCTTATGCTTTTGATAAGTTACATGTAGCCGAAGAACGAATATCAGCCAGTTTTGCCACACTATTGGAAACAATGCTGGAGAAACGCCCTGAAGACAGAACTGAAAACATTCCGGATTTTATTAAAGATGTTAAAATTGAATTTGATCCCGATAATCCAGCAAAACTAAACCTTACCTCGGGAATATCAGCTTATAACTTAAAGCATTATAAAAAAGCAATTCAGGAATTTACCTCAGCTTTGCTATACCATAAAAACTTTGAACTGGCATATTATTGGCGCGGAATGTCTTATCTGAAACAGAATAAATTGGAAAAGGCCCATAAAGATTTCAGCCGAACCATTGAATTGAAACCCGGATATCTCATGGCATATTATCAGCGGGGTATTTGCCGGTTTTATATGGAGATGGACGAAAAAGCCCTGGAAGATTTTAATATGGTTTTAAATAGAAAGGATGATGTGCTGGCTTTAATGGGTAAAGCTATGGTTTTGAAAGGTATGGACAGGTTAAAGGAGGCTCTCGGCGTTTATAATAAGGTTTTGAAAATTGAACAGGATCATTCCCAGGCCCTTTTATGGCGGGGGCTGACAAAATTTGAACTGGGAAGATATAAGGCGGCTTTGAAGGATTATAACCGGGTACTCGAACTGGAGCCGGACAACAATCATGCATATATGGCAAGGGGATTGGTGAAAAAGGAACTGGGGATGACCACCGAAGCTTTGCTTGATATGGACAGAGCTGTGGAGTTGGACTCAGATAATGCCGAGGTATTTCTGGAAAGAGCAATCATATTAATATCAGAAAAGCTATACAAAACAGCATTGCTGGATTTGAACCGTTCCATCAAATTAGATAAGGAAAATCCGGAAGCCTTCTTTCAAAGGGGTAAGATAAAAAATCGGCTGGGCAATTATGAAAAGTCAATAAAAGATCTTGACAGGGCAATAAATTTGGAGCCGGATTTTGCAGAGGCGTATCGGGTGAGAAGTGATTCCAGACGGAGATTGGGCATGCTCAAAGAAGCCAGGGCAGATGAAAAACTATATCAAATGTTGGCTTATAAATAATTAAATTAAGGTTTTGAATTTTTGTAGGAATAACCTGTCAATTACAGAAAACATGAAAACAAAATAATAGAAAGGAAGGGTAAAAGGATATGAATAAAATGTTTAAAACAATGGTTGTGTTAACTTTGGTCTGCGCGGTTTTAATGGGGGCAGCTTATGCCCACATGAAAAAAGACGCCAAACAATCACCTCAGGCAAAGAAGAATTATTGGCAGGATCCCAATGTAGTCGTTACAAAATTTGATCAAAAAGCATGGTGGGGGAACTCTTCATGGAAAGTCAGCTTTGACGAAGGGAGATTGACTATAAAAGGCCCCGGTTATGGTTATTGGGATAAGAAAACCCTGTTGATCGACAATGGAGTAACTCATTTTATTGCTGATGGAACCGGTTACGGCCCAATGGTCGTCTATAAACAGGGAAACAACCTGAATTATGTGATTTTTAAAGGAGATACTGGAAAGGTATTGGCAAAGGAAACCCTGCATAAAGATGATGTAAAACATGTAACTATAAAAGGCCATTACGATGGCGCTTATGTTACTGTAACCCCGCTCAGCGGTCAGGTAAAACAATATTGGGTAACACCTTCAGAGAAAAAAGAAACCGCCTGCTGGAATGAAGTTTAGTTCTATAGCATATTTAAAAACCCCGGGTTAATCAGCCTGGGGTTTTTTGTTTGCCTCTTTTTTGCCTGGTTCTTTTACCCATCTTCTGCTGTAAAGAGTAAAGTTTAAAGTTTTCAGGGCAGTCTTAAGGGGGCGGGGGTTACTATCGGAAATATCTCCTATTAATAAATGAATGTTATCTTCCACAAGCCAGTTTTCAGCTTCCTTTACCAGCCTCTGGGTTACATATTTGCCCCAGTAATCTTTATGCACATTAAGGTCGTAAATGTATGCCATAGACTGCCGGGAAACCTGGTCAATGGCTGAAGTTTTAATAATTATGTATCCTGCTGGCTGAAGATTTATCAAATCTTCAGCTATAAAAATATGTAAGAATGGCTCTTCATCAATTGGCATTTGTGAATAGTGTTCAAAATATTTCTGCTGTATTTCTTCAGAAGAGGCCTTGCGGTCGGCAGGTATTAAAAAACCTGAGTTCTGGGCGTTGAGCAACATCATAAAGAACCTATCTGATTCCTCGCCTGGCCTGACTTTTATATTTTCCTGCCTTTTGCCGGTGAATTCATGGTGGCTGCAGAGCTTGACAATTCTATTCATTTCTACACTGAAATCTTTTTTGTGGAACATGTTTTCAAGTTCTTCAGCTTCGAAGGGTATTTCTGTGATCATGTATGATAAATTGTATTTTATTGCCTGGTTTTCTGCAAAATCAATAAAATGATTAAAAATTTCTTCTTTTTCAGGAACATCAAGAATATGAAAATCATAAATCAGTAGTTGTTTTTCGCCGGTAATTGATTCTTCAACCCCTGTAACCGTAGCAATATAACCCAGGGGAATTTTGTTTTCGTAATCAAAAGCCAGTAAAGTGGGAAAAGTTTCAGGATGGCAAAGAAAAAGCTGGTTTTTCTTGTAGCTGTCTTTTATGACTTTTCTTATTTGCTCCGGTTTCTCAAAGCCCACGTAACAAGGAAAATATTTTTTATAGTCCTGAAATTTTATTAAAATATTAATATCAACCATCTGGGCAAGGCGGTATTCAATACTCAAAGTTATACCTTCTCTTAAGTGTTTTGTTTTTTTCTGGCTTTTTCAGCTTCAGCTATTTCGATAGCCCTTTTCTGAATAATGTCCATTTCTTCCAGGACATCCTCTACCATATCCAACCCGTCGAAAACAGGCGTATCGTCTTTTCCGTCATAAGTCAACATCAAACTGCATCCCTAGTAATAAAGGTCGAAGAGGGAAGCCGATTTTAACGACAGGCCTTTTTGTTCTTCATCCATTTTTGCAATGGCATTTTTAAATACCTGGGTTTTAAAAAGTTCTTTTCCGGTTCTGGCAATGTTCAGAACTTTTGAAACATTCTGGCGGTATTCATCCATTGAAATAATTCCATTTTCTACCCGCTCTGCTGTTTCCCTTAAAAGGTTTAAATTTTTGGCTTCTTCAAGTGGAATAGCTTTCATGCCGGTTTTATAGGCCTGTTCGTCTTTCAGGGAAACCGGGATACCCGAACTGTCTTTATAGGAAAAAGGTTTTTCTTCTATGTCGCCTGGTAGTGGGTTCTGGCAATATTTGCATTCTTCTGTGCCTGTTGGGTTTACTTCTCCGCAATTTTCACATTTTATACCCAGGGCATTTTTTACTCCTTCGAAAATTTTATTTTCATCTTGCATATATTTCCTCCAAAAAAATAAGCCGGTCAACCGGCATTATTTTTTATTCTTTAATTAATTCTAACCTTTTGCGCCATTCAGAAGTTGTGACAGTAACTGCATGGGGCCACCACCGCCCGACTCTCCTCCTTTGCCTCCAGTAAGTTTACTTAATACCTGCGGGATAATTTGAGTTATTCCGCCTCCGCCTGCCATTCCACCAATTGCTCCGATAGCTCCCATTTCATATTCCTCCTTGAAGTTTCATTTGTTTCTATAATAATAACATTTCTATAAAGAAAAAGATACAGGCTGACAGTTAATTTTTGGTTAACATTGTTAAAAATATATTGCCAACCTATTAACAAAGCGTTAACTTTTTTATGAGCTCAGTAAAAGGAAACAACTCCCTGAAATGATGAATTATTCTAATCATATTGTTAAGGAGTCAATTATGCAATAAAGAACAATTCTTGTTTTCGTTATTTTTTTCCTCATTTCTATTCTGCCTGTTCTATCAGTTGAGATTCATGATGCTGCCAGCGGAAACCTTGAGAAAATTAGAACCCTGGTTGAAGATAAGAAAGTCAATGTCAATTCCCGGGGATATCTGGGAGAAACGCCTCTTTACTGGGCTGCCCGGAACGGACACCTGGAAGTTGCCCAATACCTGGTTTTGAAAGGCGCTGATGTCAATTTGGCTGAATCAAAGAGAATAAAGCAAAGGAAGGCTGCCGGTAACTAACGACAGCCTTTCTTTATAAGCGGTTTATGTGCCAACCATTTGTTTTGAGGGTTTTAATTCTACTTTCATCCAGCCTGCTTTTCGGTCGTCAAAGGTTTTATAAGCTTCAATGACCGATTTTACAGGCTGGACCTGGGTCAGAACCTCTGAAGGATCCACAGCTCCGGTTTCTACTTTTCTCATCAGCATGGGTATGTATCTGATATGGGGGCAATTGCCCATCTTGATGGAAAGGTTCATACCCATAGCTTTGCCTATGGGGTAGCGGGTTACTTCATCGGGATAGACTCCGATAATGGATATCAAGCCGGCTTTTGCCACGCATTCAATGGCCCATTCGGAAACAATAGATGGGGCAGTTCCGTGATGCCATTCTTCGGTTTTAATCTTTCCACCGGACATGATCTCTCTGAGTTCTTCCTTGTATAACTCTAGTTTTTGTTGGGCTTTCTGAGCCGCTGGGCCTTCAGTGGGATAAAATGCATCCACCCCCACAGCATCAATTACCCGGTCAACTCCAATTCCGCGGGTCATTTCAAGAATCAATTCAGTAGGGTCCTCTCTTTGGAAGTCAATGGTTTCAGCTCCCTGGTCACGGGCCATGCTCAACCTTGATTTTTCCATATCCACAGCTATAATCCGTCTTGCTCCCATCATTTTTGCACTCATAATGGCAAACTGGCCAACCGGGCCGCAGCCGAAAATTGCTACAGTTTTTCCCGGTTCTATATCGGCAATATCTGCGCCAAAATATCCGGTGGGAAATATATCGGAAAGCATCAATGCCTGCTCGTCGGTTACGTTATCGGGTATTTTGACTAACCCCACATTGGCGTAGGGAATGCGTGCGCGCTCTGCCTGGAGACCGTTTATGGAACCTGCGGATTTGGGGCCGCCAAAAAATGCAGTTCCTGCTCTGGAACCGTTGGGGTTGGCGTTATC
>CAZSLZ010000024.1:6954-28646 GCA_964607865.1 uncultured bacterium
GGTTCCGCAGGCAATGGTGGAAGGAATTACCACCCGGTCGCCTACCTTTATGTTTCTTACATATTTGCCTGTTTTTTCCACAACTCCCACACCTTCGTGGCCCAGGATTGTCCCTTCCTTCATTCCCGACATTGTCCCCCGCACCATATGTAAATCGGTTCCGCAAATGGCGGAAGCGGTTATCTTCACAATGGCGTCGGTGGGCTCCTGTATTCGCGGTTCGGGAACATCTTCAAACCGAATGTCACCCACATCATGCCAAACTACAGCTTTCATATTAATTCCTCCTGTTATTATAATTTAAGTTTCCATTATTTGTGTAATACTTGGAACAGAGAGATGTAAATGGTTGTTCCTCTGAAGAAAAATTTACAAAAAATTAACACTTAATTGTTTCAGCAGGGTTCCAACTTATGGTATATTAATAATGCACAATAATTCCCTTGCTGGTTGACATTCTGAAAAAGAATGAATATGGAAGATACAAACGGTTGTTACGGGACGCAATGGGTACCCTGCAGAAACAACGGCTGGTAAAGTTGAAATTTTGTTTTTTATTAAAAGGAGATTTATACATTGTTTTCTTTTGGCAAAAGAGATTTTTCTGATTCGAAATATTCTTTATATATTGTTACCTTTGTGGTTGCTGTTCTGATTGTATGGTCATTAATCACCAGCATAAACAGGATTATAAAAATTGAAAAAACCATTAAGGCAACTTATAAGGATAAAAAAATTGAACAGAGGGTCAAACTCGGGGATCGATCCCAGTTTACCTTTTTATCCGAGGGTGGAAAGAAGTTCTCTGTAAAGATCAATCACAACCATAAGATGAAAAACCTGGGTTCCCTGAAAAAAGGCCAGGAAGTGGAGTTGCTTGTAAGCCGGGGGTTGTTCTGGGCTGAAATAAAAGAAATTAGAAATGGTGATAATGTATATAAAGTTTTCTAAAACTATTTACAAAATTGTTTATTTTCAATATAATAAAGTGAGTTATAATTGGAAGAAGTTTGAATGAGTATTATAAGAAGAGTTGATTTTAAAACTAATCAGCAAGTAAAGAGGAATCCTGTTGTTCTGAGGCAGGACAATAATTCTGTTATTGGCGATAGATTTTCTCAGGGTGAAAATACCGGCTCTCCTTCTTTGATTGATCCCAATAAATTCAAGAAAGAAAATAGCTCCGGTTCCACTGCTTCAATTTCCCGCTTTAATACCCCATCTTACAAATTAAAAACCGGGTTGAAAATTTTAATGAACAAAGCGTTAGCTGTGACCATGCTGGCTGGTTCACTATGTGGTTCTCCCATGGCTTCTGCCGCTGAAGCTGTGGCAACGGGGAATACAGGAGTCCCCGGAAACGCCGGCTTTACGGACCTGGCAGACACGGATCAGCCCCGGACCGAGATGGTTATGGACAAGGACGATACTTCTTTGTATGTTCATTTTAACGATATGTTTGACAGGGTAACCGATGCCGGGGTGGATAAAGAAATAGGGGATTACAGGCTGAAAGTTGATTACCTGGACCCTGATTTGAAAGTCAAACCCAGGGTGAAGCCCAAATTGAAGGATGGTAAGCCGGAGCTGGGTTGGAAAGCTGAGGCTAAAGCCAAAGTAAAACTTATGAGGACCGAGCTTTCCAGAACTGACACTTCGGGGGGTTGGAAAACCACCCAGGGCCTCAGGGGCGGGCTGGAAGGTGAATGGCGTTTCGGTTACGAAGGCAAAATGGGGGTCGAAGATAACAAACAGGAGCTTGAAACCATAGACAAACAAAAATGGCGTTTGAACGTAGATGGTTTCAAACGTTGGGAGAAAGACCTGGGTAATATGTATTTAACTGTTGACGCTGTGGGAGGCGTGGGGCACGAATTTGTCGGAAATACCACAGATGTTCACCTGGGGTTCCGGCAGAAGCTGGACGGAGATTCCATTCAAATATTCGGCTCAGATTTTGGCTGGAAAGCAGAAGCCAAACAGCAGTTTTCATATAAGATTCAGGATGGCGATTTCGATGCCAGTTACGAGCTTTTTGCCGGACTCACCAAAAAGGTTCCTATGAGAGTTTTCAGGCATGAATTTGATCTGAACCTGGAGGCAGGGCCCAAGATAAAGGGTGATCTTGACGAGCCTATAGAATTCAAGCCTGTTGCCAAGGTTAAAGTAGATTTTTAGATAACATTAGCTATTCCTGGGGGTATCCAACGGGAATTATATAAATTGGAGATTCCTCAGTTTTGCATTCCAGAATTTCTTTAACTTCATTATCGTGAAAAGCCCCCACCGGCACCGAACCTAACCCCAGAGCTACAGCCTGAAGATGAATGTTTTGCGCGGCATGCCCAGCTTCCATATGCACATATCTGATCCCCCGTTCGCCATACCTGCGAGTGGTTCGGGAATAGACAGCGCAGAAAATAATATTTACCCGCGCCCGGGCAACACTTTTCTGCCCCAGAGAAGCTTCAGAAAGTTTTTCTCTGAAATCTCCCTTCTTCACTAATTTAAGGTTGTGTTCTTTAACTGAATAATGGTAAATGCCTTTGGGGGTAATTACATAGGTTTCCAGGGGATATGTGGCTCCTGCTGATGGGCAGGTTCTCCTGTTTTGGTCAGGACGATTAATTCCCTGGGCGGCCCATAACAACTGGCTCAGTTGCTCAAGGCTGAGAGTTCTATCGCTGAAATTCCTTACCGACTTTCGGGCGCTCAGGGTTTTTTCGATTGAAACCAAACCGGTTTTTTGAGGCTCAGGTAATGAGGTAAAACTGTCTTTCATTTCATTCTCCTTTCCGTTACAATTCAAGGTTGTAAGCGAAAAAACAATAATCAGGAACAGGCAAATTGGCAAAATAGCATTTTCTTTTTTCATAATATATCCTCCATTTATTTTTATAACAATAATTCAAACAAAAAAAATTCCTGTAAAATCCAAGAAAGTTATTTGAAACCGAAATTTTTCTTTTACGGTTAAAGAAAATGTAATTTAAAGGAGATGAGCTGAATGAAACTACAAAGGATTGGCATTATTCCAATTGGGAACCTGTATTTACAGAACAGAGTACTTGATGAACTGAAAAAGAATCTCTCAAAATCTTACAATTGTGAAGTTGAAATTATAACAGAAATTGATGTAATTCGCAGGTTGCATAATGCTCAAAGACAGCAATACCTTGCCAGTGGTTTTTTTGAATATCTCAGGGCAATAGACCCTGAAGGCCATTGCGATTTGTATCTGGGAGTAATTAATGAAGATTTGTATGTTCCAGGTTTGAATTTTGTTTTTGGGCTGGCAAACCCTGAAAACAGAAGCGCAATTATTGGGCTTGCCCGGTTGAATCAGGAGTTTTACAATCTTTCATCCAATGATACATTGTTTTTAGAAAGAACTGTAAAGGAAGCTATCCACGAGATAGGGCATCTTATAAAATTAAAACATTGTGAAGATCCTCTCTGTGTAATGCATTTTTCAAACAGCCTGCCTGATACTGACAGAAAAACACATGGTTTTTGTGAAGAACATAAAAAAGCAATAAATTCCATGAAAAAAGTTGAAGTTTAGAATGGAGTTTAAAACTAGTGTAGAATGTTATTTTTAACCTTGGTTTTTGGGAGGAAGAATGTTAGAGTTAAAAATAACTGATGATGTGGCATATATCACTTTTAACCGGCCAGAAAAACTAAACACCTTTAAAGTGAAACATATGCATGAGTTGAAAGAAATGTTGAAAGGCCTGAACCGGAAGAAAAATTTACTTTTCCTGGTTTTTCAGGGCAGGGGAAAGGTTTTTTCAGCAGGATTTGACATATCTGATTTTATGCCCTCTATTGACAGAAAAGAACCCTTTTATGAAGTGTTTCCCGATTTGTTAAGATATATCCGAAACATTAAATGTCCTACCCTGGCAGTGCTTCATGGCTCAGCCTATGGTTTTGGCTGTGGGCTGGCAGTATCATGCGATTTCAGGATTGCAAAAAAAGGGGGCGTTCTGGCAATTCCAATTTCAAAACTGGGTTTTAACTATTCCCCCAATGAAATACTTTCATTAACTCATAAAATGGGAATTCCTATAATAAAAGAGTTGCTGCTTGCAGGGAGGCCCCTGTCCTTCGAAAGAGCTTATAATCTCGGCGTAATAAATCATTTGCTGGAATCGGACCAGGAATTAGAGATAGAAATCAATAACTATATTGAAGATAACAGAAAACTTGCTCCAATGGCGGTAAAATTTGGGAAAAAGGCTATAAACCACCTGGTTCAAAACCTGGTGGCACGTGAAGACGAAGCTTATGAATTGTTCTACGAATTATTTGACACGAAGGATTTTGTTGAAGGCCAGAAAGCATTTCTGGAAAAAAGAAAACCATTTTTCAGAGGCGAATAAATAAAGGAAGTGGGAATAATGGGATTAACCCCAATGCAATGGAAATATATTGTCAGCGCCCCTATTGTTATTGGAAGGGGAGTATCTGATGCCAGCCTGGATCTGGATTCTTCCAGGGCTGAATTGAAAGCGCTGGTAGAAACCTGTGAAAAAGCAAAACAGGAATATAAGGGTAATAACCTTGTACAAAAAGCTGTTATCCAGTGTACCAATGCTGCTTCTAAAGACAGCAGGTTGGAAACCAACCCTGAAAACCTGCAGGCATTTCTGTTGGAACTCGATTCTTTTCTATCCAGAATGCCGGCAATGGAAGCAAAGGAATACAAGGAATTTTTGTATCAATTGGCGGAAAATGTGGCAAAAGCATATTCCGAAAGTTTTCTGGGCCTGGGAGGCAGTATCAGCAGGCAGGAAAGAGAAGTCCTTGAAATGATGAAAAGAATCTTCTTTAAAAAATAGTTCTTCACCGAAAGGCAGGCTTCAAATTATACTGGTTCCCAAAAAACTTCAACGATTGTTGAAAGAAAAAAACGAAATCTACACAGAATTCGTCATCACGAGCATCCGTATGGATGCGTGGTGATCTCTGTAACTGTCAGGTTTGTGGGTTTAGAACCAACCCCCGATCTGAATTGAGATTGCCACGCCTCTTCCAGGTTCGCAATGACAACATAACGGACTATGGAAATGTGACGGTCTTCTGGGAAACAGATTATATTTTCAGGGCTGGCATTTTAACTGCTGGAATTTACTTTTGCAGTTCTTTACCTGGTTTTTTTGTATGTTTTTCCATCATAACTGACAACCACAATGCTTTTCAGCTCCACAAGTTCACTGCCAATCATTACCATTATGGAATTAGATAATTTTGATGGAGCGTTCTGAATATCCCAATTGGGAATCATCGAGTGAAATTCCATGTTTTTACTTTCCCCGATTTTCAGTCTGGCAATACTTTTCCTGTCAAAGGCATAAACCTTATCGAATTTATTCACCCAGGCAACCATGACATCAATATTTTTAAGCTCGTTACCCTTATTTTGTACCTGTACCAGGGTTCTAATGAAACTGGTATCAGCCTGGTACTGCAGACGCCTTACACCGAGCTGGCTTGAGCTGACATCGGGCAAATGGACAAATTCGCTGGCTTGTGCAGGTGTTATCATAAAGAAAATTCCCAAAACAACAAATAAAACTGTAAAATATTTCATCTTTTACCTCCTCATTTCATAATAACAGATTAATTCAGAAAATAATATAAGCCAGGAGATATAAAAATAAGAATCATTTGACTGCAAATCTACTGTCATTTGGAAGTTGAATGTTGAAAAAACATCAAAATATTTTATTCGGTTGATTTTTGATAAAGTAGAACAATTCCTGCGATGGTGAACACCATGTTGGGAAGCCAGGCTGCCAAAAAGGTATCGAGCTTGCCGTTCTGCCCCATAACCATTCCGGTACTCATCAGAATGTAGTAAGCAAAAATAAAGACGATACTCAGGCCCAGGCCGAAAGCTTTGGATGTTCGCTGAGGCCGGACACCCAGAGGAATGCCGAACATTCCAAATACAAAACAGGTGAAGGGAATCGCTATCTTCTGATGGTAAAAGATTTCAAAATCCAGATATTTTTTTATTTCACTTTTATCTTCAAAGCCGTCTTTCTCCATATTTGCCAGAAACTTCTTCAGTTCGTTTCTGCTCATCTCTTCTTTACGCCTTTCACGGCCTGAAAGCTCCTGGGGCGTTTTATTCAGGGGCATGTGAACTTTGCTGTTATGGGAAATATATTTTGGCTCCTGGTTTTCGTCAAATTCCTGTATATATGCATCTGTCATATACCATTTGTTTTCGGCAGGCTTGTAATAGACTTTATCGGCAAAAACCGTCCTTATACGTTTGCCGTCTTTGAAATAATGAAGAAAAACACTTTCCATGAGGTTTTTGCTGGGATACAATTTAACAAAATATATGATTCTTTTACTGCCGTCTTCCATGGTTTCTTCAATTTTTGTATTTTCAGCAATACCTTCCTTGTCTTGCAAGAATGCGTTTAACATAATGTTGTTAGCCCTGTATGTGGCTTCCGGCGCCAGGGTGTTGTTAAGAAAATAGGAAAAGATTGTGATAAACAAAGCCAGAACCAGAGCGGGAAGGGCGGTTCTTAAAAAGCTGATCCCCCCGGCTTTTATTGCCACCAGTTCGCTTTCTCCCGACAGCCTTCCGAAAGCCAGCAGAACAGCCAGAAGGACACCCATGGGCAGGGTGAATATCATGATAGCGGGCAGGCTGTTAAATGCAAATTCAATGGCGACATCGGCGGGAACCAGATTTTCGGCAATCATTTTAGTTACCATAAATAACTGCCCACCGGCAAAAAACAGAATAGTAAATGTGGCAAGGCCGAAAAAGAATGGCCCCATCATTTCTTTTACAATGTATTTATCCAGAATTTTCATAATCAGGAATAATTCTGAGAAACGATAAGTTCTTTGGGTATAGGGCCCTCGTACTTGAACCGTTCTCCAAGGTAATATTTTCGTGCTACGGGGTTATTGGCAACTTCTTCCGAGGTTCCACTGACCAGGATGGATCCGTTTCGTATTATATAAGCCCGATCGGTTATGCTCAGGGTTTCTCTTACATTGTGGTCAGTGATAAGAATCCCCAGCCCTCTATCCTCTTTTAACCTGGAAACAATTGATTGTATTTCAGCGATAGCAATGGGATCTATTCCGGTGAAAGGTTCATCCAGCAACAGAAAGTCGGGATGAGTTGCCAGTGAACGGGCTATTTCCACTCTTCTTCTTTCACCGCCGGACAGGGAGATAGCCTTTTGTTTTGCCACTCTTTTAAGGGCAAACTCGGTTAGAAGGGTCTCCAGTTTTTCCTGTTGTTCTTTGTGGGGGATGCCTTGCATTTGCCAAATTAAAAGCAGGTTTTCTTCTACTGTTAAATTTCTGAAAATCGAAGGCTCCTGGGCCAGGTATCCGATGCCCAACCTGGCTCTTTGATGCATGGGCATTTTTGTGATTTCCTGGCCTTTCAAATACACCTTGCCGGCAAAAGGCTTGACCAGCCCAACAACCATATAAAAAGTTGTGGTTTTACCTGCCCCGTTGGGGCCCAGTAAACCAACGATTTCGCCCTTGTGAACATCAAGGCAGACATCGTCAACTACCTTGCGGGTGTCATAAATTTTTACCAGATTATCTACTCTAATATTCATTCATCATCGGTCCGATTTAAAATATTCTCTTCATCAGCATACTCTATGGTTACATTTCCTTCCAGAACTATTTCATTCAAAGACGGATCTGCTGTCATGCCCTCAGCTGTAAGAAAAGAATCTTTTCTTACTATTTTTACTGATTTACTTCCTATCAGCTTTTTCCTTTCACCATCCCATTTTAATTCTGCAATATGAATTTTTTCGCCGGTATTGGTGTGGGCAGTAACCTTGCCTTCAAACTTCAAGCTGTCGTCTTCCAG
This sequence comes from uncultured bacterium, assembly GCA_964607865.1. Lineage (GTDB taxonomy): Bacteria > Vulcanimicrobiota > JAJTBE01 > JAJTBE01 > CAZSLZ01 > CAZSLZ01. Next base: position 14,837 of record CAZSLZ010000024.1, read on the forward strand.
GTTAACCCTGGCCCCCCTGGCAACAACTGTGAACACCGGAGTTCCCCTGTCATTATAAAATACAGTTTCAACAGCTTCTGCCTGTACAAATTTTTCAGTTTCACTGTAATCTACCTGTTTTGCTTCTAATTTCCAATTTGTTGCGGTGTCATTTCTGGATTTAATTGTGGTACCTGTAAATTCCACAGGGGGTTGAGGGGGCGCTGCCTGTTTGATTTCCTCAGTGGGAGTGGGGGAGGGGGATTTTATTTTCTTTTCCAGCTCTCTTGCCCTGTTGGAACAACCAGGAATAAACAGCAAAAGTATAACAAAAATTGCTAAATAAAAATTTCTAGTTTTTAACTGTTTTTTCATAATATTTGGCAATACCGGAAAAGTAAACAAATTCCGTAATAAGATTATTAATTTTTGTGAACCCAGGGCCGGTTTCCCCGCCCGTTCACCAGCATTACTTACATAATATAAGGGAAACTCCTGTTATTATTTGAAGTAAGTTTAAAATAATTGTAACCTTTTTAATCTTTTTTCTTCACGGAAAATTCCTCTGGCGAGGAAAATGGTAAATTTTGATGAAAGAAGGAATTTAAACATCTGTTTTTGAATAAAAAATTACAGAATTTTATACTGGAGATGATTAATACTATTGAGTCGAGCTGAAATAGATAAAATCTCTGGTATTACTTCTTCCACAGGGATAGCTTTCGGAAAACTATTTATTATGCATGATTCTGAAAATCCGGTCATGGAAGATGAAAGCCAGAGATTTGATACTGAAAAAGAAATAATTAAATTCAAGAATGCTCTTACCAGTTGTATAAATTTACTGGGTGCCCTTCAAAAAGAAGTTCGGGAAAATATTGGGGAAGCAGAAGAACAAATTATAAAAGCTCAGTTGGATATATTAAGAAAATCTTCCCTGGTAAAGGAAGTCGTCCAACGTATTTCCAGAGAAAAAGTAAACGCAGCCCAGGCAGTAAGAGAAATTATTATCAACCTCGATCAACAGTTTTTAAATTTTGAGGATAAAACTGTCAGGTTGAGAATTGCCGATATTAAAGATGTGGGTTATCGATTATTAAAGGAAATAAACCGTGACCGGACTACACAGATAGAAAATCTTGAAGAACCCGTAGTCCTTGTAACAACCGAGATAACTGCAACCCAAATTAACCAGATTATAAAAGAAAAAGTCCTGGCAATTGTCACAGAGCGTGGAGGAATAAACAATCACGCTTCAATCCTGGCGCGTTCATTGGATATTCCTGCCATTGTGGGCATAGAAAACCTTATTGAAAAAGTTTCTAAAAAGAAATTTGCCATAGTCGACGGCTTTACCGGAGATCTTGTCCTTGACCCTTCAGAAGATGTCTTGAGAGATTACGTAGATAAAAAGATAAAAAAAGAAGCCCGTTCGACGCCGGCAACGGTTGAAACCGACTCGGGCATTGTTGAAACTGCTGATGGGCAGAAGGTTTATATTTATGCAAATATCAACCGATTGTCAGAATTGAATAAACTGAAAGAATTCAGTGTAGCTGGAGTTGGGCTCTTGAGATCCGAGTTTCTTCTCACAGGCAAGCAAGGCCCTCCATCAGTGGAAGATTTTGCCTCGAGTTTTAAGAATATTTTAAGTTTTATGGCGCCCACACCTGTTAATATCCGTTTATTGGATATCAGCGCAGACAAAAAATTCCCCTTTGTTTCACAACCTAAAGAAAATAACCCGGCTCTTGGTAACAGGGGTATCCGGTATCTGTTGGGGAACCCCCACCTTTTAAGAACCCAGATTGAAGGAATTCTGGAAGCCAGCAGCGCAGGCAATGTAAGAATTTTGCTTCCCCTTATTACTACTTTGCAGGAAATAAGAGAAGTAGTTAATATTGTCAGAAAACTGGAAATGGAAATTTCAAAACAAGGCAGGGATATTAAAACACACATTCCTATTGGTATAGTTATTGAAACCCCAGCTTCAGCCGTTATGGCGGAAAAACTGGCTTTTGAAGTTGATTTCTTTGCTATTGGCACTAACGATTTAACTCAATACACCCTGGCGGCAGACCGTGATTCCTACAGTGTAAAAGATATATACAACAATCTGAACCCAGCTGTATTGAAGCTTATAAGGACCTGCGTAAAGGGTGCTAAAAAAGCTTCTATAGATATTTCAGTCTGTGGTGAGATGGCTTCAGATCTTCTTGCAGTGCCCTTATTACTGGGAGTGGGAATAAACCGGTTGAGCTTGCCGGTAAACCAGATCCCTCGAATGAAAGAACTAATAAGGGCCATGGATGTTAAAAAAGCCAGAAACCTGGCGAAAAAAGCTGCCCGTTCCATGGATGTAAAAGAAATAAAATCTATGGTTATCAGATACCTGAAAAGAATGAAGAAAAAAGAAAAAAACGAAAAGTTATAATAATTCAGTCAAACCTGAGAAAATCTATAGTAATTTTTTGTGTTCTTTATATCTGGTGGCAATAATCTCTAAAAGTTCTTCATCGTCAATCGATTGAGGTGAAATTTCCAGCTTCTTAAAAAGAGGCTCAGCAATTTTAAAAGAAATTCTCTGACGGTTTTTTATATCCAGATCTCCCCGGCGAATCAGGAAATTTCTTATCAGTGAATATTCTTCCTCTGTAATTCTGGTAATGTCAAAATCAACACTGGTAACAACCTGAATGTCGGGCAAAGTCATAGGCTTCAAATCCTGTTTTAATTTAACCACAATTGTATGGGCAATAAAATCGCCCACCCGCTTGTTTTCGTTATTTAAAAGAATAAAAACCACGCCCACCAAATAATTGAAAGGAAGAAAATCTATAACCCTGAAGATATTTCTTAATAATGCATCCATAAAGCCCACAGCTTCACCTGTATCTTTTACCACCTGTATCTGGGCTAGCCTTTTTCCGGGAGTCTGCCCTCCCCAGATGGTTTCAAAAAAGATAAAATAACCAAAAACTATAAGAAAAATCCCTACAATCAGTATGGCAGCGAACGAAGATTTTAAAATTTCCAACGGATCTTGAGAATACATATTAGGATATGCAAACATCAATGTGATAACCACAAACAACAAAATAAAAGCCTGAATTGTATAGTCAACAATAATGGCAAAAAAACGGGAGCCCAACCCAGCCAGTTCGAACTCCAGTTCGACATACTCCGGTGTTGTAACTGTAATTTTACTCATTTTTTTTATACTCTGTTTTACATAACATACAAATTATCTATTTCTTTTTTCTGTTGTAATTACCTTTTGTTTTATGGTAATATATAACAAAAAAATGAGGGGCAAACTTGAACCAGGAACTCTTTATAAAAGAAAAGCAACAATTCTGGGATAATCTTTCAAAAATGATTACCAGGGCAAAAAAAGAAGGCTTACAGCATTTCTCCCAACAGGAAATTCAACTTCTGGGAAACCTGTACAAAAAAGCTTCTTCCGATCTTTCCTATGCAAGATCCAAGAAATACAACAGAGAACTTATTAACTATCTAAACCAACTGGTAAGAAAAGGATATAGCTTCATATACCTTAAGGAAAAAGACCGGAAAGGCAGTTTTATAAAATTTTTTGTTTTGGAATATCCAGCGCTTTTCAGAGAGAATTCCAGATATATTATGGCTGCAGTGATAATCTTTTTAATTACAGTAGCTGTGGGTTATTTATGGGACCAGGTAGATCCCAGGTTTGCAGGCGCTGTGGTCCCGGCTGAATTCCTGGAAATCTGGGGCGAGGAAAGGCCTGAGGATATGTTGGGTGTGGCAGCAATGCCTCTAATGTCGTCTGGTTATTTAACCAGAAATTTCAAGGTTGGCATGAATGCTTTTGTCCTGGGAATTACCTTTGGGCTGGGGACTTTGTATATTCTGGGTTATAACGGATTAATCTTTGGGGCCATTATATCGCTGGTATTCAGGTTGGGAAACCAGAGCGCCTTTTTTAATTTTGTATTGTCCCATGCATTTATTGAATTGATGGCAATTTTTGTTTGTGGCGGAGCAGGCTTTATGATCGCAAGGGGGCTGGTCGCTCCTGGTGAGATGTATAGAAGCGAAGCTTTGAATTTATATGGGGAAAGATCAGTCAAGCTGGTTCTGGGAACAATCCCCATGTTTCTATTGGCAGGAATAATAGAATCTTCTTTTTCCAGAATAAATTTTCCCACTTACATTAAATTTATTTTCGGCATTTTTACTGTCCTGCTTATGATTGCATATTTTTCTTATGAGCCTGAAAAAAACCGGCATTATAAAAGGAAAAACCAGAAGAACATAAAAAACTGGCTCACAGAAAAAAATGAGTATAAATAAAACCTGGATTTGATCGGAGGAAATATTTTGTCGTTACTACTTTTTTATGTGATACTGGCCTTGTTGGTTTCTTTTGTCTGTTCAATTATGGAAGCTACCCTGTTGTCGGTTTCGAATTCTTATATAAAAAAATTAATGAAAGAAGGTAAAAAGTCAGGGAAGATACTGTGGGAATATAAAAAAGATGTGGACAGGCCACTGGCAGCAATTTTAACCCTAAACACCATTGCAAATACCTTGGGGGCAACCGGAGCGGGCGCCCAGGCTGAAACCGTGTTTGGCAACAAATGGGTTACCCTTTTTGCAGTGGCATTGACTTTGGCTATTCTGATTTTTTCCGAAATAATACCAAAAACTGTGGGCGCCGTATATTGGAGAAAAACTGCTCCCCCCACAGCTTTCATTTTGAAGGCAATTATTTTTCTGTTATGGCCCCTGATATGGTTGACCCGGGTGGTAGTTAATATTATTCCTAAACCGGGTAAAACAAGCCCCAAAATATTTCGCGAAGAAATTTCTGTGCTGGCGGAAATTGGCGAGGATATGGGAGCTTTGTCAGAGTGGGAAGAGGATATTATTACCAACCTATTACGCCTTAGCAAGATTAAGGTTAACGATATTCTTACCCCGCGCACGGTAATTTTTGCGTTGCATATGAATAAAACCGCTGGTGAAGTTATTGAAGAAAACAAGATACTGCCATTTTCCCGGATTCCGGTTTATGACGAGGATACCGACGATATAAAAGGTATAGTTTTAAGATATGCAATTATGGAAGCAGTGGCAAAAGACACCCCCGATATAACCATGAAGGAAATGCTCCGGCCCCTGCACGCCATACCTAAAAGTTTAAATGTGGCTGAGGTTCTGAATCTATTTATCCAGAGAGGAGAACATATATTTCTTGTAATAGACGAGTATGGAGGTACTCAGGGAATTGTAACCCTGGAAGATTCGATGGAAGCTTTATTGGGCCTGGAAATAGTTGATGAAAAAGACAGGGTGGTGGATATGCGGGAACTGGCAATGAGGATATGGAAATCCATGGTAGGGAAAAATAAACAGAGTTGAATTGACAAGCTGAAATCTTGTGATTAATCGGGAATTTTCCGAACATTAAGATTAAGGCCAGATTTTTCCAGATGCTTTCAGGTAAATTGAGTAATCCCCTTTGGTTATGAATGAGCCGGGAACCTTTAACCGGTCTTATGAGGTTTCCTTGAGGCGTTTGTAAATGAGGTATGCATTAATCGAACCGGTGGACTTAAAAATTTCCCAGAACATTTCCGTATATAACATAGAGGTAATCTCCTCTCGTGTTAAAGAAATTTACCAATATATTATAACATAACTCATATAAAAAAACAACTCAAAATTAACATTTTTACAATTTTTTATATATCTTACCCTTTAAGCTGAATTCTTCTAATTGCTTTATTTATTGTGTCTTTAATTTCACTTGGAGAATTCTTCAAGGCAACCTGCAAATGGGGAATCGTTTCTCTGTTACCTATTTTTCCCAGAGATTCGGCAATTTCTTCCCTGAGGTTCAGGTTTTCGTGGGACAACAGTTTCTGCATTGTTTCCAATGCCGGCCCCCCAATTTTTTCAAGGGCAAAAACTCTTTCATCCTTGTATGTTTTTTTATAATAACTCCTGTTAAGAGACTTCACCAGGGGGATAATACCTCTGGTTGAACCGATCATTCCCAGGGTTCTAGCCACGTTTTCCACCACATGTTCTTCATCGGTATCAAGAGCCATGATTAGAAATTCCACAGCGGGATGGCCTATCTCGGTTATGGCGTTGATAACTTTGAATTCCTGAAAGGTGAATTTGGAGGTTGAAACTTTTGTAAGTGTATAAACCAGGGGTTCTGCGGCCCTGGGGTCTCCTATCTGGCCCAGTGTCTCGGCAGCTTTACCCTTCAAATAATCCCTGCCGCCCAGTAAAACCTGAATAAGGTGGATTACTGTGGGTTTTCCTATTTCAACAAGCTTTTGCCATTTTTCTTCGCTTATAAGTTTTTCCACGTCCACTTCGATTCTGGATGTATTATCAATTTCCACTAATAATTCTTCTGCCCATTGGTCATTTTCATAGGTAAGTATTTTCTTCAGGGCGCTTATGGCAAGATCGCTTTTAATTTTAGCCAAAGCCTCGGCAGCTCTCAGACGAATAAATAGATCTCTTTCTTCATTTTCCAGAATTTCCACCAGGGCATCAACAGCGGAAGGGTCATTCAGTTTTCCCAGAGCTTCAGCTGCAAAGCCGGGGGTGTAAAAACCGGGGCCTTTCAATGCTTTTATCAATGCGGGAAGGGCCTTCCTGCATTTAATCTGCCCCAGGGCGCAGGCTGCCCACTTTCTTACGTCGTCCTCTGAATCATTCAAGGCATCTACAAGATGGCGCATGTCAGCTTCATCTCCCATGGTAATCATGGCATGGGCCGCCTGCTGGCGAACAATTGGATCCTTGCTCTTCAAAGACTTCAGAATTCCCCGCTTGTCTTTGTTTTCAATGGCGTCAATTATATCTATTTCACCAAAATTCAAAAAGTCAAATATACCCATCTGCGCTCCGGAAACTAAATATTAATTAGTAATTCAAATTCCATCTTTTCTTTTCCTTTAAAACCTTTAATTTAAACCGGGCAAATTCATAAATAGTTCAGGGAGGAAATCTGCAGCATAAAAATAGAATTACTCACTTGATAGATTACATATGAAAGAGGGTATAATAAATGGAATTCAAGGTAACTCTGGTTTTTAAATACTTACCGGCTCCCATACCGGGTTTGAAACTACTGGATCGGGTCAGGGAGAAATTCAATAACCCTGATATACCCGCAAAAGAAGTGGACGCGGGAATTAAATATGATCAACTTAAACATGATCCTGATAAGGATATCTACATAAGCAGAATTGTTATTGATGAAAAGCTGGCTAGAGAGTCAGGCCATTTTGAAACCACCGATGAAATTTACCTGGACATTGAAGAAAAACGGATTATGGAATTTCTGAATGAAGAATATGACAAAAAACCAGGCAAAATTCTGGCATACTATCAACTCAACAAGCAAAAATTTCTCGACTGGTGGCAGAAACAGGGCTTTCCATTGAAAATATCCCAGAAAAGTTTTCATTGATTTTTTTCTAATAAACAAAGAAGGGCAGCTAAAAAGCTGTCTTTTTTTATTACCTGAAAGAACTAGGTCGAAAGAACTATAAAATTCATTTTTGCTAAGCCTAAATCAACTCTGGGTTGAGACAGAAAAACAGCAAATCAACTGCAAAGGGGATGTAAAAATAATTTAATTCGGGTAAACTAGTAAATAAGAAAGAAGAAATTTTATGGAGGGATCGTATATGCCCGCAAAAACAGGGCTGAAAAGGTCAATTGAAATCGGAAAAACCCAGAAACAGGTTAACCTTGCAAAAAAAGCTCTCTTAAAAAAGCGGGCTATAGATTCATGTAATTCCAAAGACCTGAATATCTTGCATGCCTACATGAGAGAAATTAATGCGGTCCCTCTTCTTGATTCAAAACAGGAATTTGAATTGGCAGAGCGTTATCAGAAGAAGGGCGATGAAGAAGCAAGAAGGCAACTGATTGAAGCCAATTTAAGGTTGGTAATAAGTATTGCCAGAAAATATTCAGGGTTGGGGTTAAGTTTGCCTGATCTTATTCAGGAGGGTAACCTGGGGTTGATAGAAGCTGTGGAAAAGTTTAACCCGAAACATGGTTGCCGGTTTTCCACCTATGCCACATGGTGGATTCGCCAATCCATACTCAGAGGAATAGCAAACCATGGAAAAACCATCAGGCTTCCCGTTCATGTCAACCAGGTTCTTCGAGGCTATTCCAGGTTTGTCACTTCTTTTTTCCTTGAATATCACCGTTATCCCGAGTTGGAAGAAGCTGCCCGGCATTTGTATCCGGTAAGCCGGGAGAAGGCTTGGAAAAAAGTTTGCAGGCAATTAAGGAGAAACGTTTCAATTGATGAGCCTCTGGTGGATGACAAGATAAAAGTTATGGAGAAAAAGGCTTGTTTGAAGTTAAGGAAAATACTCAATATGGCTCAGGATCCCATATCTTTTGAGATGAAATGTACTCATGACGGCTCCAGGGTGGGCGATTTCATTTCCACCGAGCAGGAAGAATTTAAATTTATAATCAGCGAGCAGTTGAATTACCTGATGGAAAAACTTTCTCAAAAAGAAAAAAGTATTCTTACTTTAAGGTTTGGTTTAAAAGGTGATAATTATACTTTAAGCCAGGTAGGCAAAGAAATTGGCATGAGCAAGGAAAGGATACGCCAGAAGGAAATTGAAGCTTTAGGAAAACTAAGAAAAATAGTGAAAAAGGAACAGATGGTTTAAAATGGCCTGCCGGCCTTTTTTTATTTTCGGGAATAAATTGATGCTGGGGACTGTAAATATAATAAGATGGTTGAAGGGATAATTACTTTGCCGGAAAAAAATATCATCGGGGTGAAATCAATTTGGAAGAAGCAGTCATTTTACAAAAAATAAGGGATTTATACCGAAGATGCAAGCAGGTCGAAGGGATCGGCATTTTTTTCAGAACCCTGGTGTCAGGGCTGATAATATCGGCGGTTTTTCTGTTTTTTGTGAAGATAACAGGTTTATTTTTAAATAAATCGGATTATTATATTTTCCCCATTTTTTTCTCATTTGTATTGGGCCTGGTTTTTGCTTTTTCCCAGAAAAAAACTTTAAAAGAGATTGCATTGGAAAGCGATGAAAAACTTCAGTTAAAAGAGAGGCTGTCAACGGCGTTGGAATGGATAGAAGACAACAAGGTGCGTTCTCCCATGTTCCGGGCTCTGCTGAGGCAGACTGCAGAAGTTGCCAAGGCCATTGATGAGAAGCAGGTTTTCCCATTTTTCTGGAAGAAGCCGGCAAGACGGTTTTCTCTGGCCCTTGTTGCTTTAGTTATTGTTTTTTATCTGCCCAGTTTCTCATTATTCGTCCCCAGAATTCAACCCGGCGATGTAAAACTCATAAAAAAGGAAGCCCGAAAGATAAAGAATGTTTCAAAGAAAATCGAAAACAAGAAAACTAAAAACATTGAAAATCGTGAACTTCAAAAAAACACCATAAAAGAATTGAACACTTTAAGCAGGGAATCAAACAAACTTGGAACCACCAAAACAGATGCCATAACCAGAATTTCCAAATCCAGGGATAAAATTAATGAAATGCTGGAACCCCGTAAGAATATGGCTGAAAAAGCCAGGCTTCTAAAAGATATTACCCGCTCTTCTGATGACAAAAGTAAGTCTGAGCCTGCTGATACTTTTGATAAATTGTCAAAGACTTTTAAAAAGATGGCATCTGATTTAAATAACAAGAATATGTCAGAGCAGGAAAAGAGCCAGATGGCTCAGGAATTGGAAAAAATTTCTCAAAAGATGAACAAGGCGGGTATGGATAGCCAGAAGTTAAAACAGGCATTGGATAATATAAAATCGGGCAATCAAATGCAGGCGTCGGAACAGTTGGAACAACTGGCCCAGCAGTTTGAAAACCGACAGGCCGATCTGGAAGACCTGGAACAGCTGGAAGGTGCCCTTGCCCAACTGGAGAGCAGTAAAAATGCAATGTCGGGGCAGGGAGGGCAAATGGCAAAACTGCCTGAAGCAAAGATGGTTAAAACCGGCGAAAAATTCCCCGGAGATTTTGGCGATAAAACCGCCAACCAGGAAGAGAAATCCACAGGTGAAACAAATAATAAATATTCCAACAGGTTTAACGAGGATGAAGCTGCCAGGAAAGAAATGTATGAAAAACTATATGACCCCAGGCGTGATGAAAGTGAAACTTATATAAGCAGCGTAAAGGGAAAATTCAACCAGGGAAAAATATTGAATAGTTACCAGAGCAGTGAACGCACTGCTCCTGGTGAGGGCGGAAGCTCCAGAGCCGATCCTGCAGATGTTTATTTAAAACATAAAGTTGTAGGTGAGGACGCTGTCAATAGAGGTAATTATCCTGCCCGGTATAAGAACCTGGTTAAAGAATATTACGAACAGATAAACCCGCAAAGATAGGAGTATAAATGAAGGTAGAGCAAAAAGTAAGGGAGTTTGAAGAGAAGCTCAATTTAATAATAGATGAAATAAGCAAGATTATTGTAGGCCAGAAACAGGTGGTAAGAGAGGCGGTTACCTGCCTGATAGCCGGCGGTAACATCTTGCTGGAAGGGGTGCCCGGGCTGGGAAAAACCCTTCTGGTGAGGACAATGGGGCAGGTGTTGGACTTGAAGTTTTCCCGTATTCAGTTTACTCCAGACCTTATGCCTGCGGATATTACCGGAACTTTTCTGGTGGTGGATGAAATGGGTAAGAAAAAGTTCGAATTTCAAAAAGGGCCTCTGTTTTCAAACCTGGTGCTGGCAGATGAAATTAACCGTGCCACCCCCAAAACCCAATCCGCACTGCTGGAAGCTATGCAGGAGCAATCCGTTACCGTAGGGGGGAAGGGTTTTACACTGGCCTCGCCTTTTATGGTTCTGGCTACCCAGAATCCAATTGAAATGGAAGGTACCTATCCCCTTCCTGAAGCTCAGCTTGACAGGTTTTTCTTTAAAACAAAAGTAAGCTTTCCAGCTTTTGAAGACCTGGGTGTAATTCTGGACAGAACCACCGGCCTGGAGCCGCCGGAGGTAAAAAATGTGGTTTCCGATGTGAAAATTCTCGAAATGCAGAAACTCTCCCGGGAAGTCCTGATGAGCCAATTGATCAAGAATTATATTTCCAGGCTTACCCTTGCTACCCACCCGGAAAGTAATATGGGCAGCGAAACGGGCAAGCATTATATACGTTTTGGCGCCAGCCCCCGGGCCGCCCAGGCCCTTGCCCTTGCAGGTAAAGTGAACGCACTTTTGGAAGGCCGTTTTAACGTAGCTTTTGAAGATATTGAACAGGTGTTTCTTTCCGCCTTTCGACACAGGGTAATTTTAAATTTCGAAGCTCAGGCAGAGGGAATTGAAACAGATGAAATTCTAGATAAAATATTGCAAGAGGTACCCCATGAAGCTGCAAAAACAGCTGTCGGTTAGCATAGTTTTACTTATATTATTTATTATTTTTAATACCGGTGTTCAGGCCCGTTCCCAGGGTAACCTGAATAGATTTCTTGTAAATTCAAACAGCCTTAAAGCCAGCCTGAAAATAACAGCTGAAATTTCAACCGGAGATCAACTGAAAGACTACGCGCCAATTCCCGTTACTGTGGATGTGTACAACAGTGGCAAAGATTTCAAGGGGCAGATTGCACTGGTGATAAGTGCTTATGGTTCTCAGGGCGGTGAAGCAAAATATTATAAGAATGTTTCTGTTCCCGGCAGGGGTGGGCGGAAGCGTTTTTTCCTTTATATCCCCGATTCCAGGGGAATGTATGTTCAGGAAATTAATGTAAAGGCAATTCAGGGTAATGAAGAATATGGCATTTCGGTTCCTGTAAGAACAGTCAGGCAGACCGATTATCTGGTTATGATATTGAACCGCCAGCGGGGCGGGCTTTCAAATATTACCAAAAAAGGAGCTGTCAGCCAGAATCGTTCAACTTTTGTAAACTATCCTTCTCCGGATAAATTGCCTCTTAACTGGAAATCGTTTCATGATTTTGACATGATATTGATTAACGATCTGCCTTCACTGAACCTGAGTCATGAAGTTCAGGAAGCCCTTCTTAATTATGTAAGGGCGGGAGGCAGGCTGGTGTTTTCAAGTAATCTCGATCCCAATGAATTCAACAATTCAGCCTTCAAGCAGTATTTGCCTTTTCAGCCCATGGAAAGCAGGGTATTGGAAGGGGCCAATGGGGTATTTGAACAACCCATAGTTACCCTGATGACGGGAAATGTTACCGGGCTGGTGATGTTGGAAGAACAGGGCAATCCCTTGTTAATTGAAGGTAGCCTGGGTGAGGGAAAAATCAGTTTTATTACTGCAGACCTGAGCAAGAGGCCATTTACAGAAGATTTTCAATCGGATGAGCTGTGGCCCCTGGTTATTTATGATGGCCCGGAAAAGGCAGGGAAAACTGATGTCAGTAACAGCCTTGAAAATTTATTGAAAAATTTGCCAGAATTAGGAGCGCCCGGGCTGGGAGCTATATTCTGGCTGTTGATCTTCTATGGCCTTCTGGTGGGCCCGGCAAATTACTATTATTTAAAAGAAAAAGAAAAGTTGAAATTTATTTACCTGACTGTTCCGGTAATTGCCATTGTTTTCTCTTTTGTAATATTTCTTTTCGGTTATGTAGCTAAAGGCACCAGCATAATTCAACGCAATATTTCTGTTGTATATTTAAAGCAGGGCCAATCCAGTGGCTTTGCTGATTCCTACCTTTCTCTGTTTTCTCCCAATAAGTCCGATTATGATATAAGTATTATTGACAGGCAGGCGACAGGTTGGGAAGTAATGCAAAGCGGTGGTGGCTGGGTTGGCGTGATAAATGAAGATGAAAACCTGACTTTTGAAGACCAGAAGATAGAAATGTGGAGTGTAAGGCTTTATCGGGCTCAAAAAGTTCTTGATTTCAGTGAACCTTCAAATGTAGATATTGCGATTCAGGGCCAGATGTTTGCAGGTGAGATAAACAATGGAACCGGCAGGGCCATTGATAATTGTGTGATTTTTCATAAAGGAAGGCTCAGCAAAAAGTTCACATTAAAACCAGGCAGCAACCGGGTTAACGTCGACATTGAAAAGGCAAATATTAACAGTTCTGGTGTTTTAGCCAGGGACATCAACAGATTGTTATCCTGGGGGATGACCGTAGAGGAAAAAAAGAAGGACGAATCACTGAAGTTAAAAAACGATCTGGTTGCCGGAGTTTCCCGCATGGTGTATGATAACTCCAGAAATTTCAATATATTGGGTTGGAATGATGACAGCATAAGCCAGGTAAAACTGAGCAAAACCGGCGGCAAAAAGTTTAACCTGAACTTATTTTATATAAGGTGATGGAGATATAAATGGAAGAAATGTCAGAAAAAATTGAAGAAAATATTCTTGACGAAGTAATAGTTGCCCCTTCTGCAGGCCAGGGGTGCGCCGTGGCAGAAGATCCTATTGTTGAAGTTCAGGCTCTGGTTAAAGATTTCAAGAAGAATAAGGCTGTGGACGATATCACTTTTACTGTAAACCGTGGCGATGCTTTTGGTTTTATTGGGCCCAATGGCGCAGGTAAAACCACCACTATAAAAATTCTTACCACATTGTTAAACCCTACGGAGGGCAAGGTTAAAATTGACGGGGTTTCAGTTGTTGACGAACCCGACAAAGTTCGAAAAATTATAGGTTATATGCCAGATTACTTTGGAGTTTATGACGGATTGAAAGTCTGGGAGTACCTGGATTTCTTTGCATCTACTTATTACATAGAAAGTAGAAAGAAGAAAAGCCTGATTGAAGATGTTCTGGAAATTACAGATCTCACTTCAAAAAAAGATGATTATACCC
>CAZSLZ010000025.1:0-28194 GCA_964607865.1 uncultured bacterium
ATCATGTTGCCCCACCCCAGGATGATTTTTACGGTTTCCGCCTGAAACTTGTAAAACTTCTGGAAAACTGCGGAATAAAAGTAAAATATCATCAGCACGAAGTGGGCGCGCCGGGACAGATGGAAATTGAACTTCATTTTAACACCCTCACCCGATCCGCCGATAGTATTATGCTGTTTAAATACCTGGCCAGAAATCTGGCAAAGGAAATGGGCAAGGCAGTTACTTTTATGCCCAAGCCCATTTACGGTGAAGCAGGCAACGGCATGCACATGCATATTAAACTGATGAAAGAAGATAAGAATATTTTCAGCGATCCCCAGGGATATGCCGGTTTAAGTGACGAAGCAAGATATTTCATTGGGGGAATATTAACCCATGCCCCCAGCCTGATGGCATTTACAAACCCCAGCACCAATTCATATAAGAGGTTGGTTCCCGGTTACGAAGCTCCGGTTTCCCTGGTCTTTGCCAAAAGCAACCGCAGCGCAGCTATTCGAATACCCGGCTATGCCAAATCAGAGCAGGATATTCGATTTGAATATCGCCCCCCAGACGCCACTTGCAACCCATACCTTACCTTGGGCGCCCTGATCATGGCTGGAATAGACGGTATTCAAAAAAAGATTGATCCCACCGAGCATGGCTTCGGGCCCTATGATGCTAACCTTTACTCCTTGCCCAAAAAAGAAAGGGAAAAAATCAAACATCTGCCGACTAATTTAGAAGAATCATTAAAAGCTCTAAAGACGGATAATGATTATCTTATGGCTGGAGATGTGTTCGACACAGAACTGATAGAAAACTGGATTGAAACCAAAATGAAGGATGAGGTTTTTGAATTGAAAAGCCGGCCCCACCCCTATGAGTTCCATCTTTACAATGATATTTAATAAACAGGAGGCAAACTTATGCCCAGTTGCACATTATATGTTTTTTCTGGTAGTGGCAATACCGATTATATGGCAAAAAAAATAAAAGAGCAGTTTAAAAAGAAAAACTTTGAAACCGATATTCAATATATCGACAAACTTCGTAAAGCCCCCCCGACAAACGTTGAATACATAGGGATTGGTTTTCCCGTTTACGGAGGCACAATTCCCAAAAACGTTCAAAGTTTTCTGGAAATGTTCCCCAAATCTCAAAAAACCACCCAGAAGGCCTTTGTTTTTGCCACCTATTCAAAAACTCCATACAACGCAATCCAGAATGCTGCAAACTTTCTGTATGATACAAACTATCATGTACTCAGGTCCCGGGGCATTAAAATGCCCAATACCTATACAATTTCCAATTCATCCCGGTATAACCGCTTACCAAAGGAATATGAAATAAAACTGATTTATGACGCTGCGAACCAGGTTAAAAGTTATGTTGACGAAATTCTGGTGGGCAGGGAAGAAATTGAAGCTACGTGGGGGTTTCTTGGAGGAATTGCCACTGCGTTAATGGGAAGTATTTTCAACAGCATGACCGCTCCCAGCCTGGCAAAAAAACTATATGTAAACGAAAAATGCAACAGTTGCAAGCTCTGTGTAAAATGGTGCCCGGTAAGAAGTATAAAAATGGAAGAAAACAAACCGGTTTTTTTAGAACATTGCATCAATTGCAGCAGATGCTACAATTACTGCCCCAGAAAGGCCATAGTTTCCCCGGATGTGGGAACCGATGAGTATAAATACCAGATGAACGATTTCAAACCACCAGAAGTTAACGATATTAAATAATTTATCTTACCAGGTTTAATTGCAGCCCGGCAGCTTTGTTTTTCTGATAACACGCTGAATCAGAAATGACCGGCGCCGGTGTTTCATATTCTGCTCCAGTGAAGTCGGGGTTCTGAATAATCATACCTTTTTCAACCTTAAAGCTGATATCTACAATTTTATTCCACTTTTTCTTGAACCGGCTGATTAAAACAAGGGCCCGATACTCTCCATCATTTACCAGGACATTAGCCAGGGCTTCATTTTCATTGCCGATTACCACTTTTTTAAAGAGAACCTTGTTTACAGGAATATCCATGGGCAATTCGTCAGTTTCTAACAGAATATTATCATCCTTTAAAATCTGCCCTTTTATTAGAAAAGATGTTTCAATTTCGTGGGTTTTATAGTTTTTGTCAGGCAGGAAACCTCGATACCAGAAATTCAGGTTGAACCCCTCATCTCTGTTTCCCATATAAATGTAAGCCAGTTCTTTCCAGAAACCCGTTATGTAAAACTGATCTTTATCATCTGTTTCATTTTTTTTGACCTGAAAAGGCGATGTCCAGTTTTTTTTACCCGATGCAACTTCAACTTTATAATCCCCAGGCTGCAGAAAAAGTACATCTGAAGAATCCTTCAGGTTTTTTATCTTTGATAACTCCAGGGTATTATACCAATCGCCCTGTTCGGTTTTAAGTTTCTGGTCAAAATCAAATTTTGCACTGGCAATAACCTGTTTATTGTTGATAATATTTACCGTTAAATCACTGGAAGGGTCAGGTTTAAAAACATACCAGCCGCTCCGGGGTTGCCATTTTCCTGTATCCGGCTCTATATTTAAAACATCCTCGGTAACCCCGCTCAGAGTCGGCCCGAAATTTTCATTTGCAACCCCCTGTGTAATAAATAAAATTGAGATTAAAAATATTACCCAAAAAATTTTCTTAATCACTGTTTCCTCCAGTTTTTCTGTCAGTATTACATATTCTCATTATCAAATCCATAACCTGCAATCGAATTGGTTCACCCCTGGCGAAGCATATCCTTTATATTTTCACCCCAAATGCTTGTTATTTTACAAAATGTTAACAACTTTAAGATAGAAATTGTGATAAAATAATCTTGTAAAAACCTTATCGAGGTGAAATTATGATCAAAAAAATCGGCTCTACCCAGATAAACCAAATCTCACAAAGAAGTAACAGTTTAAAGAAGGAAAACGTTTCTGTAAAAAGCCCCGATGAAAGAAAGTTACCCCGTGATGAAGCAACCATAACTCAGGGGCATGTTGCAGGTACATCTGAAACCGAAAAAAACGAAAACGAAGTTTCAGCTAACCAAATAAATAAATTTACTCCTTTAATTGGCGATACAGAATTTACAGCTGATGTTATGAAGGAAGTGGGTAATGCAAAGAAATCTGTATATTTTGAAACATATTTATTAAATGGCAAGGACGGCAAGGCATTTGCCGATTTGCTGGTAAAGAAGAAAAAGGAAGGGCTTGACGTAAAAGTTATTCTGGACCCTTCTGCCCAGAAACTATCAAAACTGATACACCGCAACAACCCTGAATATGGCTTGCATAAATATCTTACCGACAACGGAGTGGAAAGTGTTACCTACCCGGTCAGCAAGATGAAGGGATACCTGGTTCCTACAGATCATGCCAAAGTATGCATAGTAGATGACCATATTTCATATCTGGGCGGAAGCAATATAGACGATACTTATAACCACGATATTAATGTCAAGATAGAAGGCCCTGCCACCCAGGATGTTAAAGCCTTTTTTGAGGAATCCTGGAAAGTATCTACGAGCCCGGATAAAAAAGAACTGGGTTATATATCCGACCCAAAAATGAGAAATAAATCGGGTTTCAAACTGACCACCACAAGCCCCAGCCGTTCTACCATTAAACCTGCAATTCTTGAGAATATTAAAAATGCCCGGAAGAGCATAAAAATAGAAATGTTTACCTTCACCGACGACGACCTGGAACAGGCTGTCATAGATGCCAAGAAACGTGGGGTCGATGTAAGAATTATCCTGGGGGGCAACAGGGAAATTTTCCATCTTCCCACCGGTGGAGTACCCAATATTGCCGCTGCAGTAAAGTTCAAAAAAGCAGGCGTTCCTGTAAAATGGTATAAGAACGACGAGGTCAACCAGCTTCACTCCAAGGCGTGTATCTTCGACGAAGAGAAAGTCATGCTGGGCTCTGCCAATTTCATTCACGGAGCTTTTGACGGAATTCATGAGTATTACGGCGAAATAAACGATAAAGATTTTGCCGGGAAAATCAATAAACAGTTTGAAAAAGACTGGGAAAAATATTCGGTGGATGTCAAACAACCGGGATTGAAAGACCGTCTATTGGCAGGAACAGTAGAAGCCCTGGATGACTTCTTGCTGTAGTATTTTCAAGAAAAATTTTTAAATACAACCGAAACAGGCACTTAAGTCCCTGTTTCTTTGTTTTCATTATGGCATAAATTGCAAAGATGGGAATTCAGTAAATTATAAACCACCGGAATGAGTATTATTTGCAGAATCAAACCAGGAAGAGTTGTAACGAAAGTTGCAACAGCAAAAGCCCAGGTTGTTTGCCCTGCACTGACCATATGGTCTGCCAGCAGAATAACCCCTGCAGTAAATACCAGCCTGCCCCCAATAATTGCCAAGAAAACTGTCCAGAAGACATTCAGCTTCTTAATTAAATATCCTGATAACAAACCGATTACCGGCAACTCAACAACCATGACAATTAAAACTGGTGGTACCAGAGGGGGCATTCCCGTCAGCAGAAATGAAAGCAGGGGCGCCAGCAGGCCTGTCCAGAAACCCCAGAAAGGCCCCAGTATTAAACCTGCAATATAAACAGGAATATGCATGGGCAGAAAGGCAGGCCCAAGCCCCACCATATGAAAACCCTGGGGTAAGACCACTGCCATGACCAGAAGGATTGCGCCATAACAAAGCTTATTTGTATAAGACATCTTTTTTAAATACATTTATATAAAGTTTACAATATTTATCCTGGCTGGTCAATCATTCCTGATTTTTCCTCCCATAAAAGCCTTTAGGGCTCTTCCTTTAAACCCTGGCTCAACAACAGCTTAAGATAAAAAAGAGGTGCAAACCACTCAATGCCCGGTGTAGGTTTAAATACATACAACCATATCAAAATTCCTGTAATATATGCAAGAAATGCCACCGGCCTTCGCAGATACAAGGGAGAATAATGAATTGCCAGAATTGAAATGAGCATAAACAAATAGATAATCACTCCGTACAACCAGTCATTATTTCTGTAAAGCCAGGCAATTAGAAAAGGATGAAAATGAAAAAATGCAAACATGAATTGCTGCTTGAAGCCCAGCTCTTCTCTGTGCCACCACCTTTAGCTGAAGATGCAGCATTGGTTAGAACGCCTCCTACCAGGTCCAGGGCCAGAACTGAAGCTACAATTATTTGCACAGTTGACCAGCCCAGAGAAGATTTTACTGTATAGAAAACAACTGCAACAGCTGCCAGAAATGCAGGATCAAATTGAACAACCAATTCAGCCGGGGTTGCCCTGGGCCCACAAATTTATCAAGCCCACCCTTTAGGCCCCTTTCAGGCTCAGGATACTTCCAGTCTATTTTTTTCCATTTTTTTACCTCCAATAGCATATCAGCTGTTATGAATAGTAATCCTACCGCCATATAATAAATTGATTATTTACAAACTTCTTAACATGATGTTAATTTCTTGTTAAAATTGTTATTATTTGATTAATACTTTTTGACTTTTCTTAACATTGTGGGGATAAATTAATAAGAATACTGAGAGAGGTTTTAAGAAATGGCAATGATAACTGATTTCAATTTGAACCAGTCCAGGGGGCAGTCCGCGGCAGCATCTTCAAATAGCGGTTTATCTTTACCAACCGACGGCCTGTCAAATATTGCCGACCCTAATTATATCTATCAGGGTGTATCTAATGCCAACCAGACATATCAACGAGCCATTGTCAATTTTTTAAGGCCCAATAATTTACCTGTTCGCACCTCGGGGTCGGGAAGCTATGTTGTGGGCGGAGAAGCTGACGGCCTGTTCAGCAGACATAAAATTGAAGGCACCGATGAAGAAGCAACCCGTTTGAGATTGGTTCTGGGAGGCCAACTGGGATTCGGAGGAACCGCCGGTTTCGATACCACCATTACCGACAGTGACGCCATAGCCATAGGCCAGACCATGATAGCGCCGGGCTATACTGCCGGGGCAGCCTTATAACAACTGGCCCGGGATAACCCCCAGATAACCCAATACGCAGTTAACCCCACAAGGCTTGCAACAGATATTGTCAGAAATAACCCCGAACTGGTAAGGGCCGCCCTGCAACCTACCATGGCTGCCATAGACCTGGTTCGCAGAAATCCTGAAATAGGCCGGGTTGCATCTCAAATAGCGAACCCTGCCAATGCGGTAAGAACAGCAACAGGAATTGTACAGAACCCCACAACCCGAAGAGTTATTGAAACTTCAATGGGTGGAGCGCTGGGCTGGCTTGCCAGTAAATTAAGATAACTAAAAAGCCCCTTAGGGGCTTCTTTTATTTTATTTCTTTCCGGGCTTCCCTCGTAAATTCTTCCAGAGATAAAGCCAGGTTTTCCATAAGAACCAACCACTCTTCCAGATGTTTTTCACCGTCGTCAGTCAATTTATAGGTTCTTTTTGCCGGGCCTGTACCACTGACATCCCAACTTGATTCCACACAACGATTTTCTTCCAGCTGCCTTAACGTCCGGTATAAAGCTCCGGGGTCAATTACCGAATCTGTAAGGGAATGCTGGTTCAGTTCATCGATAATGCTGTAACCATGGGTTTCACCTTTTTTCTTCAACATAAAAAGAACAAGAGGTTCCATAAATCTGTATAAATTACCCATAGAACAATTGCAGGGCTTATCACATTTTTTATGTTTACATCGCTTCCTTGTCAACCAAATCACCGCTTTTAATGATCACATATATTACTTCCGGTTTCCAACTTATTATTCAAATAATTGGCAACCAGCTCTTCCGGGTTGCCCTGGGGGGCACCCACTATAACTTTAATATTTGCCTCTTGAAAAAGGTTTTGGGCTCTCATTCCCATTCCTCCAGCTATCACCACATTTACTTCCCTTTCTGCCAGCCATTTCGGAAGCAAACCCGGAGCATGTGGAGGAGCCCCAACAGATGTGGTTTCCAGAATTTTCTTCTTCTCACAATCTACATCCATAATTTGAAATTCGTCACAATGCCCGAAGTGCATGCATAATTTTTTGTTTGCCACAGGTAATGCAATTTTCATAGTTTATCTCCTTTTAAATAATTTTCTTCTATTTTCAACCAAATTTTTTGTAATAGCTCTGATGTTTGGCTATCTTTCTGTTTAACCAGAGGCTCACCCATTATTTGAACTGCAGAAAAATCATCATCCCAGGGTATCCGCCCCAATACCAGCTGGTTCATTTCCATGGTTTTTTCTTCAATTTCGGCTGCAATAGATTCATTAATGTCAAATTTATTTACAATAACCCCAATTTGGGTTTTAAATTGACGGGCAAGTTCAGCTATGCGTAAGAAATCATGATAACCCGGCCTGGTAGGCTCAGTTACGATAATCACAACATCGGTTCCGGTTACAGAAGCAATAACCGGGCAACCAATACCTGGCGAACCGTCTATAAGTATGCAATCCGCCCCGGTTTCATTCGCAATCTTTTCAGCCTTTTTTCTTACCACAGTTACTAATTTTCCAGAGTTCTCTCCTGAAACTCCCAGTTCAGCATGAATAAAAGGGCCATAGGGAGAAACCGATTCAAACCATCTTCCCGAATCTGCTGGTTTCATAACAACAGCCTGATTTGGGCAGAATCTGAAACAAACACCGCAACCCTCACACATAAAAGGAGAAATAAAATATCCTTCATTGGATAATTCAACTGCGTGAAATTTGCATAATTGTTTACATTGTCCACAACCATAACATTTTTCCTGATTTATAACTGCAATTTTGCCTCCGCTGAATTTATGCTCCTTTTCAATTTGAGCATTCATAAGAATGTGCAGGTTTGCCGCATCAACATCGCAATCACAAATAACCGGTTTTTTTGCCAGAGTTGCAAATGAAGCTGTGATGCTTGTTTTTCCAGTGCCTCCCTTACCGCTGACAACAACAATTTGCTTCATTTCTCACCTTCCTGAAGTACTTTCCCGGCAATTTCCAAGAATTTTTCCCTGTATTCGGACAATTCATCCACCACAATTTTACCCTCAGAATAAATTCGGGCAATTTTCATATCTACTGGAATTTTTCCCCAGATAGATACCCCTTTCTGTCCACACCATTCTTCAATAATATAATCAAACTCAGAACTTCTATTAATTACTACCCCATAATTTATTTCCATAATTTCCAACATTTTTACTGCAAGTTTCAGGTCGTTCAGCCCAAAGGGGGTTGGTTCGGTTACCAGAACTGCCAGCTGAGCATTCTGCAGTGAAGCAACCGCAGGACAGGCCGTGCCAGGGGGAGAATCGATAACCACAATAGCTTCATCCTGGCTTCTGTTTAAAATATCTTCAATTATCGGGGGAGTCCTGGCTTCTTTTACATTCAGTATTCCATGAACAAAGTTTATTTTTTTAGATTCACCCTCTTCTACCACACCTATAGCTCTTTTTACTTCCCTTATTGCCCCATATTTGCATACAAGTTTACAACCACCGCAACTATGGCATAATTCAGGAAAAACCAATGTGGTGTTCGGTAAAGAAGCAATGGCTCCAAACTGGCAGAATTGGCCGCACTCTGAGCAATGAATACAATTTTGGTCAATTATACGTGGAACCTGTACAAATATTTCCTTTGAACTCTGAATTTCAGGTTTAAGAAAAATTGCACCATTGGGTTCTTCCACATCGCAATCCAGATACTGAACTTTATTTTTATTCGACAGGACAACTGCCAGGTTAACACTGACAGTTGTCTTTCCCGTCCCGCCCTTACCGCTGAGGACTGCAATATTCATAACTAATTACCAATGCCCCTGAACATCCGCATTCTGAGACGCTTTTAATTTTCCCTGAACAAACTCGTTTTTTGCCTCCTCCACGGTTCTTGAAGCCACGAAATAGACTTCGATACCCGCAGATTTAAGGGTCTGGAATGCCTTGGGCCCGCAGTGGCCACATACAATCGCCTGAATGCCGGCACTTGCAAGATTCTGAGCTGATTGAATACCTGCGCCCTGGGGCAAATCCATTTGCTGCTGGTTGGCAAGAGTTTCCCAGGAATCAGTTTCAGTATTGTAAACCATAAACAATTTTGCCCGTCCAAACCGGGGGTCAACCTTGGAATCAGTGGATTCCTCATAAGCTGATATTGCAATTTTCATTCTAACCTCCATAAACATATATGTGTAATTTACATATATATACTAATAAAAAATACCCTGTTTGTCAACAGGGTAAACGAATTTTTTAATTTATTTTAGAATCTTTTTAACTACTTGCAGTTCAATCTCTATCCCCATACATTTCTTCCAGACACCAGCCATTACTGCCTTCATAAGTATAGTATCCAAAATAATTGTTATAATCTCCAATTATCTCAGAATGCGCATCCATACTGTCGTCATCTACATGAAGCCTGTTTTCCTCTGTATAAAAACACAAATAATAATATTGCCCTCCCGCAGGACAGGTGGGATAAGTGGCTACAAATTCAGGATGTAAAAAATCCAAGTTAGTATTACCCGGATAAAAACGACCCTGTTTATATTCGTTGGGATATTCTATAGCAGCCATCTCCATTGCCGTAGCTAATGACTTTAAATTTTCCATACAGGCGGTCATTTGCGCCCTGGCCTTTGCCCTTCTTATATTGGGTATAATAATAGATGCCAGAATTGCAATTATGGCGATTACTATCATCAACTCAATAAGTGTAAACCCCTTCTTTTTCATTCCAATACCTCCCTGAAACTCTAAATTTTACCCGTAAATATTCTATATATCAAAAATTCCCTAAAATAACCACTATTAAAAAAAATACCAGGGAAATTTTTCCCTGGTATTTTTAATAGTTAATAGCTTATGCTATTTGTTTCTGATTTGTGCCTGAGCTGCTGCCAGTCGGGCAATGGGAACCCGGAAAGGCGAGCAGGAGACATAATTGAGGCCTATCTGATGACAGAATTCCACTGATGAAGGTTCTCCGCCATGTTCGCCGCATATTCCCACTTCCAGGTCGGAATATGATTCGCGGCCTTCTTTCACAGCCATTTTCATCAAGCGGCCCACGCCTTTTCTGTCCAGCTTCTGGAAGGGGTCAGCTTCCAGGATTCCGGTTTCAATATATACGGGAATGAACGAACCTGCAGCATCATCACGGGAATAGCCAAAGGTGGTCTGGGTAAGGTCATTGGTTCCAAAGGAGAAGAACTGGGCTCCGTCCTTTTTGTCGGCAATGACTTTAGCCCGGGTACAAGCTCTGGGAAGCTCAATCATGGTTCCCACCTTGTAAATTGCATTCTGGCCGGTTTCCCTGATAACCTTCTGAGCAACTTCATCCACCAGTTTTCTGAGAGTAAACATTTCGTTCTCGTGGCCCACACCGGGAATCATAATCTCGGTTTTTGCGTCCACGCCTTCCTTCTTCAGCTGACAGGCAGCTTCCATTATAGCCCTTACCTGCATACGATACAATGAAGGATAAACAATACCCAGCCGGCAGACCCTTAAGCCCAGCATTGGGTTGAACTCGCGAAGCTTTCTTACTTTCTCAAGCATGGTTTCCGATTTCTTCAACTCTTCGGGATTCTTGCCGGTAATTCTCAGGGTTACCACCTTTTCCAGAAGTTCATCATGGTTGGGCAGGAATTCGTGCAACGGGGGATCCAGCAGGCGGATAATTACCCAATTGCCTTCCATGGCTTTCAAAATACCATAGAAATCTTCTCTTTGCATCTTTTGCAGTTTGTTAAGGCAATCCTGGTAAATTTTCCAGGGTTCGTCGGTTTCTTTTTTCGCAATATCAATAAGTCTCTGAATCTCTTTTTTCTTGTTGGGTTCAGCCAGGGCAAGTTCACTTCCCAATCTGTCCAGCATACGCTTGCCTCTTTCAGCCTCACCGGCAACCAGAATCATCTGTTGCACTACAGGAAGCCGATCCGATTCCATAAACATATGTTCGGTCCGGCAAAGGCCGATACCTGTTGCTCCAAAGTTTCGGGCTCTCTGGGCATCTCTGGGGTTATCGGCATTGGCATAGACGCCCAATTTGCGAATATCGTCAGCCCATTTCAATATTTCCTGGGCTTCGGGCATCAATTCGTCAGGTTTAATTGAATCCAATTTACTTTCAAAGACTTCTCCGGTGGAACCGTCGATGGAAATAAAATCTCCTTCTCTGAATACTTTATCCTTTACCGACATGGTTTTCTTTTCCAAATCTATGGTAAGGGCTTCGCAACCCACCACACAGGGGATACCCCATCCACGGGCAACCAGTGCAGCGTGGGAAGCAGGGCCACCAGTGCTGGTAAGAATACCTATTGAGGCAGACATTCCGCCGGCATCATCAGGAGTGGTTTCAGGGCGGGTCAGAATGACATCGTTTCCTGCCTCCTTCTGCTTGATGGCATCATCAGCTTCAAATACAATTATGCCTGAAGCTGCGCCGGGAGATGCATTAACACCTTTTGCCAGGAATTTACCATCTTCTTTTGCCTTGTTCTTGGTTTCCACCTTGAAATAGGGGTGTAAAAGAAGGTCAATCTGTGCCGGAGTGATGCGGTCCACAGCGGTTTCCTTTGAAATGATTCCCTCGATAGCCAGGTCTCTGGCAATCCGGATTGCAGCTATGGGAGATCTTTTACCATTTCTGGTCTGAAGCATATAAAGCTTGCCTTCCTGAATGGTGAACTCCATATCCTGCATATCTTTATAGTGTAATTCCAGTTTTTTACAAATCTGTTCCAACTGTTCATAAAGTTCGGGATGGCTTTTCTGCATATCGGTGATAGGCTGAGTGTTTCTCACACCTGCCACCACATCTTCACCCTGGGCGTTAATCAGAAAGTCACCAGTAATTCCCTTGGTTCCATCCTGTGAGCTTCGGGTAAAACATACGCCAGTACCAGAGTTTTCGCCCATGTTTCCATAAACCATGGCCTGGACGTTTACAGCGGTTCCCAGATCGTGGGGAATGCCTTCTCTGTCACGATAAATGATGGCACGGTCGTTATTCCATGATTTAAATACAGCTTCTACTGCCATTTTCAACTGAACATTTACATCTTCAGGGAAATCCTGGCCCAGAGCTTTTTTGTAAATTTGTTTGAAGTCTTCAACCACTTTTTTCAGATCCTCGGCGGGTACTTCATAGTCGAACTTATAGCCCAGTTCGTTTCTTCTTTTCTTGAAAACCTCGTCAAATTTATTTTTACTCACACCTGTAACCACATCGCCGAACATCATGATGAAACGTCGGTATGCATCATAAGCAAAACGGGGGTTATCGGTTTTTTTGATGAGCCCCTCAACCGTGGTATCATTAAGGCCCAGGTTCAGGACTGTATCCATCATGCCGGGCATGGAGATTTTTGCCCCGGAACGAACCGAAACCAGCAGGGGATTTTCAGCATCGCCGAATTTCATTCCCATCTGATCTTCAATATACTTCATACCGTTTTCAACCTCGGCATCCAGCCCATCGGGTAATTTTCCTGTCTGCTGATATTCGATACATGTCTTTGTGGTAATGGTGAAACCCTGGGGTACAGGGAAGCCCATCTTGGTCATCTCTGCCAGGTTGGCACCCTTGCCACCCAGCAAATCCTTTAATTCTTTGGCGCCCTCATTAAATAGATAAACTCTTTTAGTGTCGGACCCAACTGTTGCAGTACTCATTTATTTTTTTCACCTCGTCTTTTATTTTTAGTTAGTGTATTTTTGTGTATAAGTATGAACCATGTTCACTTTTTCAAGCTAAAATCCTTCATTTCAGTTAAAGAATTGTCAGTTTTTTCCATGTTTTCTGTTGACAACATTAACTCCGGGTCATTTAAACATGTATTCATACCCTGATTTTTTCAAGTTTTGATTGAATAACCGACCCCAGAACATTGACAGCATCCAGGGGATGAGAAAACTGGGGAGAATAAGCCAGATCCAGATGCTCCAGATCCTCTCCGTTCATTTTATTGGTAATGGCAGTTGCCAGAACATCAATCCGTTTATCCACGCCTTTTTTACCCGCCACCTGGGCGCCCAGGAGCTGGCCATTGGTTTTTCTTGCCAGGGCTTTTACGGTGATTTTTTCAGAATTGGGATAATAACCTACATGTGATGTAAAATAAATTGTTACAGAAAAATAATCAATACCCGCATCTTCAGCTTCTTTTGTCCATATCCCGGTCCGGGCTGCCACCACCTCGCCGAATTGGACTATGGAGGTTCGCAGCACTCCCCGGTATTTCAGGTTCTCTCCTGCAGCGTTGGCGCCGGCAATTTTTCCCTGCAGGTTGGCAGGGCCTGCCAGGGGGGACCATGTGGAATTCCCTGTTACCAGATTCTTAACCTGAACCACATCGCCGGCAGCAAAAATATCGGTATCAGAGGTTCTCATGTAATCGTCTACAGTTATTCCGAATTCTCCCACTTCAAGCCCGGCATCTTCAGCAAGATTCATATTGGGTTTGACACCCAGGTTAGCCAGAACCATCTGGCAATCCAATTTTATATCATTTTTTGTAACCACACATTTTACCTTGCCATTTTCATCAGCTTCCAATTCCTTCACCGGGTCGTCAACAATTACATTTATGTGCTTTTTTTTCATCTCTTCCTGAATCAAACCGGCAATTTCTTCATCGAAAACCGGTAAAACGTGGGGATACATCTCAACCAGGCTGACCGTCAGCCCCCGCTTTCTCAGGGTATCGGCAACCTCGACCCCTATGTAACCTCCCCCCAGCACAACTACCTTCTGCGGATTGCACTGATTTATATAATTGTCGATGGTATCAACATCGGAGATATCTCTGAGGGTAAATACATTCTTCGACTCTATACCCCTTATGGGAGGCATGAAAGCCCGGGCACCGGTGGCGATTATCAATTTATCATAATCAATTTCCATTTCCTTATTCCGGGTCAGATCCCTTACCAATACTTTTTTTGATGGCCTGTCTATTTTTAAAACTTCATGGTTGACTTTTACTTTTATCCCGTACTTTTTTTCCAGATCTTCAGGGCGACGGACAATAAGCTCGCCGCGGTCCTTGACTTCCCTGCTTATATAATAAGGTAAGCCACAGCTTGCAATAGAAATATGGGGACCTTTTTCCAGAATTATAACCTCTGCTTCTTTGTTGGTTCTGGCAGCCTTGGCAGCTGCGCTTGCCCCGGCAGCCACTCCGCCAATTACAACAATAGAAAGTTTTTTCATAAATTCCTCCTGAAATAAATAATAAAGCAAACCCTATGGTTAAAATGTTTTATGCGTGGAAAAGTTCTTTTGCCCGGTCTACAAACTGGAATATACGCCAATTTTCAACCCTGTAATATATGTTGTTTTTCTCCCGGTAGGTTTCCAGAATATTGCACTTTCGTAACAATGCCAGATGCTGGCTGATATTTGATTGGCTTGAACCGGTAACGTTCTCGATTTCCGAAACACAGAGAGGTCCATCCTTCAGTGAATCGATTATCAATAACCGCAGAGGATGAGCCAAGGCCTTGAGGCAATTGGTTGTTTCATCATAGATACTGATAGAAATACCCCATTTAAAATACTTGTTTTGAATATTCTAATTTAATTCCCTTTTTCCTTTACCAGAATCCCAACAGCTTCTGTAAATTGAATGTCTTTTTCAGATAAGGGAATCACAAAAGGTTCCTGGTTTACAGCCAGATCGGGTTCAATACAGGCATCCTGGCCCAGGCGGACTCTTCCCCGGGTTCTGTAATAACCCTGGCTTAAAAATAATACGCCTCCATCCTTCAAATGAAATGGTCGGGCAGTTTCACCATCCCACAAACTGGTTTCCCCCACTACTTCAATTCCTGTTTTGCCTTTCAAGGCAAGAACCACTGCAGAACAGGCAGGAGCAGTATTCCGGTTAATTAAAAGCACCAGGGGAATTCCATAAGGAGGTTGGTTGGCGCCCAACCCGGAAAATTCAGTTTCCTCATTTCTTGACACCAGAATCAGAAAGACTTCATCTCTGGGAGCAAATTCCCGGGCCAAATCCAGCCCACCATCAAGAGTCCCCGAGCTGTTTCTGAAATCCCATACCACATAATCAACCCTGTCTTTTTCAAACTGGTGATAGACAGCATCAAGTTGGTACTTCAGCCTTTTTCCAAGAAAACGGAATTTTATATAGCCAATATTCTTTTCTCCGTCACCTGTTTCTATCTTTCTGGTTTCTACAGTAAGGCTGTTGGGGTTAGGCCCCAGCCAGGTTCTTTTAATTTTCAGGTCGATTTCCTTATTTTCCGACGGACGATAAACAGTAATAACAACCGGGGTTCCCACAGGCCCCCGGATGGCTTCCGTAAGTTCTTTAAAAGGCTTGTTTTTCATGGAAACGCCATTAACTTTGACAATAGAGTCGCCGGACATCAGCCCCTTCTTCTCGGCGGGGAATTCCTGCAGGGTTTCTATGACAATGTAACAACCATTTTCATCCCTGGTATCCTCATCGGCAATGAAACCACATCCACCCTCGCTGTAACCGGTTTCTTCAAGAGTCTTATGATAAGCCTGGGAAATCTGGAATTTATTGGCTGTATCCCCAAGTTTTTCCACCATATATTCAATTCCCGCAAAGTAAATATTCTGTTTATCCTCCTCGGGCAGGCTGCATTTTAAAAAAGCAGCCTGGACAGCGCCGGTTCCGTTAACTATTTGCTCCATTTTGACATCAGCCAATGGGTTGGGCAGTTTTTTTTCTGCGGCAGACTTTTCAACGCCGTCATAAAAACTTCCGGCTAAACTTGACATTTCAACATCTCTGTAATAATTATCTTGAATCACCCGGATTGCTTCTGTGAAGTCATATCTGTTGTTCTCGTCAGCAAGGCAAGGAGTTGTTGCCATCAATATCAACCAGGCTGAAAATATAACTGTTAATACGCATACTATATTCTTTTTCACCATAATTAACACCCCTAATATTTATACTTTTAATAGAATTCGATATTTCTTACAGGGCCCCTTTAAAAAAAAAGTGACATTTGCGGAAAAAATCATATTTGTTTATCATAGATGCCCACCACCAGATGAAAATTACATGGTAAACTAAAAGCGTTATTTTCATTTTTTTGTTATCTCGTAATAATTAATCATTAAAAATTAATGCATCTGGAGGAATATTTATTTTTTTGTCGTAAATATTGAATATTAAATTCAATAAAGTGGGGTTTTGCCATGAAAAAAGAATTAGCTGCTTTTTTAGAAGAGATAAAACATAACGATAAAGTCTTTTCTTTCGATGAAACATCCATAAAACAGGCAATAGTGCTGCATGCACTTCATTTGTTAGGCTGGAACAGTTTCGATGTGGAAGAAGTCTTTCCCGATTATCCGGTAACCCGGGGCACAATTGATTATGCCTTGCGAAGTAACTTGGAAAGTAAAGTATTTATACTGGTAAAAAGGCCTAACGAAAGCCTTTACCGTTTCAGCGAAACTTTCCTAGCCGCCGCCCGTGAAGCTGAAGTTCCCATAGCCATTCTTACCAACGGAGTAGAGTGGGATTTCTTCCTGCCGAACCGGAAAGGCAGAAAAACAAAAAAGAAATTTTTCAGTATCAGTATTGAGCACCAGGATATTGACGACATGGTGGACAAATTCGTCAATTTCCTTTCCAAGGACAAGGTATTGAAAGGCAAAAGCGAGGAAGAAGCAGACAAGGTTTTCAGAAGCCGGAAGAAAAAACGAATCATCAAGGAAGCCCTTCTGGACATCTGGAATGATTTTACCACCAACGAGGAAAACAAATTTGCCCTTTTCCTGGCAGCGGAAGCAGAGAAACTCTGCGGATACCCCACATCGACCAGCGATGTCCATAATTTCCTGAAACTGGTATTGAAACGGGGAAGAGGCAGAAGGCCAGCCTTAAAATTGGAAACCACCAAAAAGAAAAATACAAAGGCCCGTAAACCCCGTAAGAAAACCACCAAACAGATAGAAACAAAAACTGAAGCTACAAAAACCAGAAAAACCCGGGGAAGAAAAAAGAAGACCAAATCCCGAAGTGATAAGTTTAAAAACTTTATCGGCAAAAAACCCAAATCTTTTACTTTTCTGGGCAGAAAAATGCCGGTAAAGAAATGGAAAGAAGTATTGATAAATGTTGCCAATTTACTTTCCAAGGCACGGGATGAAGATTTCGACAAAGTGTTGGAGTTAAAGGGCAGAAAGCGCAATTACTTCTCCCGTAACCCCGAGGATTTAAAAGAACCCCGTATTGTAAACGGAACAGATATTTACGTGGAAACAAATTTCAATGCCAGCAATCTATTCATGATTACCCTGAAACTGATAAAGGCATTTGGATACAAGGAAGGCGATATTAAAGTAGAAACAAGATAAGATAATTTTCAGATAAACAGAAAAGCGGGGTGAAACCCGCTTTTTTTATGCTCTTTCCAACTATTGCAGGCAATATCGAAACCTTAATGATATTGTGAACAACCATGAAAACAAATTAAGTTATAAATTCACTAATATTCTTGAAGGGTTATGAACTAAAGCCTTTAACTTTCATGTATCACTCTGGAGGTATAGTCAATGGGCTTCACTCATCTTCATTTACATAGCGAATATAGTTTGCTGGACGGCCATATCAAGCTGGATAAACTTGTAAACCGGGTAAAAGAGCTGGGCATGGACTCGGTGGCGCTGACAGATCATGGTGTAATGTACGGGACCGTGGAATTTTACAAGACTGCGAAGAAAGCTGGCATAAAACCCATAGTTGGCTGTGAAACCTATGTGGCACCCCGCTCCCGTTTTGAAAAACAACCCACCGATGGGCCGGTAGCTTACCACCTGGTTCTTTTAGCCAGGAACCTTAAGGGTTACCAGAATTTATGCAAACTGGTGAGCATCGCTTCCCTGGAAGGCTTTTATTATCATCCCAGAATAGACAAGGAAGTATTGAAAAAGTATTCCGGGGGGTTAATTGGCCTTTCGGGGTGCCTCAAGGGTGAAGTTCAGTACTGGCTCAGCCAGGGTGATTATCCCAGGGCCAGGGAAGCTGCCCTGGAATACAGCTCCATATTCGAACCCGGCGATTTTTACTTCGAAGTTATGGATCATGATATTGAAAAAGAAAAAATGATCCATGAAGATCAAAAACGGCTTTCTGAAGAAACTGGAATTAAACTGGTTGCCACCGCCGATTCTCATTACCTGAAAGCTGAAGACTATAAGGCTCATGATGTTTTACTATGTATTCAGACAGGCAAAACTCTTGATGACCCCAACAGAATGAAATACAACCCACGTCAATTTCATTTACGTTCTGAAGATGAAATGAAGAAACTTTTTTCCTGGTGTCCTGAAGCTGTGGAAAATACTGTTGAGGTGGCATCCAAATGCAACCTGGAAATGGAGCTGGGAAAAAACATCCTTCCCCGATACCCTATACCTGATGGCTATACCGAAGCAACCTTCCTGGAGCATCTTTGCCGTGAAGGCATTAAACACAGATATGGAAAAACCAATGATGAAATTGAAGCCCGCCTGAAAAAAGAGTTGGACGTTATAAACGATAAAGGGCTGGCAGCTTATTTTATTATAGTATGGGATTTTATAAACTATGCCAAGGAGCATGGAATCCCTGTGGGGCCGGGAAGAGGGTCTGGCGCGGGAGCTATCATTGCCTACCTGACGGGAATAACTGATCTGGACCCCCTGAAATACGGATTGGTTTTCGAACGTTTCCTGAACCCGGAACGAACCGCACTGCCCGATATTGACACCGATTTTTGCCAGGCACGGCGCGAAGAAGTAATAAAATATGTGACAGAAAAATACGGAGCTGATAAAGTTTCCCAGATTGTCACTTTCGGGCGGATGAAATCACGGGCAGCTATCCGGGATGTGGGCAGGGTATATGATACACCCTTGAAGTACGTGGATAAACTTGCAAAAATGGTCCCCCAGGGTGAAAAATTAAAAGAAGCGCTGGAAACTTTAGAGTTAAAGAACGAATATGAGAATTCTCCTGAGGCAAAGAAAATTCTGGATATGGCAATGCAAATCGAAGGGCTTGCCAGAAACGCTTCGATTCACGCTGCAGGAGTCGTTATTTCCAGAGTACCTATAACCGATGTGGCGCCTCTTTATAAAATGAAGGGCGATGAAGTTGTAGTTCAATACGACATGGAATACGTTCCCGATGTGGGATTACTTAAAATGGACTTCCTGGGCCTGCGAAACCTTACTATTCTTGACGATGCAGTAAAAAATATCGAAGCCCGCCATGGAATTAAACTGGATCTTTTAAAATTACCCATGCAGGACGCCAAAACCTATGAATTACTCCAGCAGGGAAAAACCACGGGAGTATTTCAATTGGAATCCCCAGGCATGAGAAAATATCTTACTCAGCTGAAACCCGAGGGGTTGGAAGACATTATTGCCATGAACGCCTTATACAGGCCCGGCCCTCTCTCTAAAGGCATGGTGGAAACCTTCATAAAAAGAAAACATGGAATAGAAAAAGTGGATTACTTTGCCCCTCCTCTGGAACCCATTTTAAAAGAAACTTACGGCGTAATTGTGTATCAGGAACAGGTTATGCAGATTGCCAACGAGGTTGGCGGATACAGCCTGGGAGAAGCAGATCAACTAAGGCGTGCAATGGGAAAGAAAAAAATGGAATTGATGGCCAAACACAGGAATATTTTCACAGAAAGAGCCGTGGAACGAGGTTACGAGAGGGAACTGGCGGAAAAAATCTTTAATTACATGGAAGCTTTCGCAGAATATGGGTTTAATAAATCCCACAGCGCATGCTATGGCTTGATTGCCTACCAGACTGCATATTTGAAAGCCAATTTTCCTGAGGAATTCATGGCCGCCCTGCTTACCAGTGTTATGGGCAATACCGACAAGATCAGTTTCTTCGTCAAGGAATGCAAGTCTATGGGCATTGATATTTTGCCACCAGACATAAACGAATCTTTCGACAAGTTTACCGTCACCGACAAGGGCATAAGATTCGGGCTTGCCGCCATAAAAAACGTTGGTTTGGGCCCCATAGAAGAAATTGTAAAAGCCCGGAAAAAAGAAGGTTCGTTTAAGGATCTTCACGATTTCTGCTGTCGGGTTGACGGAATTAACCGTAAAGTTCTGGAAAGCCTGATCCTCTCTGGATGCATGGATAGTTTCCAACAGAACCGGGCAACCCTTTTGCAGAATCTTGATTCTTGCCTTGACTTCGGTAACTGCCAGCGTAACGAAAAGAAATCCGCCCAGATTTCCCTGTTCGATATGGAAACCGACGAAGCAATGGCTGCCCCCGAACTAAAAGAAGTCCCCGAGTTGGAGAGAAAAACCCTGCTTTCTAACGAAAAACAGTTACTGGGGCTTTACGTTTCCGACCATCCTTTAAACGATTACAAGGATTTACTGGAAAACGGAGCTTTATGTCCAATTCAGAAGCTCAACAACCTGGAAAAAGGGCAAACTGTAACAATTGGCGGTATAATCAGTAAAGTTGAGAAATTAGTTACCAAAAATTCAAATAAACTTATGGCTTTTCTGGAAGTGGAAGATCTTACAGGCAGTGTAAATGTTTGTGTTTTTCCAAGAGAGTATGAATCCTTCGACCGATACATTGAGGAAGATGAAGCTGTTATATTGTCGGGGGCCCTGGAGCTTGAAGAACCCTTTATAAAGGATGACGATGAGGAAACGGAATTGGAACTGGAGCCCAAAATCCTAGCAAAATCAATCGATTATCTGAAACCCATGAATATGCCCAGATCAAAAAAATATATAAAGGCGGTTAAAAAAGCCTTGGAAAAACCTTCAAAATCAACACTTAAGGGTGTTCATATCAAAATAGATAACCACGGGGTGAACCTGGAAAAATTATATCAATATATTGAAAATAACCCCGGTTCTCTGCCAATTTATTTACATATTGAAACCGGAATAAAACAGACTGTATTAAAGGTGGACAACAGGTTTTTCATAAGTTCCTTCAATTCCCTGAAACCCGACGTGGAAAGGTTATTGGGCGGGG
Organism: uncultured bacterium; assembly: GCA_964607865.1. Classification (GTDB taxonomy): domain Bacteria; phylum Vulcanimicrobiota; class JAJTBE01; order JAJTBE01; family CAZSLZ01; genus CAZSLZ01. Next base: position 21,019 of record CAZSLZ010000025.1, read on the forward strand.
GTTCAATCTGGATAGTTTCCTGAATTATTTTCTTATTTTAAAATACATCCCCAGAGAACGATGAGTTTCAAAAGGTATATCGGTAGTGGGGATAAAATCGCCCGTATCCCCATAAATTACAAAGGTTGTAAAGCCGGCTTTTCTGCACATATGACGCATTTCAGGTACAGTATAAGCCCGGATGCTCTGTACCGGCAGAATCCTGCGTATGCCTTTATTTACATTGATATAAACCTGATAATCCTTAATCCGCCCATCTTCGGCATCAAAACGATATTCTCTGATAACCTCGCCATCCTCATCCCCCCAATGGCGGCAATGGGGATTCATAGCCCAGTAGTAAGGGTTGAAAAGATGGAAAACAACCTGGCCATCAGGCTTAAGAGATTCATAAATGTTGTTGACCACCTTCTGGTTGCTTTCATCTTTGAAAATACCGAAAGCTACATCCATAAAGATGCCCAGGTCAAATTTTTCTTCGGTTTCATATTCTCTCATATCCGATACAATATAATTAATATCCAGGTTCTGTTCCTGGGCGTCCTGGCGGGCCTTATTTATCATCTGTTCAGAAATATCAATACCGGTAACCTTATAACCCCTTCCTGCCAGTTCCACACAGTGCCGCCCCCTTCCACAACCAACATCAATAACACTGGCTCCCTGCTTCAGCGAGCAGGCTTCTTCCAGAAAATCAACCTCCTTTGCGGTCAGTTTCTTCATCTCATTTTCCGGATACCAGACTTCCTGTTCCGAATCCATAAAATCATATAGCTCTTTCCACCAGATCATTCAAAAAATCTCCTCATTTTTTTATATGTTTTTCATGATTTCATATCAAAATCCTCCGGTTTGCAGAAAAAAACGCCTCTGTATTTTCATGAAATCCCATAACAGGAAGGAATAGTAGCAATCTAATGGAAGCTATATAAGGGGTAAAAGAAAGATTTATGACATATTATTAAGGAGGGAAACAAATTGGCAGATCTTCGAGAAAAAATTCTGGGGGGAGAAAATGCCCTGGAAAAGCTTATGAGAAAAATCCCCGGCTTTGAAGGATATAAAAATCGGGAACAAACCAGAAACGCAGATAAAATCCAGCGGGATTTTATGGCAAAGAAATTAAGAGACGAGAAAAGCAGGCTTACAGACCTGGGACAGGAGCTGTTAAGATCGGGCAACATGATGTTAATGGGTGATGTGGACCGGGTGACAAAACTTTTTGATAAAACCATGGACAGAATTGAGCATGCTGAATACGGTTATGCCTCACTGTTTGCCGGAACCAAAATTAACGAGGCGGAACTGGATCATCTCTATGAGTACGATCTTTCGCTGATGGATAATATTTCCCGTGTTGAAGAGTCGGTTACCGCTCTTGAACACAGTATCGATTCCGAGGAGATGGATCCAAAGAAGAAACTAAAAGATGTGGAAAAAACCATAAAAGCTGTCAATGAACGCGTTGACGGCCGTCAGAAAATTCTGAAGGGGGTTGAATAATAGATGCAGTCACACCGAATATTAGATGTTCTGGAATTCAGCGACCCCACCGGAAGTAATATGGTTCATAAAGAACCCCCTTCCGGCGCGGATATACAATATGGAGCCCAACTGGTAGTAAGGGAAACCCAGTCGGCAGTTTTTTATAAGGATGGAAAGGCATTGACGGTTTTCGGCCCCGGCCGCCATACCCTGACCACCAACAATGTGCCCCTTTTAAAGAATCTTATTTCTAATTTCACCTCAGGTGGAAAAACACCGTTTCAGGCAGAAGTTTACTTCATCAATACCAAAATTTTTCAGGATCTCAAATGGGGGACCCCCAACCCCATCGATATGATGGATCCAGACCTGGGTATTGTTTCCCTTCGGGCTTTCGGTACCTACTCAATCAAGGTTGTTGATCCCCAGTTGTTTGTAAATACCCTGGTAGGAACCCAGGGCGCTATGGATACAAGAGCAGTGGAAAAATTCCTGAAAGGTTCCATCCTGACCCGGTTTAACGATCTGGTAGGAGAACAGTTCAAATCTTATTTCAAAATCCGTAAAGATTTTGACGAACTCTCTGCAGCCATGAAGTTCAAGGTAAAAGAAGATTTTGAGAAATACGGCATAGAAATCCGTGACTTTTTCCTGCGCGATGTTTCAGTGCCTGAAGAAGTCCAGGAAGCTTTCAAGGAAAGAGCCAAGATGGGCGCGCTGGGCGATATGGGCAAATTTATGCAGTATAAAACCGCCACAGCCATCGGCGATATGGCCAACCGCCCCGCAGGTGGCGGCGGAGATCCCATGAACGCCGGAATGGGCATGGGAATGGGCATGATGATGCCCCAGATGATGGGCCAGGCAATGAACAATGCCATGGGCGGCCAACAGATGGGACAGGCCCAGCCCCAGGCACAAATGCAACAGCCTCAGGCAGCTGCGCCACCGCCGGCGACCATGGCCTGCCCCAACTGCCAGGCGCAGATTGCCCAGGGAACCAAATTCTGCCCCAATTGCGGCCAACCCACAGCTCCACCCAAGGCAAAATGCCCCAATTGCCAGAACGAAGTTGATCTGGGCATGAAATTCTGCCCCAATTGCGGAAGCAATATGGCGCCCCCCAAGGCTCAATGCCCTAAATGCCAGAATGAAGTACCGCCGGGTACAAAATTCTGCCCTAACTGCGGTAATCAAATGAGTTAACTGACCAAAATCAAAAGAGGCTGCCTTTGTTTTTCAGGCAGCCTCTTTTTTAACCATCCCCATTATATAATCTTTTTCCGATTAACAGTCAGTTTACTTTTCTTCATAAGTTACTCCCTTTTCCTCAGCCTTCTTTTTTACATGCTTTATAACCAGAGAATCAAGGTTGTTGGTCATAGATGCAGAGGGAGCGCTCATATCACTTTTAACAGTTCTCCTGGTTGCTGAACTGCCTGCGACGGAATCATAAGTTGTATCCATCTCGGGAGCAGCCCCGGCAACTACCGGCTCAGAAGAAACTTCTCTTGCCAACCCTTTTTTCACCACCTCTTCACTTCCCATTTTCCAGGTATCCTTATCGCCCCCGGTAATTTCATAGGTTTTTTCACCAGCTTTCAAATATCTACGCTCTTCACCACCCACTACAACAACCCGTTGATAGGTAAGAAATTCAAAGGTTCCATTAGTTAACCGGGAAATTTCAGAAAATTCCTCCACTTCATTCCCCGACATGCCTGAACAGCCAATGGTAATTATGCTTATGCCTTTCTGGGCAGCCTGACGGGCAAGAGAAGCAGTATTAAGATTGTTATCGCTATGGGAACCGGCATCACCGATTATAAACATCATGCGGATAACTTCAGGGCTCTGGCTCCACTGGAGTTGATTTATTGCCACTTTCATAGCTTCATCCACAGCTTCAGGTTTGTCTCCGCCCCCTGAAGCCTCCAGCTGGTTTATACAATTCTGGACTTCTTTTTTCTCAACAGAGAAATCAAACTTTTTCGTTACATAAGAATCGCCGTTATCCCTGAAAGCAATTACCGCATATCTTACAATGGGCACAGGCTGGCCCGAGGATATTTTATTAATCATATTATTGATTTCATTTTTAACTACCGCGATTTCATCTCCCATACTTCCGGTAGTATCCACAAGAAACGCCACCTCTATGCGGGGCCTGTCTTGTTGTTGCTGATTCTGATCCCTGGTAATACTCTCTGACTCCAGAAAATATGCGAGTTTGATATCTTCCAGAGGAACTCCGCTTAAAGCCAGGCCATTGCCTATAAGGAAAAGGTGGCCACGGTAGAATTCAATTCTGGAATTTATGACCTCTTTATCAACATCTAAAATTTCTTTTTTAACTGCAGGCTCGTCCCTGTGGGGCACATAAACCACACCGGCCCAAACAGAACTGATCGCCAGACAGAAAAAAACCAGAACTGCCATAAAAGTAATTCCGGTTTTTCCAAATAAATTTCTTGAATTCATTCTCGCCACTCCCTCATTTTTTTATATCCATTATTTATTACAAAGCCGGCGAAATTTTATTCCATTAATTAGAATCTATATTTTATGCTGCCGGTAATAGTTCTTCCCGGAGCGGGAAAATAAAGCCTGTTCTGATAGTCGGCATCAAAAAGATTGGTGATGGTGGTTTCAAAATACCAGTTCCGGTTTTCCATATCACCAAAGGACGGATATGCCAGCCTGACGTTTGCAAGAGCATAACCGGGAATTGTCGAGATGGTTTTATCTCCGGTTTTTTTCTGCCCTATGAAAACTCCCTGGGCGGACCAGCACAGGTTTCCCTCTTTATGGTATGTCAACCCCAACACCCCCTTGTGCCGGGGCACTTCTTCCCAGTCGGGTGTCAAAGGAGGCGATACCCGGTTGATATAAGTATAACCCACTCTGCCTTCGAAATTATCCCAGCTTCGAATAACATTGGCTTCAGCTCCAAAAATTTTTACCAGGCTTATATTTTCTTTCATTGAAAAACCATCGGTAGGATCTTTGGGCTGAATAAGATTGTTTATTGAAGATTGATAAAGGGAAATCTCATAATCGACAAATTTGGGTTCGTTGTGGCGATACCCGATTTCATAATTCCAGGCCCGTTCCGGCTTCAGGTTGGGATTCCCCCCCTTGCCTTCCAGTTCTTTTAAAGTGGGAAACCTTCCAGTTTTACCCACAGTGGCCCTGAAAGTATCATTACCATTTACATAGACCAGGTTCCCAATTCCGTTCAGTGAAGAAGCGGAACGCGAGAAGCTGTCGTTGCGTAACCCAACTGTGAAAGCCAGGTTCTTTGTCAACTCAATTTCATCTTGAATATAAAGGCTGTTATATCGCAAATTTTCCCATGGGTTCCAGTAATTCCTGTCCCATTGCTCCATGGGCATTGAGAGGGAACCTTGGGGGTTTCCGGGCTTTGAACGGCCAAGATAGGTATCCCTGAAATAATCCCTTTCCATGGAAGCGCCCAAGGTAATTTTATGCTTTGAAACTGGGACTATCAGCCTGGCGTCACCTCCCAAAGTATAGCTGTTCCAATAGCTGTAGTTCCAGGCGCCGGGCCGGTAGTATTGAAACGGAGAGCCCGGCGGAGGTTTTACCTGCGTCCCCGGAGCCACATAAGCTCTCAAAGTATCGTTATATTTTTTATAATACAAGTTGGCAAAATACCCTATTCTTTTTTCGGGTTTACCCTCAAATTTTAAATTAAAACCCTGCTGAAGAATATCATTATATTCCCAATCATAGGAATTCATATAGAACCCTGATTGCTGCAATCTCAGGGAGCCATCGGGGTTCTGGGCGTTAGGGGCTTCCCTGTCGCCGGTGGTATTGAAAAACATAAATGAAACATTATTATTTTTATCAAAATCATAATCAGTTTTAAGAAAAACGTCCAGAAAGTTCTCTGCAGCGTGAGCCCGATAACCACTGGTGCTGCTTTTTTTAACCATGGTAAAATATCCGAAGTTTTCGCTTCCGCCACCTGCCACGCCAGTTGCTTCGAAAATTCCAAAATTTCCCCCGGTTACTTTCAGGAACTCACCCTGGTTCTCACGCCCCGATTTTGTAACAATATTAATGATACCCCCAATGGAATCACTGCCGTAAGTTACAGGGGCAGGGCCTTTAATGACCTCAATCCGTTCAATATATTCCAAAGGAATCAAGCTGAAATCCACAGTCCGGTCATTGGCAGTATTCAAGGGAACCCCGTCAATGAATACTCGGATGTAATTCATGCCAAACCCCCGGATACCAATATCAGCTTTACCCTTTTTGTTAGCCGTCCCCAGAGAAATGACCCCATTCAGGTTCTTCAGCAAATCTTCAGTATTGTTAACCGGCAATTCCTGTATTTCTTCATCTTCGATTACACTGGTGGTAACAAGAAATTTCTCCAGGGCTGATGCCTTAACAGTAGTCTCAATCTCAATCTCCAAAGGTGCATCTTCAGTTTTTTCCTGCGCCAGAGCAAATTGGCTCAAATTCAAAACCATACAAAAACAGATAAATAATTGAAACAATTGGTTCATAGTCTTCTTTATCATCTTACTCCTTACTCCAATGTTAATTAAAAAGTTCAAAATTCAAGGTCAGTTTAACCTTTACGCTTCTCTTCAAGCCCACAGGATAAGGAAGATAAGGCGCCCCACTCTTAACCGCATCCAATGCCGCCGAATCCAGCACCCCATGGCCCGAGGATTGAATTATGGAAATTCCGCCGGCATTTCCATCCGGAGAAATATTGAAGGAAACAACCACACTTCCCTGAAGCCTTTCCTCGCGGGCTTTAACTGGGTAATTCCTGTTTCTTTCCACCCTGTCCGCCACCATGGATTGATAACCCAGAATATCTGCTTTTGAAGCCTTATTTCCCTTGTTACTTTTATTATTTTCACCGCCTGTCTTTAAATCAGCCGGAGCTTTATTTTGGACTAATGTATTTTCCATATCAGCCCCGTTGTTTTCCGGCATCTCCTTGCCAGTATTTCCGGCCTGAACTTCCGGAGTTTTTTTTCTATCTGATATTTGATGGATTTCTTCAACACCGGCCTGCCCCGGAACTGTTTCTTCCGGCGGGGTTTTTCCCCGTGCTGACAGTAAGGAAGAAACTTCAGTAGGCTCTTCTTTTACAGGAAGATCAGGTTCAGGAAACTGGCTCATTTTATCCTTATCAACTTCTATTTCAGTCTCTTCCTGAGGTTCAGTCTTCCTGACAACCCTTTTCACATCAGTTTTAGAAACCTTTTTCGGCTCAGGAATGCTGGTTTTCAAAATTTCAGAAGACAGCTCATTCGAGTTATCCACTGCAACAACTTTTCTGGTTTCAGTTTTTACAACAGCCCTGGGATAATCATTTTGCCTGTCAAAATCCGGTATTTCAGGCAAGGTTTTTTTCTTTTCTGGAATTTTTCGAGGGGAAGTTTCTACAGTATCTTTCTCAACCTTTTTTTGAACCGGTTCAACTTTTTTCTGAAACAAATCATCGCTGACCTTAACCAGAGATACGGAAATCAGCTCATTTCGTTTTTTTTCCGGATTCCTTCCAGAAAAACAATAATTTCCCAGAAACCAGAACAAAAACAGGTGAAAACAGAAAGAAAACAGCAAAAACAGGTAAATACTTGCTCCCGTTTCTCTGCAATAAGCATCTTTTCTATGTTTTTGTAAACAATTCAT
>CAZSLZ010000026.1:0-28064 GCA_964607865.1 uncultured bacterium
GATTCGGAAGCTGATTTCATATTCAAGATGTGCCAGTCAACCGACGTGGTTCTTTTCAAATGCCACTATCAAAAATGGCGGTTAGAATGGAACTTTAACAGTTACAACTGGGAAACACCGTCCAACATAATGATTATACCCCACGGCGCCAGGCCCGACAAAAGATGGGGGCTTGACGAGATACCCCATCTAAGAGAAGAAATCGGCCTTGACAAACTTCCTTACATAGGCAACAGGCTTATCGGTATGGTTGGCTGGATCCAATCCAACAAACGCTGGGATATTTTCACCTCTATGTGGGAAGAAGTTGCTTCCGAGATTGAACAGGCTACCGGAGAAAAATGGGACCTGCTGGCAGCTGGTAAAATGAGAGATCCCCAACATCTGCCCGATTATGAAAAATATAAGAAGGAAATTGAACTTCTGGAGAAGAAAGGTTTAGCCCACTACTACGAATTTACCCCCCGGGGTGACATATACTACAAGGTTATGGCGATCTGCGACTTCGTGGTATTGCCTTCTACCGATGAAACCCAGTCAGGAACCCTGGCCAGAATTATTTCTCTGAACAAACCCTACGTTACCACTGCTCCAATGGAGGGCCTCACCGCCCAGACCCTGGAAAGCGAAGGCGGGCTTCTGTTCACCAACCGTGAAGGATTAAGAAAGCAGGTTGTTCGTCTGGCAACCGATGAAAACCTCAGAATGAGACTTGGCGAAAACCTGAAAAAGTATCTGGACGAAGTGGTTTCCTGGGAAGTAGTAGCTGAGCAGTATGCCCAGGCTTATGAATTGGCCAACAAGGCTACCGAAACCGGAGAGCCGGTTCATCTGCCCAAAGAGTTTTAAATTATAAATAAAAAAAACGGGGATTTTACCCCGTTTTTTTTTATTTCCTTTTCTGTTCCGCAACCGGTTGAGTTTTATCCTTGAAGATTTTTTCTTTTATTTGCCGGAAGAAACTCTGTTTTTCGATTTTTGCAATAACTTCTTTCTGGGTATTATTTGCTGTGAATATTCCTTCGACCCTGATCATTTTCTCCTCCGAAAAAAATTATAGGCCATTATAACATAGAAACTTTAAATTGAGTATTGATAAAAGGTGAAATATGTTATCAAAATGTAAAAAAAATGATTTAAAATGTTAATCAGGTAATTTAATAAAGATTGTTTTCCGATTCAGGATACTTATCAAAATAAACCCTTATTATTTCAGAATGATGTTCTCCCAGAAAAGCATCTGCACTGCCCCGGTTGACAGCAATCTCCAGGGTATCGTAACTGCCGATGATAGCAAGCAACTCTCCGGGAGAGCTTTCGTTATATGCCCGGTTGATTCTGGAAATTAAATGATCTCCAACACTGATGCTTTTAATAATTTTGCCCTGCAGATAATTTTTACTAATATTAGATATGAGATTGCCAAAATGGTCATTAACTATGATTCTGCCTTCCAGATGGTCATCAAAAACTTTAACTTCAGGTAGTTTTTCGGTTCTTAATGTTGTAATGGCATCGCCCAGGTTTTCGATGGGAAGGCCGTGAGAAAGATGGGCAGCTGCAGGGGCAAAAACATCCCGCCCATGAAAAGTATCAGATGGAGGGGTAAGAAGATAGCGGGAATTATTTATATTCACAATTCTCTCCACATACTGCTGCTCCAATACCGGAGACAACAACCCATTATCCGGGGCAATAAAAAAATACTTATGGGTTTTCACTGCCAGAGCTTTTCTTTGAGAACCCACACCGGGATCCACTACAATTACAAATATCGTACCCGAAGGAAAATAGCAATAGGTATGGAGCAGAGAAAATGCTGCGTGGTAAATATTCTGGGGCTGAATCTTATGGGTAATGTCGATTATATCGGCAAAGGGATTAATAGAAGCAATAACTCCCTTCATTACCCCCACATAAGGATCCTCCAGCCCGAAGTCTGTTACAAGAGCAATCTTACTGCTTTCCAATTTATTCCCCCATTACCTGGCAAACAAGCTGCCGGCTTCTACGCTTATTATCAAAATCTATAAAAATAATCTGCTGCCAGGTCCCCAGGGCCATCCTTTTGTCGTTAAAAGGCACCGTTATGGAAGGCCCTATGAGAGAAGCCCGCATGTGAGAAAAACCATTTCCATCTCCCCAGCGAGCGTTGTGATGATAAAAACTGCCCTCAGGAAGAATTCGCTCCATGAATTCCTGAAAATCCCTGACCAACCCGCCTTCATATTCTATGGTGGATAACCCGCCGGTAGCCCCAGGAACAAAAACCGTAACAATACCCCGGCTTATCCCGGATTTTTCCACAGCCTCCGCCACCTTATCGGTTATATCAATTAAATCACAATATCCCCTGGTTTCCAGTTTTATATTCTCCGTCTTTACCATAACAACCTCAATTTCCAGCTCAGCTTTATTCTTCTTTTTCCTTTTCTTCTTTTTCCTTTTCTTCTTTTTCCTTTTCTTCTTTTTCCTTTTCTTCCTTTTCTGTATCAGCTTCTACTTCACCAGATTCAGAGCTGTCTTCAGGAAGCTCCTCATTTTTATGATCATCAACAGAAGATTTCTCTTTTTCTTCATCCACATTATCAGTTTCTTCAACTTCCCCGGTTTCCTCAATTTCCTCAGCTTTTTCAGGGTCCAATTCTTCTTTTATTTCCACTTCATGAGTTTCTTCCTCAGCTTCAGAAACGTTTTCTTTTTCAGCTTTCTCTGTTTCCTCTTCTGATTCTACCAGTTCGGTATTCCCTTGAACTTCTTCCGGCTCAGCCTCTATTTTCTCCTGGATTTCTTCAGTTTTTTCTTCCTCTTTTGAAGGCTTTTCTTCCTGTAACCGAGCCGGTTCCTCCACAGCAGGGGTTATATCTTCACCCAGAAATTCGGAGATCATCTGAATGAAGTAAAGATGAAAACGGACGTCCTTGGTCAATTCAGGATGGAAAGCTGTGGCAAGTATATTGCCTTCCCTGACCGCCACAACTTTTTCATTATACTCAGCCAGGTCATAGACATCTTCGCCCATAGTTTTAACAATAGGGGCCCTTATAAAAACTGCGGGATAAGGGTCTTCGCCCAGGATGGAAATATCCAGCCTGGTTTCGAAGCTGAACACCTGGCGGCCGAATGCATTTCTTTCGGTGGTGATATTGAGTACTCCCAGACTGGGTTGTTCCGGGGTTCCTGATACAATATCCCTGCCCAGAACAATCATTCCGGCGCAGGTGCCGAAAACCGGCATACCCTCTTCAATTCTTTTTTTCAGGGGGTCCCAGATTCCGTATTTTTTAAGCAGTTTGCCAATAGTAGTTGATTCACCGCCGGGAATAATAAGGCCGTCCACCTGGCTCATCTGTTCTTTCTTTCTGATTTCTTCAGCATCAATTTCCAGATAGTCCAGAACTTTAATATGTTCCAAAAATGCACCCTGTAAAGCTAAAACTCCGATTTTCAACTTAAAAACCTCCTATTGTTATCGATTTAGATATTAAAAAAACATGTAAAAATCTCCTGCTTACCCGATAATTAATTGGGGAGGAAAATAGCAGGCATGTATCAAAAAATTAATCATCATGCGAAAAGTGGTGACAATTATGAAAAGAACAAGCAAGTTATTCTTAATTTTATTATTATTATTCAGTTTTTCATTCAACTCTTTCATTCATGCATCAGAAAAACCCCGCATAGGGCTGCCCTATGATCTTTATCAGGGTGAGAAGTTCCTCCGGGGAAAAGACCCTCTTATTAACTACCGTAACGCTATAGAAGCATCTGGAGGCCGTACCGTGGTATTGGCGCAGAATTACGGGACGGAATTTCTGAAAAAACAGATAGCCCAGCTCGACGGGCTGCTGCTTCCCGGCGGGTATGACGTAAACCCCAGTTTTTACGGCGAGGAACGCTATAAAACCTCACAATTAATTGATGTGGGGTTCGATCAGTTCGAAATGGATTTACTCGATTATGCAAAAGCCAACAAATTGCCGGTCCTGGGTATCTGTCGCGGCGAACAGATTCTTAACGTCTTTTACGGCGGTTCATTGTATCAGGATATACCCCTGTATTTTAAGAGCAAAAACCGGGTTGAAGTAACCCACAGAATAAGAGATGAAAAGACGAGAAAAAATTTCCCCTGTTTTCATAACATCAACATTAAAAAAGACAGCAGATTATATGAAATAATGGGCGAAACCACAATCAGGGTAAACTCGTATCATCGCCAGGCGGTCAGGAAACTGGCTCCGGGCATGGCAGTTTCCGCCACCGCCGATGACGGCCTGATAGAGGCAATTGAAATGCCAGGAGAGGTTTTCATAATGGGCCTGCAGTTCCACCCTGAAAGATTGATTAAAGAAGACCCTCGTTTTGATGCCATCTTTGAAACCTTTATAGAAGAAGCCCGAAAAACCAGGGTGGAGAAACAGAAGCCCGAAATGGAAACTGTCAAATAAGTTCGGAATTCAAAATATTTATGAACAGCCCGGTATCATCCAGGTTATTTCCATAACTCGCTTCTTTATACACCGAGAGGCAAAGCTCAACCTGTTCATTGGTTATTGCCCCTGCCCTGCAAACCGCTTCAATCGCCCTGCCTTCGAAAAAAGCATTGCCGGCCCGGGCATCTTTTAATAATTTTTCTATAAGAACCAGGTGATTGTCAGAGATTTGGGGATTCCACAGTATATGGGCCAGTATGCTGTTTTCATCTATATCATTTTCAAACCTGGAATTTTTTATCAGGCTTAAAATTGCTTCCTGCTGGTTTTCGGTAAGGTTTGAGCAGGAAACAATATCCAGAAAAGCCTGGTTTTCATCCAGGTTGTTTTTGGTGGAAGCCAGTTCCACCAGCTGTGCCAGCACAACATAATGGCCATCAGTTAAATGGGGGCTGTCAAGAGCAAGGCCAAAACAGTAAATTTCATCCAGGTTATTTTCATAGCGGGCATGGCAGAAAATTTGCCGGCAAATATCGTACTGGTTTTTCTGAATTTTTCTTGCCTTCAATACCAGTTCCAGGGCGCGGTTTTCATCAAAATTGTTATTTTTATGGGCATTGTATTTTATTTCCCTGAACAGCATAGTTTTATAACTGGGCCCCAATTCATCACTTCTGTTGTTTTCTTCCTCTTCGGAATTTTCAAATTCCCCTTCGAAAACATCATTGTTTACAGGCTGCTGAACAAACCTCCGGGCTGACTGGTTTTCAGCAGAAAAGGTTTTATCCTTAAAGGGTTGGCCAATCAGAGAAAGGTTGGGTGGCAGTACATCGTTGGGCCATACATCGATTCTCTCAATTTTCTGGGTGTATTGAGAGCTGAAGGGATCGAAGCAGGCCATGGGCAAACTCCTTACATTTCCTTAAAAAAAGAATAAACCCACAGGGTTTATTCAGGAGCGGTTTATGGAAAATTTTATTGGATTTACATTTGACACTAGTATATCACTACAATTTTCAACAAGTAAAGAGATTTTTACAAAAAAAATATTTAGATTTCTTAACATTAAAAAATCGGCGGCCTGTGTTTCGGGGCACTGGGGTTAAAGGGATCGGGATAATGAGGGCTTATTCCACTCCATCTGCATTTGACATCGTTCTGAAAACAATACATAAGGTTTTCGCAATAAATCTCCCCCACCGGCCCCTTTACATTGGGGTTTTTATAATCGGGGTATTCCACCAGTATATTTACATCAATATCCTGAATATAGCAATGCTTAACCTGAGGCTCCAGGGCTTTCTGCATGTGCTTCTGGGCCCTATGGGCTTCATGTTTTGTATGGGCTCTTTGATATGAATACCTGTTCATCATAAGTCCTGACAAAATTTCATTAATGATATTTACCTTCTACACCAGATTATAATTTTCCTTGAACAAATTTGATTCCCCTCATTGAATCGTCAGTTTGTATTTATCACTTTCAAACCTCTTCTGGTATCATCCATTTAATAATTTTGCAAGATAAAAGGACTAAAGCTTTAAAAGCTGAATTAGGCATTTATTTCAGAAAAAAGGTTGCTTATGAACACAAACATCAGAACCAATTTCAAACCCATTGCCATAGGTAGTTTTCCATACAGAACGCCCGGAAAAGCCCTGGAGAAGATATTTGAATATTATCGGGAGATTCCCTTATGGCCCCAGTTGCCCCGGAAAAGCGCCCTGGAGCAAATGTATATTCAATACACAGAAAACATGCCGGGAATCAACTACAACTCCGAAACCGGGAAGCTTACCGCCAGAGAGCCTGATGACGAATTCTTCATAGAAATGGGCGATATGCTGGAAAAAGCTATGGCAGAGGAAGTTGAGCCTTTCGCGATTTCTGCTTCCCGGGCCTCGGGTTTTCATGAGTTTCTTTCACAGGAAAAAAAGATTAAAGATTTAAAACCTGATTTTGTGAAAGGGCACGTTACCGGCCCCATAAGTTTCGGCCTGAATGTTACCGATATAAACATGAAGCCTCTTCTTTATGATGACTCATATAAGGAAATTATCACCCAGACCCTCACAATGAAAGCCCTCTGGCAGGGGTACCGGTTAGCCAACCCTGGGTTTAAAACAATAATATTTGTTGACGAACCTTACCTGGCCAATATCGGGTCTTCCATGGTGGCAATTTCCGAGACCGAAGCCACGAATATTTTGTCAGAAATGATAACTATTCTGAAAAAAAAGGGGTTTATCACCGGTGTTCATTGCTGTGGCAATACAGACTGGGCAATTCTTTTCAACAGTGGCTGCACAATCATCAGCGCCGATATATATGAATATGGAGATAACTTCCTTCTATACGCCGACGAAATTGTTAGATTTATTAACAACGGCGGAATTATTGCCTGGGGCATGGTTCCCACATCACCGGAAGCAGAAGAGGTGACCATGGAAAACCTGGAATCAAGACTGGAAAAATACCTGAACAAACTTGCAGAGAAGGGATTGAACCGGAAGACCTTACTGAACCAATCGCTGGTAAGCGGGTCCTGCGGGATGGGCAACCTTTCGCCACAATTGGCGGAAACAGTTATGAAAAAGAACCGGTTATTTTCTGATTATATAAGAAACAAATATAATTTTAACTCATAATGGCTCTCAACATACTGATTTTTTCCCTGTCCAGTTTTTGAATTGAAGGTAGAATCAAATCGGGATAAGACGCCCCGGAAGTTACTATGTTGGACAGATAACCAATTTCCCGCTGGGGCTTATTCAGTATCCATACAGTCCTCAGTTTTGCCTGACAGGCCGGCTCTATATCATTTTTATAGCTGTCGCCAATCATACATATTTTTTTGGGGTTTATGAAATTGGTATCTTCCAGGAACCTGAAATGCTCCAGTGTCTGTTTATATAAAGTCATGTCAGGCTTTATCCTCCCAGACTTATAAGAAAGGGTAATAACTTCAAATTTTTTTATAACCCGGCTGAAAACCCGTTCGAAACTTTGATAAAATGGATGCCAGATATTGGATACCAATCCCAGCCTGAAACCTGCCCGATGAAATTCCTCAATTACATCGAAGGCACCCGGCAAGGCATACCCCTCAACGGTTTGAGCTTCCCATAAATCATAAATAACTTCGGAAGCATACCGGTCCAGAAATGGAAATTCGTTAAAGAATGACTGGATAAGTTCATCAGAATCCATAAAACTGCTGCCATACATTAAGTGACGCACCTTTGATTTGTCAGACCTCTGCAAACCCAGCTCTTCAATAATACGATAAGTTGGCGACTTCACAGCTCCACCCATCAGAGTATCACCTATATCGAATAAAACTATGGGTTTTTTCAACTGGTTTCCATCTCCTTACCAGGGCATAGTATAAGAGAAAGTAAAGCCCGGCTGGTCACGATCCTGCAAAAACAAGCCAAAATTCCAACGGCCTCTGGGTAGTGTATATTTAAAACCATAACTATACACATTTCCGTCATATTCTCCTACAGCTCTCAACAGGTGTTTTTTATCCAGGGAAACTTCTCCGCCGTAAAAAACTCTTCTGCGGAAGCGGCCACCGCCAATTCCCACGGAAAGATCGAACATATCGTTCTGCCCCAGACGTTTTGAAGCGACTATATATGGAGCAATCTTACTGTTTGCATCAATTACCTCCTGGGAATAGGTAGCGTCTTCGGGGTCTCCCAGAATATTGTTCGCCCCTATGGCAATTGCAGGAAAGGATTTTTTTTCGGGCAGAACCACCCATTTTGCCCCCAGGGTGGGGGTAAGCCTTTGGCTGTGATAGTTCATAAAACTGAACTCCACATTTCTTATTGGGCTTATCAATAATCTTCGATCACCGTCGTTATCAATCCACCAGTCGGAATCAAAAGGTGTCCCCGAAAATGGGCCGGGGGTGGGAGTCTGCCATTTATGCTTTAAAGGAGGGTTTTTACCCAGTTTGGCCATCCTTATTGCAAAATTCAGGGTTTTATACTCAATGGTTCGGGCGGTAGGCATATTTACTATTCCCGTGGTTTCATTAAAATTAAAATTTCCGGTTTTATCCTCTTTTGCCAGAACCCGGCCGGGAATAAAAGCTATAGATATAAGAACTAATATTAAAATGAACAAAATGCGCTTCATAAAACTACTCCATTTTGAAAAATCCTTCAGACAAACTGCTGACCCGGTTTAATCCAGGTCAAAACTTATATTATATCGCAAATAATTAAAACCCTTTTATAGGGGAAGAAACCAGCCAGATTTTTAAATATCAATTAACAAATATCCCCTTAAGATAATGTTCAGAGGAACTTTAATGGACTGCATCGAAATAGCAATTTCAGGAAAAAACAATATAAGAGGTGGAAAATTTGAAAGAGAATTTAAGGCAAAACAAGGTTACAAAAACAAATATAATTAATGGCACAGCATCCAGGTTATTGATTATAACTGCGCTGCTCTGTATTTCATTCATATATAGTAACATAAAACCCCCTGCTGCAAACGCAGCCCCCACGGGCATAATAAAGTCCAGTGAAATCCGGCCGGGTATGAGGGGTTATGGGCTGTCGGTTTTTAACGGCAACCGAATTGAACGCTTCCCCATTGTGGTCCTGGGCAGGCTGAAAAACGCCATCGGCGAATCAGATATGATTCTGATAAAAGTCCTGGGTGGTTACCCTGTCAGCCATCATACAGGAATCATCGCCGGTATGAGTGGAAGCCCGATTTACATTGACGGAAGGCTGGCAGGCGCCATAGGCTACGGCTGGTCTTTCTCCCAGGAACCCATCGGCGGTGTTACACCTATCGAACATATGCTGGGAACCTTTCCCAAATACCAGACAAAAGCATTGACTCATAAGAATCCCGATAACCGTGAATACACCATAGAAGAACCAGTTTTTGTGGGAAATGACAAATACGACAGGTTTATCATTCAGGATATAGTAAACCAGGAAAACAAGTCAAAACCCGGTACTATGGTTTTATCGCCGGTCCCGTCGGTCCTGCAGGTGCACGGTTTTGGAAAGAAATCCTTGGAATTGATCAGGAAGGAATTTGAGCCCTACGGCATTATGCCTGTTTCCATACCCGGCGGTTACAAGTCTGCCTACACAGGCCAGGTACCTCATATTCAGCCCGGCTCCCCCATAGGCGTTACCTTGGTGGAAGGCGACCTGAGCATAGCAGGAACCGGCACGGTAACTTACCGTAATGGCGATGAAATCCTGGCATTCGGCCATCCCATGTTGCAACTGGGAAAAACCGATTTACCACTGAACGCCGCCCGAATAGAAGCTATTATTCCATCAATGAATGTTCCTTTTAAACTTTCATCCAGCCTGGGAGTGGTGGGAACCCTCACCCAGGATCGCTTATATGCCATAGCCGGCAGCCTTCATAAAAAACCAGATATGATTCCAATGTCGGTGGCAGTTCACGATCAGGCCCGCAACTGGAAAAAGACTTTTAATGTAAAGATGGCGAAACAACCTTATTTCACCCCCCTTATCGTTTCTATAGTGGGCGCTGAATCGCTTTCTTCATCTTCCACCAATTTTGCCGGCTCCAGCGGCAAGGTAGAATATAATTTGAAATTCAAGAATTATCCTGCAATAAAATTTGAAGATTATATCGCAGGAGATTTCATACAATCCGACCTTTACATGCAGGTTATGCAATATATGAGATACCTTATGACCAATGAATTTGATGTCCCGGTTCTGGAAAAGGCATCTATGAAAATAACGGTTTTCCCCGACAACCGGACTGCCCGGATCCAGGACGTTTCAACCCAGTACCCCCAGGTCCGGCCTGGAGACAGCATCGAAGTTGCCATAAGGTTGAGGACCCTTCAGGGTGAAAATATTGTAAAAAAAGTAAAAGTGCCCATCCCCGCAGATCTGAAAAAAGGAAATGTGAAAATCGGGGTTGCCAGCGGAAGAATGATACGCCAGCTTAACCGGAAAATGAGATACAGCAGGCTTACCCCCACCAATGTAAACCAGTTGCTGAACATGATCCGCTTTGACACCCGTAACAATGAACTTGCAGTGCAGGTCATGTACCCAAAACGATCCATCGGTTATGCCGGTGAAAAGTTCAGCAACCTGCCGGGAGCTATTATCTCAGCTTTCGCCTCCTCCCCCAGAAGCAGCGTTATGGTTATGGCAGACCACTATGAAACCCGGGTTCCCCTGGATTATAACATAGAGGGTATAGGAGTAATTCAGGTGGGCCTATCCAACGATGTGCCCTCCTCCCCCGACTCAGCTTCCTTCGAGGGTGTGGAAACCGAGGAAGTTACCCCGGATGACGATCCTGCCATGGAAGAAATCAACAAGCCTGATTTACTGGCATTGAGATCTGAAATTATAAACGAGTACGGAAATGTTGATACCATTATGGTAGCCAAGAATAAAAAAATTCTGCACAAAGACATCAAGAAAAATTTACCCACCGGCAGTTTTATGGCATCTATTGCCAGCGCTCACGACTATTTTCTGGGCAACTTCAACAGAACCAGCATAACCAACGGCAATATTACCCTGGCGCATAAAATGGATTATCCTTTTATGTCCAGCCAGCCTTTTATAATGAGCATGATTTACGATTCTGATAAAAACAGAATTGTTTTTGCCGAATCCCCCAGCGGATTGATTATGGAATTGCTCGACGGGGAAGCCCCTGGTGTGTTGGGCCGAACCGAGGAAGTTTTTCTTCCGGTAATGACCAGGGATAACCAGGGAAATATTTATACCGGCACCGGGCCTAACGGTAACATTTATAAATACTCCCCCGACGGAAAATTCGGGCTTTTCACCACCCTGGATGATAATATAATCTGGGATATAAAAGTTGAGGAATCCGGGAACCTGCTGGCATGTACCGGTAATATGGGCAGGCTCTACCGGATAACACCAGAGGGTAAAGCTGAGAAACTTTTCGAGATTCAGGATACCCACATGACCGCCATTGAAATTTTACCCGACGGCTCAATTCTGCTGGGTTGCTCCAACAAGGGCGCCATTTATAAGATGGATCCCTCGGGGGCCACCGAGATATATTACAGCACCATTGAACCTTCAATTACCGATTTACTTTACGAAAACGGTAATCTGTGGATTGCCTCGGACAGGCTGTTATATAAGTTATCTGAAAACAAACTTCCCAAAATATTTATCTTTCCGGAAGAATCGATCCTGAAAGTAAAACAGGACCAGCAAGGTAACATTCTGGCAGGTACTTCCAACCTGGGCAGAATTTACAAAATTTCGCAGGACGGAAGTTGTGAAAACCTGTTTGAAAGTGAAATGAACCAGGTAATGGCAATTGCCCTGTCACCCAGTAACGAACTTTACCTTGCCACAGGAAACCCCGGAAACGTGGTGAAAGTGGAAAATGATTACAACGATGAAGGTTACTTTCTCAGCGAGGTTTTTGATACCCAGCGTTACTCTCACTTCGGGCGTATCCAGTGGCAGGCTGATATACCCGAGGGCACCGAATTAACCCTGCAAACCCGTACTGGCAACACGCCGGATCCCAATGATACCTGGTCCGACTGGTCCCCAACCTATTCAATGAACCAGGGGCAGAAAACCATGAACCCGGCAGCCCGGTATATACAGATTAAAGCTAACTTTAAAACTACCAATCCCGCCAAAACACCCAGGCTTTTTGATATAGCTGTTTACTACAAGCACAACAATACAGCTCCGGTTATAACTGTGGCATCTCCCAAAGGAGGAGAGAAATGGTCGGGTATCGAAGAAATAAAATGGAAAGGCCTGGTGGCAAACCCCCAGAGTTTGAGTTACAGCCTTTTCTATTCTGAAGACGGTGAGAAATGGAAACCCATCAAACAAAACATCAATGCCAGCCTGAAAACCGATTTCAAACAGGGCAAAACCCCTGAAGAAAGCTATAAGTGGAACACCAATATTGTTGAAGATGGTTCTTATATGTTGAAGATAGTTGGTTTTGACCGGACAGACCCAGATAACCCAAACCTCAGAACCGAGGTAAAAACTAAACCCATTATAATAACCAACAAATCACCGGAGATAACAATTATTTCTTCAAAAGGAACAAAAAAACAGGCCAGACTAATCGGTTTTGTCAAAACCTACCTGGCAAATCTAAAAGAAGTGAAATACAAAATAAACAACGATGACTGGGCTATGGCAATCCCCAGGGATGGAATTTTTGACAATACCAGGGAAAGGTTTAATATTTATCTTAACCAACCTTATCCCAAAAGGTTTAAATTGACCATCCATGCCACCGACGAGGCCGGCAACGAAGAAGAAACAACCCAGAACATTTCAATTTCCATTGAAAAAGACCAGGAAGAAAAAGATAAAGAAAAAGACGGGCAAAACAACGAAGAAAAACAGAATGATGAATAAGGAAACTTAAAGGGGCGAAAGCCCCTTTCTTATTATTGTAATATATTAACCGGAGGCATAATGAAAAAGAAAGCTGTAGTTTTAATCATACTGGCATTTACAATATTGTTCTTTAACCAAGTCCTTGTATCTGCACAGGAAACAAAACCCGGGTTTATTACGGGGACAGTCAAAGGGTTACTCCTGAAAAACGGCCGTGTTTTTTATACCCGTATTCCCCATGCCAGGGTAAGGTTGGAGTTTACCAACTTTGAAACCCAGACCAGGGAAGACGGAAAATTTCTGCTTTCGGACATACCTCCCGGCGAATACGAGGTAGAAGTCCTTATTGCGGGAGAAGTGCCCGTTAACAAAACAGTCATTGTAAAACCAGTGGAAATCAACAATGCTGGAGTTTTTACCGTATATCTGGCGCCTCCCCTGGAATTACCCACTGTAAAAAAAGGAGACATAGTTGCATCTTTTTTAAAAGAGGGCAATAAAAAAGAACAGGAAGGAAATAAAGATTCCATAGAGGACCGGTTGTTATTCTATAAACCAGATAAGGATTATCCCTATCTGGAAATGGTAACTGACGAATCGCCGGTCTGGCTTGCATCCAACTCTGAAGGAACCCGGCTGCTGGTTTCTACGCTGAATCAGGGAATTCTTCTATATGATCTTACTGAACTCAAGCAGGCTGGTTCTTACGAGTTTAATGCCAGGGTAGCGGAAATCTATTCGAATCCCCAGAAGAATCAATTTTTCATCCCCTACTACAGCCCAACGAGAACTGGAATTTTAAAAATAGATCCCCAGTATTCAATTCCATTGAAAGATTACAACCCCGGAATAAAGGGGCTGATCGTGGCAGTGGCTCCCATTCCCGAAAAAAACAGGTTGATGGCGGTGTTGTCACTGGTAAAGAAAGGAAAGATTATAGGCCTGGATATCGAAAGCGGCGCTCTCAAACAGATGGAAAACACAGGCAGCCTGCCCATGGACCTGGCATATTTTCCCGATATGAACGAACTTATAGTTAACAACAACCTGAGTAAAAATATTGTTTTTGCAGATGCCGATACCCTGAAAACAAAAAAGACAATTAACCTGGAAAGCAAACCGGGTAAAATACTTCTTTCGAAAGATCAGAAATATTTATTTGTAACCACCCCGGAGAAAAATCGTGTCGTGATATTGTATGCCCCATCAAAAACAATTATAAAAAAACTGGATGTGGGTAACGATCCTTACCAGTTAAAAGAATTTCAGAATAAGATTTTTGTGGTGAACAGAAAGTCCGGGTCTTTTTCAATTATTGATATACAGAGCCTGGAGGTAATAAGAACTTCTGTTCCCGAGCAAACCGGAGGCATCAGGGGTTTGGAAATTCTGGGAGCCGATTAGATTAGTCTTCAAGTTCGTAATCAAATTTCTCTCCGCCCTTTTTAGGAGGTTTCACAATCAGGCCACCTTCGGTTTCGGTTTTTTCCCCTTCTGAATCGGCAGAAGCCGGGGAATTTTCTTTTTGTTCTCTTTTGTCATGTTCAATTGATGCGTAAATATTTTCCTGAGACTCCATCCTGACCGTAAATGGGCTGGCAAGATTATTAACCCGGAGCACAAAAATGTCTCCCTGGCGGTGATGCTCAATAAAATAATCTGCTTCCGAACCATAAGTAAGATGAAGGACAATTTTATCCGGATCAATTATTACCTTGTTTCTGGATGCCTGAATTACGCTGAAATTTCGATAATAACCCGAGATGATAATTTTATAGAGTTTGGGCTCCAATGGAACCAGGTTGGGAATAATATCAACCTCATTCTGGTCACCGGAGAAAGCAAAAGTTCTCAAATCCTCGGCAAAAGGCATGGTATCTTTATTTACGGTAACATAACTCAGGGGAATTTCAGTTTCCAGAGTCAGGCTGTTATAAGAATTAACATTGGTTAGAGGGTTATCCCGCTCATTGGTATATTGAGGAATCCTTGTTTCCTTTCCCTTGTTGAAAACAAACCTTTTAATAACAAGCCCCCCGGATAAAAGAACCAATATGGCAAATAAAACACCTATAATTATCATAGGCAGAGGAACTTTGCCATCCTTGTCCCTGAAACCCGACAAAACATCCCGGGGGGGTTTCTCGGCATTTACCTGCAAGGCTACAACAGTAATGTCATCTGAATCCTTGGCCTGCCTGGCTTTATCAATGAGAAAATCACAAACGCTCTGCATAAAAGGTTCACGCTTGACAATTTCCAGTATTTCCATTTCATCAACCTGGTTATATAAACCATCGGAACAAAACAGCAAAATGTCGCCATCTCGAAGTTTCATATTGGTAATATCCACATTTACAGTTATTTCCGACCCCAGGGTATTGGAAAATTTACTGGATTTTTCATTTACGCCAGCTTTACCGCCTTTTTCATCAGCCCGGTTGCGGGTAATTTTCTTCATTGCGCCGGATCTTATCAAATATGCACGGGTATGGCCGAAATTTGCTATGTATGCCTGATCTCCCCTGAAAAAACCCGACACCAGCGTGGAACCCACCTGACGGTTTTTTTCTTCCATCAAAGATTTTACGACATGATTTATTCGGGTATATAATTCCTGAATAACCCGTGTGGGATCCGTGTAGTCAGCTTCTTCATACATCTGCTGAAATTCACCCAGCTTGAAGAACTTCTCAAGCTGATTCACCGTTACCTTGCTGGCAATTTCACCCAGGGAAAACCCGCCAAAACCGTCGGAAACGCCCACCACCGCAATTTCTTCTTCATCCTCATCCATACGGGTTTCAGCGCAATAATGATCCTCATTGATTTCCCGTTCAGCTCCCTTGTGAGAACCAAAACCAATATCATAACTGAACACAGCTTCCGATACCATACTTATTCCTTTCCTTAAACCGCAATATTTCTTAATTTTACTTTCAACATCAGCTTTTTTTTATCCTTTATAAGCCAAACAGGCAGGAAATTTTCCTGCCGGCTGGATAACTAATAATAAAACAAAATTGGAGGAATTATGAAAGAGATAGTAGCTGTTATTCTGGCGGCAGGAAAAAGCACCCGAATGAAAACAAAGACACCCAAAATTTTACATGAAATAATGGGCAAACCCATGATTGATTATGTTTTACAAGCCACCCAGGGAGCTGGGGTTACCCGAAATATAGTGGTTATAGGGCATGAAAAAGAGAAAATTAAAGATTATTTAAAAGATACGGTTCTATATGCCGAACAGAACCAACAACTTGGCACAGCCCACGCAGTACTGCAGGCGCTGCCCCATCTGTCCGATTTTCATGGAGATTTGATGGTGGTTTGCGGAGATATGCCCTTGTTATCGGAAAACACCTTGAAAGAATTCGCCCTGAACCATAAAAACAAGAATGCCAAAGTTTCGCTTCTAACGGCAATTATGGAAGATCCGGCCAGGCTGGGCAGGATAATCAGAGGAAGAAACGGCACAGTTAAAGCTATAGTAGAAGCTGCCGATGCTACCGATGAACAGTTATTGATAAAAGAAGTCAATACGGGCACCTATATTTTTGATATTGACTACCTTAGAGAGCTTCTGCCGGAAATAAGCTCGGACAATGCCCAGAACGAGTTGTACCTGACCGATTCCATCGAGTTATCACAGAAGAAGAATATTTCTGTTGAAGCTACTGTTTGCAAGGATAGCCTGGAATCACTGGGAGTGAACAACCGGGTTCAGATAGCGCTGGCTGCAAGAGTGATAAAAGAACGAATCAACAACCAGTTTATGATGGAAGGAGTAACCATTATGGATCCTTCCACCACCTATATAGAAGCGTCTGTAAGAATCGGTAGCGATACCCTTATACTGCCCCAGACCATGATCTCAGGAAAAACCTTAATTAAAACCGGTTGCACCATCGGCCCCAATACCCACATTGAAAACTGCCGTATAGGTGAAAATGTGGAAATCCGGGAATCGGTATTGTCGGAATCGGAAATAGGAGATAATTGCAAGATCGGCCCCTTTGCCCATATTCGGCCGGGAACCCGCCTGGCAGAAAAAGTAAAAATCGGAAATTTTGTGGAAACAAAAAAGTCGGTAATAAATACCAATACCAAAGTATCCCATCTTTCCTATATTGGTGATGCCACTCTGGGTAAAAATGTAAATATAGGCGCCGGCACCATCACCTGCAATTATGACGGGGTCAGGAAAAACCCCACAACCATCGAAGACGGTGTTTTCATAGGCTCTAACTCCAGCCTGGTTGCCCCCATAAAAATAGGTGAGGGCGCTGCCACCGGGGCGGGAGCTGTGGCAACCAAAGACATTCCCCCATATAAGCTGGCGGTGGGCCAACCCGCCCGGGCAATTAAAACCTTGAAAAGACATCAGGGTGATGGCTGAAACTAAAAGATGATTTATTCAATTTCATTTTAGTTTTTAAATCGACTTTTCTAATCTTATGAATATTAATCAGGCCTCTGATCATAATCCGCATAAAACATCAAATCGGCATAGTATTCATCATACTTAACTGTGCCATCTTTTTCGATTTTCACCTCTTCAACAAGCTTGGTCCTGGCCGATCCCCCAGAATTGCTGATTCTCTGAAACAACCTTTTTTTGCTGCCAAAAATCGGTATATCCTTATGATCACACTTATATACAAGATTATAGCTATCCAGGGTTTTAGGGTTAATAATTTCGACTTCCATCAGTTCAGGTTTTCCCGATGCAAAATCATAATCCAGTTTTCCAAAATACTGCCTGTCTTCACCATCATATAATCCTTTTACCTTTACTCCACCCTGGGTATCATCAAGGTCTGCCCCTTCAACATCGTCAACCTGCTCCATTTTTTCCACAACCTTGTTTACTTCTTCCATCAGTTTTTTTGCTTTTTCAGCTTTGTCACCCGCAGGGAACTTCAGATATGCAGTTTCCATTTTTGCCTCCTGCCAGATACATAAACCAGTATCATCTTTTTTAACTAAATCTTCTAATTTACTATTCTGCATAAAAACCAGATCTCATTTTTCGCAATTCATATTCATTTTGATAATTTAATAACATTTTCTTTTTTACTGCGTTGACGAACGGTATGTAAACGGAAACAAGTTCACACCCCTTTACGGTTATCCTGGTTTTTCAGTTAAAATCTCAGAAATGCTATCCTGAATTCGTTTCAGGATCCATAAGATGAATGTTTTGGTTATGAGATTTCCAAGCAAATTCGCCATGACTTTGGAAAAGACCTGAATATTAATAAATTGCAACTAAATTACTTTGTTGCAATTTATCAGAGAAGCAAATTGTCCCCGGAACTTTGAAAAATTCCCTGAATTGCGACAGGGAAAAACTTTCCATATTTTTTCCTTCGATTCTTCGTAGCGGGGTATTACCGTCATCTACCATATCGCCCGTAGAACCACTATCGTTACCGGCAGGGTTATAAAAAACCACCCTTCCATCAACTAATTGCTTCAAAATAATTTTGTGTTCCTTCTGCAAGGGGGTCTTGCCATTCCCAAACCAGGACAGGCTCATGATTATATTTGTCTTTTTGTTTTCCAGTAACCCGACCACTGCATCCGGATCTTTTATTTCCTTGAGCTCAGCGCCAAAAAGAGCTTGATGCATTGATTTGAGTTGTTCAAAATTATCCATTTTTTACCTCCGTCCAATAAATGGCCCAGAGATCAGCACAGTTTAACTATGCTGTAAGAAGCTAATTTTAATATTGAATTTTTTATATTATTTATATTGTCCAGATTAATTTCCTTCAATAAACTTTCTATTAAAAACCATTTACCTGCATCGTTTTTCAAGTAGTGGATTATTTCCTTAGCTGTTTCATCAATCTGCCTTTCTTCAAACAGGCTGTTGGGGCTGTAATGAATACTGTAGGAATCTGGTTTCTCAGAATTCTCATAAATATGCAAAGCTTCAAAATTTTCAGATAATCGAATTTTTTTATAATCTTCCAACTTCGAATCATCAGCCCTGTATTTAAAACAGTTATCTATGAAATTTGAGAAGTCATGGTTCAGCAGGCGGGCTTTTATAAGCTCAAAGCCTGAAGTGCCGGTTTTTTTGAAAGTAATAAGGCCGTCAGCCAGGGTATCAATATTCATTTCCTTATAGTTGTCATACCATTTCAGCAGGCTATCTCTGTAAGTATGGTAATTCTCGGGGAATTCCAGGTGATTGAAAACATAACGAAGAACATCGAACTTGTTGAAGAACAGTGATAAAACGGTAAAATTCCTACTCTCCAGCCATTTGGACAACTTCTTATTATAATCTTCGTCGGCAAAAACCAGAAGGGTTGATATCTGGCATATTCCATTTTCATTTAAAAACCGGGGTAAATTTTCCACGATCCTCTTCACAATATTTTCACCGGTTTTTGAACCGTCCCTGTATAGGATATTATTCAGGGGAGATGGAACAAATGGCGGGTTTGCCAGAATCATATCGAATTTTTTATTCCCGACCGGTTTATACAAATCACCCAGTTTGAATTCCACATTTGTCACATTGTTCAAAACTGCATTGAACCGGGCAAAATTTACAGCCCTGGGGTTTATATCTACCCCTGTCACCTTTTTTGAAAACCGGGATGCCAGAATACCCTGTACTCCGCTGCCGGTACATAAATCCAGGGTGGATTCCACCGGTTCCTTTAACATACCCCTTGCCAGTGTGTAGGAATCCTGCCCAAGATAATAAACATTGCCGTATTCAGGCTTTTTATTGAAAAGATGATCGGTAAAAAACAGCATTCCCAGGCAGGGAAATATATTTACTGTGGATATGTATTTGCCAAATACATTATGTAATATTCCCAGATTCAACAAAAAATTAATTTGATTTTCACTGAAAAGTTCTTCAAGCTCAATAAGGGTAACATCATAACCCAGCATAAAAAGCTTGACAGCCGTATTCAGAGGTGTTTCTCCCTGAAGATAACGATAAATGTAAATGGGCAAATATGGAAAACTCAGCTCATGAAAATCCGAAATATCAAGGAGATTGAATATTTCTTTCTCCCCATATCCCACTTCTTTCAGCCGGGAATTTATACTCAATAGCATTTCTTCATTGATTTCCTTCAGGTCGAAGGAATCAAAATTCTGAATTTTTCTTAATCTCTCGCCCATAACAAAGCCTTAAATTAAAATTATAACCAATAATTTAAAAAAATTATATGACATGAATCACATTTATTTATTTTCCGGGTTTAAACTTTCCACATCTAATTCGGTAATGTCGCCTTCATAATATTCCATTTGCCCGGGAAACTGATTTCCCATAAATGCCCCCAACATGGAAGGCACAAACATACCCCGGTAAGTATTATAATCCCTTATTGCATAAATCCAGTCATCAAGAGCGGTCTTTACCTCGTTTACCGCCACTTCCATATTGCGGATATTATCTCTTGCCACGTCGGCTGACTGAAGCTGGGGGTAAGCTTCAACCTGTACCTGGAAAGCTAGGGCAGCTTTCAGGGCATTGGCGCCGGTGGTGGTCATTTTCCGGGCATCAGCTCCCTCCTGCTTCGCCTGTTCATACTCTTCCACAGCTTGCTGATAATTACTTCTGGCCATGGAAATTTCCAGAAAAGTTTCCGATTCGTGTTCCAGATACTGCTGGGCAATTTCCCAGACTCCCTTGATTTTCTGGGTTGAAGTGTTAAGGGCTGCAGAGTAATGAGAGCGCGCCCCCTGAACTGCCTGATATTTGCGGTTTAAATTGTTCCAGACTGAGACAAAGGTACTTCCTGCTATAAGAAGAAACAGGCCCAGAATTACCCCGACAATAAGCCAGGCTTTTCTTTTTTTATTTCTGGGGTCCATACCAAAATTATCCATTTTAATCCTCCTGCCGGTTTATTCTTTTTCTAACTCTCTCAATCTTTTGTCTGTAAGGGTTACAATCTTTATAACACCCTTATCGAAATTGTCAAAATTTATATATTCTATGGCTTCATCAATAATTGCCGTAAAATCAGCTGTGGCAAACCGGGGAAGCCCTCTGCCCACCGATATCGTAACCCGGCCGCGGGCATCGGGGCGAATTAACCAGACTATGCCGTTATTTCCGCCCTGGCTGGAAGGCCCCTTTTTACCCAACTTCAGCCATCGGCCATAGTGAGTGGCCCATTTTTCGGGATCATTCACCCCATTGATTATCACAACCACCATCTCAGCTATCCCATCATTCTGAAGTTCCTGGCATATCTGACTGCATTTACTTATTGTTTCCGGCTCCAGCACCCCGGTTTTATCTATGACCCAGGAATCTGACAACGGCGGGAAATCAGGGTTTCCCGCCGGCACCGAGGTATTGGCATCGTAAGGTTGGGCTTCATTTCCCGATTTTGAACAACCCTGAAAGGTAAAAATAATAATTATTGATATCAACAATAAATACTTAAGATTCTTCTTCAACATTATTATTCCTTTCATTTTTTTCAATAATCGGGTTGCAAATAGGGCAACTATGTTCAAGTTTCCGTGAACATGCTGCCCCGCCACCTCCGGCGCAGGCACAGGCGCAGGCGCAGGAAACACAGGCGCAGGCGCAGGAATATGAGCGTCCTCCGAAACCTCCACCGCCTCCGGTAGAAATTCCTCCACCGCCTCCACCAAAGAAGCCCGCTGAATGGTCTGGCGATGAAGTGGGCACACCTGCCACAAAAATGTTTCCCCCTGTATAACCATAACGTTTACGAACAAATACCAGTGATAAAATTATAAACAGGGGGGTTAACAGAAACAAAGCGAAACAACCCCAGGCGGCATAGGCTTCAGAAATTTCCTCTCCCCCGCCCCTTCTGCCAGCCTTTAAGTTGGCAGCTGGCATGGGAGTGGGTACCGATTTTCTGGGAATGGAAATTGAAATTGTATAGGTCTGGGCCGGCGCCATGTTTTCCCTTTTCCAGACCAGCTCATCACTTTCCTTATAAACAATCGTCGGTTTGGGCTCAGCTTTCACCGTATCCAGTTTTGCGAAAGTCTTCATTCTTAATTCAAGATGGTTTATAGAAGCCCGGTTATACCAACCCGGAGTAAAATTAAGAACGTAGCTGTCTTCACTGGATTGAAACAAACGGCGTTGATCTACAGTATATTCAATTTCAAAAGTCTGGCCGGGTTGATAATCTCTGTTTAAATCTATTCTCACCCCGGTCCATCCAGAATCATTAACTTTGGAAATTTCAGCAATATCCTTACCCCTGCCAACTATATCATAGTGATTATTTGCCATGCCCACGGTAATCCAGGGAATATGGCCGGTAAGGACTTTCCATTTCTGGTAATATTCCATTTTTACAGTTCCGTCAGAACGGGGGATTAATTTCACCCTGTATTCAAGAATTTCATAAGTCCCGGTATCTCCGGCGAATGCTGTAACGGCAGTCGAAAAAAACAGAAATAGAAATATCCAACAAATCTTTTTATTCATTTTTATCCCCTCCTGTGGTTGCCGAAAAATTTACCCTGGTTCTTGGCGATTCATCCAGAGGGCATCCGCCGGAGCAGGTATATTGGTAAAAACATCCTTTGCACTCATCGGGTAATATCCGCCTTTCCCGTAATTTCTTACAAATGGGATCATTCCAGATTTTCTCCCATGGTTTCTGTAGAATATTTCCCACGGTTTCAGGCCAGGATTGGCAAGGAATGACAGTTCCATCGGGTTGAACTGTCATGTTATGAGTGGCGGCAGAGCAGGTTTTTATACCGAGTTTAAAATCCAGGGGGTTGAAACTGCTGTAGCAGGTAGGTGAATACCACTGGAAATTCACCCCCAGTTCACCCGCCAGTTGACAGGCATCCTTCATCAGTTTATTCAGTTCTTCATCGCTCAACCCGTATTCTCTTTTATAGTGGGTGCCCTGCCCGCTGCAAATGAGGGTATTGCAGGAAATATTATTAATACCTGTTTCCTTCAACCATTTCATGGTGTCAAGAAATGAATCCCTGTTAAATTGAGTGAGAGTGGTATTGGTAACCACCTGAATCTGATTTTTCAGGGCTGATTTTATTCCGGCAAGGGTTTTTGCATGAGCACCTTCCACACCGCACATTTTGTTATGAATACTTGCATCTTTTGACTCCACAGTAATTTGCAGATAGTCCAGGCTGGCATACTTTAAACTCTCAGCCAGTTCTTCCAACAACGTCCCATTAGTAATAAGCCCCGTTACAAACTTATCGGCGGAAGATACTAACTCCACAATATCTTTTCTCAACAGGGGTTCTCCACCAGTGAAAACCACCTGTGCCACACCGATTTTCCATAAAACTGCATAAATTTCTTTCCATTTATCGGTATCCAGTTCTTCAGTTTCTGTCTGATTAAGATAACATTTTCCGCATTCAAGGTTGCATCGATAGGTCAGGGCAAGGTCCATCCGGGCGGGAGCTTCCCAGCTGGCATAATCTATGTTCTTCTGCTGCAACTGCAAC
Source organism: uncultured bacterium (assembly GCA_964607865.1). Taxonomy (GTDB): domain Bacteria; phylum Vulcanimicrobiota; class JAJTBE01; order JAJTBE01; family CAZSLZ01; genus CAZSLZ01. Next base: position 23,319 of record CAZSLZ010000026.1, read on the forward strand.
CCTGTTTCCATTGGGCAGGCTCCCTCAGCCAACTCCATTAAAGTGCCAAAGAAAGTATCCAGATCTTTTTTTATCTTGTCCCGGCTGACCCTGTTCTTTCCAAAAGCAAGAGGGTTCCTATACTTTCTGAACATTTGCTCCACTACATAATCGGTAACCTTATCAGATTCATTGCCCTGCCCCTGTTGGAATTTCCACATTCCCTCGATTATGAATTTCATGAAATCAGTAGCGGTATGATCCAGAATAAGAGGAGGCTGTCTGCCGTCAATCCACAGCAGATTCTGCCCTTTTTTCTGTATTCTCATGTGCAGACGATGGTTGTTTACCGTGGCATGCCAGATGCCTTCTTTTTCAAAAGGAGATTTCCTGATCATCTATTCTAATTTCCCCCATAAAAATAATAATAATAAAACATTCTTTTCGGGAGAAAATTGTCCTGGATTAAAAGTAAAAAAATCAGCTATTGTAAACTTTAATAGGCAAGCAAAGATTGCCATACTTAGCAACTTTTTCAATACCCTGAATATACTCGTTATTCAATATTATGCCGGCGCCCAGAATTTTTAAACCGCCCTTGGTTTTTACCGGCATTGCCAATATCATGCCCGGTTCCAGATCTTCATAATTAACATTTTTAATTTTATGGAGGGGCGCTCCATGAAGAATTTCGTTCTTAAATTCGTTAAAAAGCATGGGATCAAGATAGGTTCCCACTTTGGTTTTTACAATATCTATAAGCCTTTCCGGGTCAAAACCCGGATTTAACATATATGTGCTGTCATACTGATCCGCTATGGCAATCAGCCGGCTTTCCAGGGGGATTTTTTCACCATATAACCGGTCAGGGAACCCGGTACCGTCCATTCTTTCATGATGGCCACGAATTATCTTGGCAATTTCGCTGAATTTATCGTGAGACTGAAATACCCTTATGGATACTGAGGGATGGGTTAAATAGATAACTGATTCTTCCTTGGATACTCTTTCACCGTTAATAATTCTGATTAAACTTTTTTCAGGAAGCGAAATAAGCCCCACATCATGAAGAATAGATGCCAGCTTTATTTTTCGCCTGGTTTCATCGTCAAAATTGAGGTTCTGGGCAATTTTACTGGCGTGGTATGCTACTCTGCGGCAATGGCCGCCGATGAATTCATTGGAAATTGTCATGACATCGAAAGCTGTGAGAATCGATTGGTAATAGTTATCTTCCAGGCTTTTCATGGCCTCCTGTAATTCTTTGTTGGTTTTTTTAAGCGCCAGGTTTTTCTGTTTCAGGTCTTTATGCATATGAGAAAAATCCCTGGCAAAACTCAAAAGTTGAGCTCTATAATCTTCCTCGCTGTCTATATGTTGAACCATCTCTTCATCGGCCATACTTGAATGACTCCTTAAATTCATATAACTAATAATTACTTTATTTTTTATCTTTATTCCTGTAAATCGTGGAATTTTTTTTTACTTTCTACTATATTATTAATCGATTACTTATATTTACTTGTTAAGTGAAATATACTGAAAATATATTAATTTCATAACATTTATTGCTTTACCTGACAGTTTCTGGTATAAAGTATTTAATTAAAATCAGATTTTCAAGGTGCAGAGATGAACAAACATAGTTTTAGAATATTAGAATATGAAACAGTCCGGGAAATAATAGCCCGAAAAACAACCAATATTTACGGCCGGCAGGCCATTGAAAAACGTTATCCCCTGAAAGAACTGGAAAAAATAGAAGATTATCAGGCTCAACTGAAAGAAGCCAACCTGCTTTTTGACAGCGAACAGGTACACATTATTGGTGATTTAAAACCGATTAAAGAATACCTGAAAATGGCAAAAAAGAAGATCCCCCTGCATCCCGAAGCTATTATTGATATAAATCAGATTCTCACAGCTTCAAGGTTACTGAAGAACTATCTGTCCAATCAGGAGCAAAAAACGCCTTTGTTGAAAGAGGGTTCTGTGGTTCTGTCTATTAACAGAGATTTTGAAACAAAGGTGAAAAAATCATTTTCCGAAGAAGCTTTACTGAAAGACTCAGCTTCCGACAAACTGGGACAGATTCGCAGAGAGAAAAATACATACAAGAATAAGATTCAGTCACATCTGGACGGAATTCTGAAGAACCCCGATTATCTCAAAATGCTCCAGGAGCCGATAATAACCCGCCGTGAGCATCGTTACGTGGTTCCTGTAAAACAGGAATACCGCAGTAAGTTTCCGGGTCTGGTTCTGGATTCTTCTGCCAGCGGCGCCACGCTATTTATGGAACCCACATCTGTTCTGAGATTAACCAATGAGTTGAAATACCTGGAATCGGAAGAGAAGCATGAAGAAGAAAGAATTCTGCTGCAGTTTTCCGCCCTTATTGCCGGTATGGAAGAAAACCTGCTCATAAACACAGGGTTTCTGGGGCATTACGATGGGCTTCAGGCCTGTATAAGATTTATGATAGACCTGGACTGCATAATTCCCCAGTTGAGAAAAAAAGCTGTATTGGATTTAAAGAAAGCCCGCCATCCCCTTTTAGGAAAGGAAGCTGTCCCTATTGATATTTATCTGGGCATGGATTTTCTGGGCCTGATAATAACCGGGCCGAATACCGGGGGAAAAACCGTAACATTGAAGACTGCGGGTTTGCTAACCATGCTGGGGCTGGCCGGTTTTCCCATTCCCGCCGGCGACGGTTCCACCATAGGAATGTTTCATCAAATTTATGCCGATATCGGAGACGAACAGAGCATAAAACAGAATCTTTCCACATTTTCTGCTCATATTTCCAATATAAATAAAATTCTGCCCCATGCCGACAGTAAGACCCTGGTTCTACTTGATGAAATCGGCGCGGGTACAGATCCTTCCGAGGGAGTGGCATTAGCCAGCGGAATTTTGAATTACCTGGTTCAGAGAGGCACCAGGATTATTGTAACCACCCATTACAATCAACTGAAGGTATTTGCATCAAAGAAACAGGAGCTGATCAATGCTGCGGTTCAGTTTAATGAAGAAACCCTTGAGCCAACCTATCATTTGTTAATAGGTCTTCCCGGCCGTTCATGTGCGTTAAAGATCGCCCGAAGACTGGGTTTACCCGATGAAATACTGCGGGAATCCAGAGAAATCATGGGCTCCCGGAGTTTACACCTGGATTCTCTTCTATCTGAAATTGACCAGGAGAAATCCCGGGCACGGGAAGTCAGGGAAACCATTGAAAAAGATAAGGAGAAAATTGAAAAATTAAAGGAAGAGTATGATTCCAAATTATCCAGGGTTGAGGACGACAGGCAGGCAATGTTGGATGAAATTATAAATGAAGCTGAGAGCTTGAGGGAAGAACTGGTAAGGGAAATAGAAAAAGCCAAGTCAGAGTGGCGCAATTCATTGAAGAAATCTTCCACTAACCTGGATGACCGCAAGCAGGCAAGGAAAAATGAACGCAAAATTAAAGGCGAGCTTGACAAGACAATTGACAAACTAAAACTGATAAAAGAAAAGCACACAAGAAGAAAGATAGAAGAAAAACCGGTTGTAAGGTTCGAGGAAGGCGAGGTTGTTAAAGCCAGCGGTATTGGAAGAGTTGGTACCATTGTCAGAATAATTGATGACGAAAAAGCCATGGTTCAGATAGAAAACCTGAAGATGGAAGTCCCCTTAAGGGATCTCGCTCCCATGGAAGCTCCACTGCCTACGGTTGAGAAATCGGTCAGGAAGATTCTACGCCAGAAAGCCCTTAATGTATCGGACAGGTTGGACATCAGGGGAAACCGGGTAGAGGAAGGGCTGGAAAAAATTTCCAAATTCATCGATGATGCTTTTCTTGCCAACCTTGATACCATCACTATAGTTCATGGCAAAGGGACTGGTGTTTTAAGAAACGCAGTAAAAGATTATCTTAAGGATCATTCACGAATAAAAAGTTATAGAGATGGAGAACTCCATGAAGGAGGATGGGGTGTTACTATCGTAAAACTATAAGTTATGAATAAGACTTTTTTAATTATTTTAGCCCAGAGCCAAAATTTGGCAGAAATACCAGGAATTATTTCCACTGACCAAGAAAATAAATTGAGCAATTATCAAAATCAGGATTTTTGCAATTTTGTAATCCGGATAATATATAAAATTTGCAAGGAGTTGGGTGTAAATATTTTAAAGTCAGAATGCTTTGAAAAGGACGGCAGAATGGCTCTGATGATAAGGGCTGATGCCACTGAAGCTAAGGTTGATTTGTTAAATTTCAGAAAAGCCATGGAATTAACCGGGAAAAGAATTAATACTATCATCCGTGTTCAGAAAGAAGATTTATTTCGATATATGCACAGAATTTAGTCGGGGGAATTATAAATGGCAGCAGAACATAAGGAAAAAGTAAAAATCTTAAAAGCTGGGTTATGCGGTGAATCCATTCTATTCATTTTACCCTCTCTGATTGTTACAGGCCTGCTTATCTGGAAAGGCATAGAAAACTTCAGGTTATTCCCTCCCGGAACCGACACCACTGGAAGAATAGGTTTTGTATTTGGCCCTTTTCTGCTTGCAGGTTTTATACTGTTGATTATGTTTTTTACATTATGGTCAAACCTGCAAATCAAGATAACTATAACTCCCAATACCATTACCTATGAACGGGGCAAGAAGAACTTCACGTTGTTATGGAGAGATTTAGTTTATCGCCCCCCCAATTACAAGCAGAAGATGTTCCGTTATTTTATCATAAGCGACGGAAGACAGGTGGGA
>CAZSLZ010000027.1:0-27624 GCA_964607865.1 uncultured bacterium
GGTAGTCCGCCTCAGAATATATGTTAACGAAGGGGAAACAACTGAGGGGAAGATCGGCGACCAGGAGAAACCCAGCGCGATAAGAGTAGAACTGATCCCCAACGTGGGAAAAGATAGCCCTGAATTGATTATTCGGTAATCCAAGGCCTGGAACTTGCGAAATGTTTACAGCGAGTCAAAGACACAATAAAAATGGGTTTTCCTGATAGATACCACATACCGGGCAAAACGCGGATACCCGATAATTTCCGAGGAGAGAATCGGGAGTGATCAGGATTTGCAGTTGACTTTCACTGCCAATTATACCGATAACAAGAATTGAGGGCAAAAATGGACGAAAAAATTCTTGTCGTGGATGACGAAGAAGATATTGTTAATTTTTTAAGTACTATACTCATAAAAGAAGGGTTCGAGGTTGCCAAAGCCTATAGCGGTGAAGAAGCTTTAACCCAGCTGAAGGCCAAGGAGCCGGATCTTATTCTGTTAGATCTTATGTTGCCGGGAAAAGATGGTTTTGAAGTCTGCAAGGACATGCGTAAAACCACAAATGTTCCCATTATTATGCTTACCGCCCGGGATGAAGATATGGATAAAATTATAGGATTGGAAATGGGCGCTGATGATTACGTGGTGAAGCCTTTTAATCCCAAAGAATTGCTCGCCCGCATAAAGTCAATTTTCCGCAGGGTTGCCGCCCGCTCCTCGGTTGTTCAGAAAAACCTCAATATTATGAATTTAAATCTTGATATTTTTAAACGAAAAGCCTTTGTTGACGATAAAATGATAGAGTTTGCCCCCAAGGAATATGATTTACTGCTGGTTCTTGCTTCCAACCCCGACAGAGTCTTTACCAGGGAAGAATTACTGCAGGAAGTATGGGGCTATGAATTCGTGGACAACCGGTCTGTGGATGTTCATATTAAGTACATAAGAGAAAAATTGGGCAAACCACTGTCAAACTGCGTGCAAACGGTGTGGGGAAAAGGTTATAAATTTGTAGATCTGTCAATTTCCAAAGACAAATAGTTCATTATGAAAAGCATAAGAAGTAAACTTACCCTTTCATATTTAATCATTATTCTGATTTCCATGGCTGTAACCAGTTTTTTCTTTCAGTCAAGAATGAGACAGGTTCTGGAAGATAGTTTGAAAAAGGAATCTTTTGCCCAGGCCAGGGTAGTGGCGGATACCATCAGCTCCCTTTCGCTTGGCCCCGAGGATATAATCGGCCCGGCGGAAAACCTTACCGACAGATACTCGGAAAACAAAGAAAAACAACTCAAGGTATATTCAACCGGAGGTTATCTTATTGCCAATTCCAGGGAACCAAATATCGGTTATCTGGATTCGGGTTTTAAAAAAATCAACCAGCTGTTTCCCCCCACAGCTGCCCCCGGCACTCCAATCATCTGGAATCAATCCAATTCCTTTGAAAAATCGTTTTATCACAAAACCTGGCCGGTAGTATCGAATGATAACACGGTGGGGGCTCTGGATATTTCAATTGTGGAGAAACCAGGACTCTCAGAAGAAAAAAAAGAAACTGTTTATACAAATATTGATAAAATAGGAACCGATATCCTGACTGCATTCAATACGTTGCCCCCTCAGGCTCAGACCATATCTGAACTGGAAATTATTATAAATAAGAATAATATGGTGGGAAACCTTGCCAGGGCAAGAATTTATAACAGTGAAGGATATCTGTTGGCCAATACCCAGAACCTGGAAGCTGATATAGTTAAGTCCATCAATAGCCAGGAAAGGCTTTCCTGGTTTGTTCCAGGCAGCAATGAGCGCCTTTTGAGTGTCGCTATTCCCGTCAAAAGCGGGCTGGGAAAAGTCCAACTGGGTATCCTGGTACTTTCCACATCAATGCAGAATATTGATGTTATTTATGGCGAATTGAGGCAGGTTCTCTTCTTCGCTATTATAGTTTCTCTGGTGGTTACAACTATCATTTCCCTGTTTCTGGCATTCGGGCTGATAAGGCCCCTTACCAAGATAGAAGATGCTGCAAACCGTATAAGCAAGGGAGACTTTTCCGTGGATATCAGCTACGAGGGCAGTGATGAAATTAAATCGGTGGTTGATGCAATAAATTATATGTCATCGCAAATTCAGACAAATATCAATCAGATATCAGGTGAAAAAGATAAAATTAACGCCCTTCTGTCAGCTTTACCCGATGGTGTTATAGCCTTGAATTCTGATGGCCAGATACAGTTTTTGAATACCACGGCCCTGGAATTTATTGACGTCAGCGGCGAAGAAGCTGTGGGCAAAAACCTGTTTGACCTGCGGCAGGACCCCGAGCTGAAGGAATTCTTTGATGAAGGCAAAGAGAAGGATAGTTTATACACCAGGGAAATTTCGTTTCCTCCCAATATTTTAAAACTTCATCTTATACCCTACGGCGAAAAAACCGAAATAGAACCGGGTATGATGATGGTTATTCAGGATGTTACCGACCTGCGAAGGCTTGAAGAAACCCGGACCAGTTTTTTAGGGGCAATTTCTCATGAACTGAGAACCCCCCTGACCATCATAAAGGGCTATTTATACACCATAATAGATGAAAAACAGGTGCAGGAAAACGAATTAATGCAGACCGCCCTGGAAGTAATAGACAGGGAAACAGATCGCCAATCCCGACTGGTATCGGATCTTCTGGAGCTGTCCAGGCTGAGAAGCCGAAAGTTGTCTATAGAAATGGAAACTGTCAAGATTGAGGACCTGGTGGAAGAAACCGTTAACCAGCTAAGAACCAATGCCGAACGTATGGGTATAAGCCTTCAGCTTTTCAGTAATGTGCAGAACATCGAAATTTTTGCCGATAAGGACAGAATGAAACAGGTTTTTATAAACCTTATTGACAATGCGATTAAATATACTCCCCAGGATGGCAAGGTGGTGGTTCGGACCCGCCAGGCTCCCGATTTCTGGGAGGTCGAAGTGGAAGATACCGGCATGGGCATCGCCAAGGATGAATTACCATTCCTTTTTGAGAGATTCTTCCGAACCAAAGATAAGAAAAAGAAAAAATATATAAAAGGTACCGGCCTGGGAATGGCTATTGTCAAAGAAATTGTGGACGCCCACCGGGGAATAATTGATGTCAGCAGCCGGGAAGGCGAAGGCACCAAAATTCTGGTAAAAATTCCCCTTAACCTGAAAGAAACCATAGAAAGCGAAAGAAAAAGCACCGATTAATAATGTCTATATAGCAATAAGCTATTTCTGCTGTTGTAGTATGTTGGCCTGTGAGTCAGGAAATAGGTGAAATACCAGTAAATTAAAATGGCGAACAATATGTTCCCCCATTCTTAATTGGGCACGTCGCTTGGCGCTCCTCGCGATGACGAAGAACAAACGGCGGGGATGGCGTCATTGCGAGCCTCGAAGAAGCGTGGCAATCTCAATTTAGATCAGGTTACTTCCTAACCCACTTACCCTGCGTCCGTGAGCGACCGGATATTTATTTTTCCACCTGTCCCGACATAATTATATACATTCGGTCAGGATGCAGATATTTTTCCGCCGTAGCTTTTATGTCCTCCGGGGTTATCTGCTGATATACCTTTGCCAGGTTTTTCAGGTAGTTATCTCCCAGTTTATAATATTCGATATTCAACAACATGGAAGCTACGTTCTTGTTTGTCTGCAGTTGAACCGGCAGGCTGCCTATAAGGGAAAGCCTGGCGTCTTTCAGTTCTTTTGCTGAAGGCGCCTTGCCCTGCATATATTTCATTTGTCTTTCAACACCGTTAATTGCCCGTTCAGCTCCCACCCTATCGGTAGTAAGGGTAACACTCCATGGCCCGTCGCTTATAGATGTATTTAACTTGCTCCCTATTTTATAAGCCAGCCCCTTGTTTTTCAAATCCTGGCTTAGTCGGTTCACCACCGGCGCACCGCCCAACATATAATTCATAAGGAAAAACTTATAATAATCGGGATGAGTCCGGCTGATGCCTTTATGTCCCATAATGATTTCAACCTGTTTGCCGGGCAAACGGTTAATCTCCCGCCGGGTGGTTTCCGCCAGTTCTACTGTGGGCATCATCAGTTGGGGGGAAGGCCCCTTTGCCTGCCAGCTGCCAAAGGCCTGCTCAAAACTCTCAATCACCTTTCCGGGCTCTATATCTCCGGTTACTGCAATGAGCATAGCTTCAGGCCTGTAATGAACCTGATAAAATTTGACTATATCGTCCAGGTTGATATTCGCAATAGTTTCATCAGTTCCCCATCGGAAATGATGAAAGGGATGGTTCCCGGGGAAAACTTCTTCATAAAAATCTTTTTCAGAAACTACAGAAAGCCTTTTGTTTAAAATATTCAGGTGAGAATTCATAAGCTTTTTTAACTTGCCAAGCTCTTCATCACTGAACCCGGGATTGGTAACAACCGAGCCCAATATGGGAACTACGGTTTCCAATTTATCTGAGGGCGCCCATATCTCAAAATTGGTGTTCTGTAAACCGGTGTTAATTGTTAAATCCGCTCCCATTGTATCCAGTTTGTTATTGAGCTCTGCCTGGGTCAGGTTTTTGTTTCCCTGCTGAAGCATATAAGCTGTCAACTTGGAAAGCCCGGCTTTTTCAGGTTTTTCATACATACTTCCTGCTTTGACCAACCCTTTTATGGTTACAGATGGGTTTATATGGTTTTCATGAATTAAGAGAACCACCCCGTTAGATAATTTATGCCGGGTGAATTTCAAATCGTAAGGCCTGGCTTCGGGGATGGGAGGCGAATATGGCTTGGGCTTGGGCTTCGGTTGGGGTTTAGGGGCAGGTTTCTTTTTACTTTTTGCTGTCTTTTTTGCCTTAGGTTTTGCTGCCAATAAGAGGGGCTCCTTCTGCAAACTGGCAATGGAAAAGGTTGAACAACCCATTAAGGGGGTGGCCGAAGAATCATAGCTTGTTGGCTCTTCTTCAGGTAAGTCGGCTTCTTCTTTTTCTTCTATAATATTTGTTCCCCTGGGGAAAACCTTGCCCGTTACACGTTTGTGGGGAGTAAAACATTTGTTGGCCACCTTTATTATATCATCGGCAGATACACTGTCTATCCGGCCAGGGTAATCGCTTAAATATTTGTAAGAAGAGATAGCTTCATACCATGCCAGGTGTTGAGCCTGGTTGGTGATACTGTCCCTGGTTTTTATGAACTGGGCCTTCAGCCGGGTTTTGGCTTTGTTTAATTCCTCATCACTGATCGGCTCGTTTTTTAATTTTTCGATTTCAGCTGTAACAGTTTCCTCAACCTCGGAATAGTCAACTCCTGGCCTTAATGTAAACCTGAGATAATATAATCCGGGGTCCTGGTTAGTATCCAGCCAGGCATTGACATTTCTGCATTTGCCGTTTTTGGTGAGAGCCTGGTTGAGCCTGGCGGTTTTTCCTCCGGTAAGAATGCTGTCAATAACCGCCATAGCATAAAGATCATCGTCTTTCACCGAGGGGGAGCGATAAGAAATGTGAAGAAGAGGAAGGTTACCCTGTTCATAAATTTTTACTTCCTTCTCAGCCACCGGAGGCGCCTGAACAAACTCCAGGTTTGAGTAGCCCGGCGAATTTCTGGCATCGGTAAAGAACTTTTTTATAAGAGTTTTGGTTTTTGCGGTATTGAAGTTTCCCACCACTGCCATTACAGCGTTCTTTGGAGTGTAATTGGTCTTATAATACCATTTTACCTGGTTCAGGGTCAGGTTTTGTATGTCCTCGTTGTAACCCTGCGCCGGCCACATATAAGGATGGTGAATAAAAGATGAGGCGCGAACCTGTTTCCATAACTGATAAGATGGCTTACTCTCGTAGGCTGCAGCTTCTGCGAGAATGATCTTTTTTTCCATATTTAAATCCTCGGCGGTAAGCTCGGCATTTTTCATGCGGTCAGCTTCAATATGCAGCGCCAATTCCAGATACTCAGGGGCAAGGGTTTCATAAAAACCTGAAACATCATTGGAAGTAAAAGCATTGAAATCTGCGCCCACACGGTTTAATACAGCTGCCATTCTACCCTTGGGATATTTCTTTGTATTCTTATGCAGCATATGCTCCAATACATGGGTAATGCCAGTAATGCCGATACGCTCGTTGCGGGAGCCCACCCTGTAGATAACCGCCAGGGAAACCACCGGAGATTCGGGAATCTTTTGCAATAATATGGTCATTCCATTTTTAAGTTTGAATCTTTCTACAGGATAGTTTACGGCAAAAACCGCCGAACTTAAAACAGTTAGTAATAGTAAGACAGATACCAGAAATTTCTTTACTTTCATTCTCTTCATCATCCTTAACTAGGTTTTGCTTCATCTTTATTCCCCAAACACTGAAGGGTTCCTTCAATCTAACATCAACAGGGGTTTTAATAGCTTCCAAGGGATATTTTAACTAAAGGGGAATGAAATTATAACAATTTGTTGGAGGAACTTTTAAATCGAATGCTGACTGCAGGTTACATACTTCAGGATAGATTTCAGATTAACCGTGTTATTTCAAGGGGTTTTTGTTCCCTCATTTATGAAGCTCAGGATATGATCATGAGCCGAAAGATGGTGGTAAAGGAATTTGACCCGAGAGGGGCTGACACCGATATCCGGGTTCACCTGGAAAAACGATTTTTTAACGAGCCGAAAATGTTAGCATCCATCAACTATCCGGGCTTTCCCCGGCTGTTCAACGTGATTAATGAACCTGAAAAAAAGTTCTTTGTTACCGAGTATATCGAAGGAAAATCTCTGGATACAATCCTGAAAACAGAAAAAATTCCCCTGAACCTGGTTTTAAACTATGTTCATCAAATTCTCGATATGCTTTCCTACCTCCACAGAAGAAAACCATCAATAATATACGGCGACTTGCAACCCCAACACATTGTAATAAACTCCGATAAACTGTATATTGTTAATATGGAAAAGGCTTTCTATCCCTATGAAACACCTGTGCAAAGCGGTTATCCAGGTTATGCCGCCCCTGAACAGTATCCTCATAATCACTATAAACCCGGGGGATTTTCTGATATTTATTCTGCAGGAGTTTTACTTTTTCAGATGCTGACAGGTGACAGCCCGGCTGAAAATTTTCCCGATTTGCCTGATTTAAACCATTTGGATTCTGAACTTCCATCAGAACTGAAGCGGATTTTAAAACAGGTATTGGAACCTGAACCGGAAAAAAGGCTTCAGCCTGTTTCAAGATTCAGCGCAGGAATTTCACTGGTAAAAAGTATCCTTGAAGATTCCCTGATTTGCCCAGGCTGCAATAAGAACAACCCTTCGGGTTCATTTTTCTGCGGTTTCTGCGGATCATTTCTAAAAACTGAAGAAAATATTGATGAAAAACCTGAAAAAGAAGTTGAAATAACAACATCGGCCCCGCCTTATCCCTGGCCCTCTCCCGGTGAACTTCGCCATTCTCTTTTATACCCCCGTTCAAGACTTGTAGCACGCTCACTGGGCTTCGAAAATCTCCTGACTATCGATCACAACAAAATTGAGGAATACCCACACCAGATTACAGCTGTGCATAGAGGGCTAAAAGATATGGGTGGGCGTTGTCTTCTCGCCGATGAAGTGGGGTTGGGCAAGACAATTGAAGCTGGGATAATGATGGACGAACTGAGAACCCGGGGTTTGATAAACTCAGTTTTGATAATTGTTCCCTCTCATTTGAAATATCAATGGAAAGATGAGATGTGGGTCAAATTTGATGAGAAGTTCAGGTTATATACTTCTCCGGGCAGTATTGATTTTGAGAAGGATAAGAAAGTAATAATTTCCCTGGCGGCGGCAAGCCGGCGTGGCAAAACCAGGGATGCTGTCCTGGCAAAGAAATGGGACCTGGTTATTGTTGATGAGGCCCACCATATAAAAAACCGCAAAACCTTACGCTGGAAATTAATCGATCAAATAAACAAGGAATATATTTTGCTTCTTACCGCCACTCCGGTTCACAACCAATTGTCAGATCTTTTCAGCCTGATATCTGTTTTAAAACCGGGACATTTAAAAAACATTAATTATTTTAAAGCCAATTTCATGGATCCCCAGAACCCACGGAAAGTGAAAAACTCCGAACAACTGAAAACACTGTTGAAAGATGTAATGATCCGCACCCGCAGGGCAGATGCCCTGATTAAATTTCCCCGCCGTGTTGCCTTTACCCGGCTGGTTGAATTGAACCAGCGGGAAAAGAAGCTTTATAATGAGGTTACAGCCTACATAAAGGAGCTTTCTTTGGATTCTTCAAGTTCAACACCTTTCGGCCTGGTTAATCTTATACAGCGTTTGAGTTCTTCTCCGGCTGCAGCTTCCACCACCCTGAAAAAACTTTCAGAAAACCAGAAGTTATTTAATGAACAGCAGCGGGCCCGCTGGCATGAATATTATCTTCTGGCAAGGGAGATGGGAGAGCCCGCCAAGGCGGGGCATTTGCTGGACATTATCAACAGCGCATCAGATAAAGTTGTGGTTTTTACCGACCATGTTCCTACACAGAAATTTCTGGGGAAATACCTGAACACTGCTGATATTACAACTTATTTATACCGGGGGAATTCCAACGAAAAGAAGGAGGTTCTGGAGAAATTCCGGGAAGGCGGCCGCGCCCTCATAGTCCCTAAATCAGGAGGCGAAGGGTTGAACCTGCAGCATATGACCAATATTCTGGTTAATTATGATTTGCCCTGGAACCCTATGAAACTGGAGCAGAGAATTGGCAGGTTACAGAGGCTGGGCCAGGACCGTGATGTCTATGTATTCAACCTGGTGGGAAAAAATACGGTGGAAGCCTATATTCTTGAAATTCTGGAGGAAAAGATTAAAATGTTTCAACTGGCGGTGGGCCAGCTGGATTTGATTCTGGGTACCCGGTTTGAAGAGGAACGATCTTTCGAAAATGTCATCTGGAAACGGATACTTTCTGCCTCTGACGTGGACAGGATCAGGGAAGAGGTCTTATCGGTGGGCGAGGTGCTGGAAAGAGGGTTGCAGGAAAGTAAAAAGGTTGAGGAAAATGTTACCGTGATGGATCAACTCTCCTTCCTGCCCGAAGCCCCTCAATATGAAGACTGCAACAAAGTTTAGAGAGGATGGTTTGATGAATAAGATAAGGTTTATGGTTTTAATGTGTTTAGGTTTGTTACTGGCCGGCCAGGTTTTTGCCCAGTATGAAGATTATGTACGCCCCGAGGTGGAAAACCAGGGGGAAATATTCATGCATAACCTGGGCAAGGCTGATTACTTTCAGGCATATAAACAGCTTGATGAGCATTCCAAACAGACAATTATTCAAATTACCATCGATCGTTTCCAGGATCTGGACAACAGGCTTTATACCAGGGACGAAATGGACTATCTTCTAAGAACCAATGTCAACGGGCATCGCACTGTAATATTTGAAGATCTCCTTTTTGGCTGGTGCGATCATCTGGGTATTAAACCTGAATCTTTGAAAAACGCAACTGCAGTAACTGCAAAAAAACATGACCCTCATAAAGTAACCCTGGAAATAACTGCGGGCAGCAAAAAATTCGATCTGGTAATGAAAAAAGAGGCTGGTATGTGGAAAGCTGCCTGGTATCCCGGCAAATATATGAGGTTGCCCGAGTTATAATACAACCCGGGAATAATATGCCAGTTCTGTTAATATTATCTTAACATTATCTTAACACTTTCTTAACAAAATCTTAACAATTCCCCGGTGGTTTTATTATTCTTTTAACAATTCTCTGTTATTCTGTTTTTAGAAACGATCGGAGGGATTGTTATGAAAATGCAAAAAATTTTTCTGTTTCTGGGTATTTTTGTTTCAATAATTTGTGTTTCACCCAGGGCTGGTGCTCGCGCCGAGCTGAATAAAAACTCTGAAGGCAGGAACTTTCCTGTGGTTTTGCAGGCTCCAGGGAAAAATATTTCCTTTCAACCCGCCCCGCCGGCTGATAATTTCCGCCCTTCGCCTCTTACGGTTGCCTGTCGTCTTCTGGAAGATGCCTCCAGGGAAAATGAAACTTTTCTGCTGGACCTGGCAGTGGATATTACCGGGCTGGTTTCAGAGAAATATCCCGATCTTCCCCTTAAAATGACCCTGTGGAGAATGGAAATGATACGGGAAAACAGGTTGGAAAACAATGATATTCTATTATTGGAAGAATTGGAGGTACGTACTGTTATAGAGGGAAACTTTGAAAATGAATTCAAAAATATGGCTGAAGATATTGAGGGCATTATAACTGAAAAATATGATAACCTGGGCCTGGCAGTCAAAAAAGATATAGATGAATTTACGAGAAACTGTTATCCTGAACTTCAGAAAGAGTTAATTTCCATAAGAACTTCAGAAAATGTGAATCCCCGTATTGAATCAGTACGGTTGATCTGCAGAAGTTACCCTGATTTTTATCATAACCTCTTCAAGATGCTCAGGGAGAAACACGGGGAGGAAATACAACAGGCTCTGCTGGATATCCTCATAACCCTGGATCAGAAGTATCCGGAAGTTTTATCGAGGTTTCAACGGCAGATGTCCGGTTCCATCCAGAAAGAGTCCCCTGGGCTGCTGGCTGGTATTCACAGGCAAAAACAAAGGGATATGATGAATATTCAACAGAAGATTGCCATCAGTTATCCTTCATTGAATAAAGACCTGGCTGAACTACTCTCGAAAAAACATGAAGATTTCCTTGAAGCCATCGAAAACAATCTTCCCGAAACCCCCCCTAGTTCTCAAGGCCAGCTTGCAGTAAAAATGCTGGGGCTATTTGATAAAATAGGAAGAATAAGCAAGCTGATTATCAGGAAACATTAACTTTCAGTTTAATTACCAGGCTGAACGAATAAACTTGAAGACATGAAAAAAGGGCTGCCCTGAAAGGATAGCCCCTTTTAGTTTTTCAATTAAATAACCAGCTTTTTTATTTCTAACTGTTTTCTTAATAAGTAGCCAGGTAACGATTCAACTCCCAGTTATGAACCGCCTGGTTGTAAAGATTCCATTCCAGTTTCTTGGCAGAAACAAAGTTATTAAATACGTGTTCACCCAGAGTTTCCTTCACAAATTTGCTTTTCTCCATATTTTCCACAGCTTCCAGTAAGTTCTTGGGCAAGGTCTTGATTTTTGCCTTCTTCAACTGGGCTGGAGTCATGGCATAAATGTTTTCATTAACTGCCGGCGGGGGTGTCATGTTACGTTTTATGCCTTCCAACCCGGCTTTCAGCATGAGGGCAAAAGATAAATATGGGTTACAGGCAGGGTCGGGGCTGCGAAGTTCAACCCTGGTGGATTGCCCTCGCGGAGCAGGAATTCTGACCAGGGGTGAGCGGTTTTTTTCTGACCAGGCGATATAGACCGGAGCTTCATAATCGGGAACTAACCGTTTATATGAGTTAACCAGGGGGTTGGTTACCGCCGTATATTCAGAAGCATATTCCAGCAGGCCAGCAATGTAATTAAGGCACAAATCGCTCAGTTTATTATCTTTTTTATCATCAAAAAAGACATTGTTTCCGTTGTGGAATAAAGCCTGGTGGGTATGCATCCCCGAACCGTTGATTCCATATATGGGTTTGGGCATAAAAGTTGCGTGAAGGCCGTGTTCATAGGCTACCATTTTAACCACAAGACGGAAAGTTGACAGGTTATCGGCAGTTGTGAGCACATTTGAGTATTTGAAATCGATCTCGTGCTGGCCGGGCGCCACTTCATGATGGGAGGCTTCCACCTTGAACCCCATTTCCTCCAGATAATAGACAATATCCTTCCGTGCCTCTTCTCCCTTATCCACAGGCAAAAGATCGAAGTATCCTCCATGATCATGTGTACGAACCGTAGGGCGTCCGTTTTCATCAAGGTGAAAGATGAAAAACTCAGCTTCCGGGCCTGCAGACATCACATAACCCATTTCCTCTGCTTCTTCAATTACCTTCTTCAGAATACCTCGGGGGCATCCGCCAAAGGCATCACCTTCAGGGGTAACAATATCACAAATTAATCTTGCCACTTTTCTGTCTGTATTCTTCGACCAGGGAAAAATGACAAAACTTGAAGGGTCGGGCATCAGGAACATGTCCGATTCTTCGATGCGGGAGAAGCCTTCAATTGATGAGCCATCGAACATTATCTCACCATTGAGGGCAATTTTCAGATCTTCTACGGGTATTTCCACATTTTTGTTTATCCCCATAAGATCCATAAACATCAACCGGATGGATTTCACCTTGTTTTCCCGTGCAAATTTCAAGACATCATCTTTAGAAAATATAAGTTGTTTCATAAAACCTCCATTAATGTGAGAGAGTGCTTTACAATTTATAAAGTAAATTTTTCATCATTTCCAAGAATGGTAGTTTTTTCCTTCTATCTATAGAATGAAAAAGGGAAAATATAAATCTGATGTAATCTAATAACTGAATAATATAATAATGAAAAATAAGGAGGTTGTAAAATGGAATGCGATAAAGCCAGAAACATGGGAAAATGCAATTGCACTTATGATCCATGTCCGCGAAAGGGTAAATGCTGTGAATGCCTGCATTACCATCTTGCAATGAAGCAATTGCCGGCCTGTTGTTTCCCTGCAGGCGCCGAGGCAACCTATGACCGTTCATTCAGAAAATTCATAGAAGTTTGGGGAAAATAAATTTTCTCCAGTTGTTAACAAATTTTTAACATTCAAATTATTCTTTTTGTGCTATAATCTAAATGGAATTTTATTTATTATTATTTGGAGGAATCATTATGGATGGAGTTCGGGCAACCTCTCCAGGTCATGTTCCAATAAAACAACAGGAGATAAAACCCCAGCATGGTAAGCCGGATAACCAACCCGTAAGCCAGGCTAAACCCGAAGATACAGGGGTTGATACTGTGGCAATCACCCAGGCTCTTTCCGCCAACACCGGAAATTTGAAACCAGGTGAAACCATATCTGTGAGCATGGGGAAAAAAGAAGTAGCTACTATCACCAAAGAGGGGCCAAATAACTGGGATAAAATGGGCCGTGCAATGAAAACTTTCGGTATGAAAACCGTGGATATTACCAAGGAAGCTATCGAAATTGATCCAGCTTTCGCTTTCCGGGAAACCATAGAAGTTGCCAAGGAACCCCTTACCCAGGCAGTTCCCGAGACTATAAAAAGCATGGCTTTAAAGGGGTTGTATCCCGGCATGAGGGCTGGTGTTCTGTTTCTGGATGCAAAAAAAGCATGGAACACCCTTAAAGACCCTGAAGCAAACCTGGTAGATAAAATTGTAGATGTAGGCCATTGCGTTACCGACGTTGGCGGTCTGGTAGGGGCAGTTGCCCCCCTGGTGGGCTTGGCAATACCCGGCGCCAATATTCTGGCGGCAACTGCTGTGGTAGGCGATATAATATCATTTGGTTACCACGCCCTCAGATGGGTATCCAAGAAATATGAAGCCCACAAGAAGATTCAAGCCGAACAGGAAAACAGCACAATTAAACCCCAGAATCCTGACGAACTTAATAATCCAAATAAAAAATCGAATCTGGAAAGCATTGTGGAAAAAGAAAGCGCAAAACTGAAAAGCAATGAAAGCCAGGCGAACCATAGCCGGCCTCCGAGAAGAAACCTTGAAACCATAGTCAATGAAGGTTGATATAAATTAAAAAGAGCCAAATGGCTCTTTTTTAATTTCGGGAGTTCAATAATACTTTTTTCAACCGATCTTCCTGGACATCTGTTACCCTGTAGAAATTTCCCCGTTTGCCCTTTCTGGCAACTTCAATTTTATCTTCCCGGTTCAAATACCCAATCTGGCCCCGGGCTTTTATTTTAAAATCGTTTTCTTTTAAAACCTGGTTCACTTCACGGGTACTGAAGGTTTTGTCCACAGGGTTCTGGCTCTGTACATAGAAACTGGCCAGCAGAACAATGTCAGATTTTTCAGGTTCACCTTCTTCTTTTTTCTGCAGCCGATCGTACCAGGTTTTGAATTTTACCGGATAGGGGCTGCTTACCTGAGGCTTGGTATTTTCAGGTTTATTCTGTTGAGTTTTTATCTTCTTATTCTTTTTATGGTCAGATTTCTTGTGTTTTGTTGTTTTACTAACTTTTTTCTTTACTTTAATTTCATCTGGTTTTTTATCAAATTTTCGGTCAAATTTCAATATAGCTGTTTCCAGAATGTTGCCCAGATTAGATAACTGCTTGTCAACAAATTTTTCGTTGCCCTCTATTTCAACTTCTCCGGTATTTATGTTTAATTTAAATTTCGAAAAATTATAATCCATTTAAAAACCTCCTGAATAATGGAGTCATTATAACATACCCCCATTATCTGAACAACCATAACTTAGTACTTTTTTAATTTTTCCTGATATCTACTTCAAGCTTCAGCCGGGTTGGTTTGTCAAGGTTGAAGAGCGTAGCGCGCCTTGGCTGAGCAAGCCGGCTGAGGCATAATCTCAACTCAGGAAATTCCTAATCATTCAACCCATACATTTCCCCTTCAAACAGTTCATTGGGTGTTCTGTAATCCAGTCCGCTGTGAAGCCTTTTGCTGTTGAACCATTGAATGTATTCGCCGATGATTTCCCTGGCCTCACTCAAATTCCTGAACAAATGCGTGTTCAGACATTCATCGCGAAACCTGCTCTTTTTCATCTGAACTCTCCTTTAACGTTCCTTCAATTTTACTATGCTAATTTATGAATGTCCAGATTTTGGGTAACAGGCCAATGCTTGCGGGGTTTTTACTTATGTTTTTATAAATAAACAGGCTTCAACATCTACTTTTACTTTTATTGGCTTTTTTCAGAGTCAATCTTTAGAAAAATGATTTATTTATAAAAAGAAAGCTGTTTGGTAGGCAAATATTTGCGGTAAATTATTACTATAGTTACTAAAGCCCAAATCACACCTATAATAATATTTTTTCTAAGCTGTATCTTATCCTTGTCAGTAGTTTTGCCTATAATTCCTCCGATTTCGAAATTTTATGAATTATATCTTTAGTTTAACAATTTATGAACAAATTGTAAACAGAATTGCCTTTAAAAATTCTCTGGGCTTAAGCGGAAAACCAGCGTAATTTCGTGGGTTTTTTCATGGGGGTTTCAGGTAAAATTTTCACTTTAGAACCAAAAAATTAACAAAAAATTAACAATTTAGAAATACTATGTCAACAGCATTTTCTTATACTAGTGGCGAGGAAAGACGGTTATTTCGGTATTTTCTTCAAATGAAAAAACATGTGAAATGTTTCCAGCTTAAGAAGAGGTGACACGGTTTAATGTTAGGAATGTCGGGCATAGCTGGCAAAGCTGCAGGGACTTCAACAAGACAGGCTTCTGCTTCTCAGCCGGCTCAACCCACAGGCCAGCAGGCTTCTCCGGCCCAACAGGGTGCCCAGCAGGCTCCCCAACAGGGTGCCCAGCAGGCTCCCCAACAGGGTGGGCAGCAGGCGGGCCAGGCCCCCCAGCAAAATGTGGGGCAGAAACCGGGCCAGGCTCAGCAGGGCCAGCAGGCAGGCCCCGGTGCTCAGCAACTGCCCGGTGGCAAACATGCTCCCCAGCAGACATTTTTAAGGGCATCACTGCCCAAAGGTTTAAAAATGCCTGCCGGCAAACAGATGTGGGGCCAGGTATCGGGGAAGCAGGGAAACATGTTTACCCTGAAGGTTGGGAATGCCACCATGAATACCCGGACCATGCTTCCTCTGAATGTGGGACAAAGAATACTGGTAGGTTTTGGAAAACAAAGCGGAAACCAGGTAAGCCTTCAACTACTGAAGACCCTTACTTTCGCCAGAGTTTCCCAGAGCGATTTATCCCAGGCTTTGACCTCGATGAAATTACCGGTTAACGAGAAATCCATGGCCATTGCCAAGGGGCTGGTGGAATTTCAACTTCCCCTGACCCCTAAAAATGTTCAGGATTTCACCCGGCTGATGTCATCGTTGCCCAGGCCTATGACTCCCACAGATATGGCGGCGGCCAGTTTCCTGAAAATGGCCAGGCTGCCAATGACACCGGCAAATGTGAAGCTGCTGTCAAGTTTTATTGCAAAGCACCCCATGTTGGGAGAGCAGTTGTTCTCAATCCAGAAAGACCCCGGCGCCGAGGCCACCACCAAGGAAACCAGCGACCGGGAAGTAATGCTGGAAGACATCAGGGGCAATTTAAAAAATTATATAGTAGATCCCCGTAAACAACAACGGGAGGCCATGGCTAAAAACCTTCGAAACCTGGCCGGCGAGGAAGGAATAGAGAAACTGGAATATAACGGTTTCGGCGGTTCTGACCTTGAAGACAGCTGGCAGTTAATGAAACTGACCCGGCAACTGCAGAACCTGCCCCTGGAAGGTTTGTCCAGGGAGGAAGCTGCCAACCGCCAGAAAGCTCTGGGGTTGTTGAAGGAAATGGGCGAAAACCTGGGAGCCCACCAGTTAATTAACCGGGGTAAAATCGTGGAATCGGACCTGGCTTTTTACTACTTTCAGGTGCCTTTCAAGTTAAATGACGAAGAAACCACGGTGGAAATAAGAATTAAATATCATAATGAAGAGGACGAAAAAGTAGTTGATCCGGAAAACACTCACATAGAATTTGATGTAACCACCGAGAACCTGGGAGATATGCATGTGGATTTAAAAGTTCGAAATGCGGTAGTAAGCCTGGAAATAAATAACTGGTCCGGGGAATTGGCGGAATTTATGGAAAGGTTTATTCCGTCCCTGCGGCAAAACATAAAGAATATGGGTTATAAGCCCGGCCTGTTCAAGACCGGCGTGCTGGATGAAATGCAGCGACGTGGGCTTATATCCAAATTAGATATGGATTCGATGGAAAAAATAGATGTCCAAGCTTGACAATAACAATAACGATTGGGATATTGAAGACAGATTCGAGTTTGAAAGGAGCGATGATGAGCCGGAAGAAGAACCGGAGCTGGCGGATAAGTATGCCATAGGCATGAAATTTGACCCTGAAACGGGTTTGCCGGTGGTAACAAGCCTGGGGCGGGGTTTAATAGCCCGGATGATGGAGGAGAAAGCCGGCCGTGCCGGAGTGGAAGTAGAACGAGACCCGGAGATGGTAAAAAGGATGTTTCGCCCCACTACCGACGAGGCGATTCCCACCCGGACTTATCAGATAATCGCAGAAATTTTAACTTTTATATACCAGGTCAACGAAGCTTACACCGGTGAAGAGGCCCGGGAAGAGATGGAAAAGATTATTCCCGAGGTAGAAGAATCTTTTCAGGAAGAGCTGGAGGAAGAGTTAATAGAAGAGTTGGAAAACGGGGATTACATAGAAGAAGATTATTAAAAAGTTATTAATCATAAAATTAATTATGGAGGTGCAAACAATATGATGGAAGGTATGAAGCGGGCAACCCAGGGAATGATGGCAATGCAGGAGCAACAGTCCGTAATTGCCAACAACCTGGCCAACGTTGGAACCACAGGTTTTCGCCGGGATGTGATGGACGTCCAGTCCTTCAACCAGATTCTGGACAACCAGATGAAGCAGGTAAGCATGCCCGGCCAGACCGGTAACGGTTTTCTGCAGGTGAGCGGTGGAATGGATACCAAAGGTATGCTTTACACCAATACCCGCACCAGTTATGCCCAGGGCGCGCTGAAAATGACCGGAAATAATTTCGATGTGGCGCTTGACGACAACGGAAAAGGTTTCTTCACCGTGCAGGGCAAGGACGGAATTAAATTTACCCGGAACGGTTCATTCCGCCTGAGCAATGAAGGCTACCTGGTTACCGGTGACGGTTCAAAGGTAATGGGCCATAACGGCGCCATTAAATTAAATGGAACCAATTTCCAGGTGAACGATGCCGGAGTTATCAGTGTTGACGGAAAGGAAGTTGACAAGTTCCTGGTCACCGAGTTTACCGACAAGGCCAACATGCAGAAAAACGGAGAAGACAAATTCACTGCCAACAAGGGTTTCAAAATCTCTGACAACTTTGCCGTAAAACAGGGTTACCTGGAAATGGGCAATGTGAACATCGTAAGAGAAATGACCGAAATGATGAAAGTAATGAAATCCTACGAAGCCAACCAGAAAGTTCTACAGGCTCAGGATCAGGCCTGGAAGAAATCGGTGAACGAAGTAGGTAAAACAGGTTAAATAATAAATTTAAAATAAACAACCAAAATTATAAGGAGGTAGAATCGCTATGATGCGAGGAATGTATTCAGCTGCTACAGGTATGATGGCTCAGCAAACCAATATCGACAATATAACCAATAACCTGGCTAACGTGGAATCGACTGCTTTTAAACAGTCACGGGTAGATTTTCAGGATCTGCTTTATGCCCACTCCAAAGATCCCAATACCGATGCCACATCCGGCAACCAGATAGGTATGGGTGTGAGGGCTGCGTCAACCCAGAAGATTTTTTCCCAGGGAACCATAGCCCGCACCGGAAATAATTTCGATGTAGCTATCCAGGGTGACGGTTTCTTCCGGGTTACCATGCCCAACGGAGAGGAAGCCTACACCAGAGACGGCGCATTTAAACTGGATAAAAACGGTGAACTCACCACCCAGGCCGGCTATCCCATCGGAATAAAGATTCCCAAGGATCACACCAATGTTCAGGTCAAACCCAACGGGGAAGTGTTTGCCACCCATATTAATGAAGTGAAACCCAAGAAAATCGGAGAATTGAAATTGACCCGTTTTCTGAACCCCGCCGGTTTGAAGGCGCTTGGTGGAAGTTTATATAAAGCCACCGATGTTTGCGGCGCCCACACCACCGACGTACCCGGCCAGAACGGACTGGGAGTTGTTGCCCAGGGATTCCTGGAAAAATCCAACGTCAACGTGGTTGCCGAGATGATGAACATCATCCAGGCCCAGAGAGCTTACGAAATGGCTCAAAAAGGCGTCCAGGCCGCTGATGAAATGACAAGAATGGCCAACCAGCTCCATAAAGGTTAAGTAAGCTGAGCAAAAACCTTTCTGGATAAGAAGAACCTGAAAAAAGACCAAAAACGGGAGGTAATTTAATGAATATCCATAGAATGACTCCCCATAGCTTTAAGAAAGCTGCGGAAGAGTTACCGTCAACCCATAAAAATGATGCGGAATTGCAAAAGGCGTGCAAGGAGTTCGAGTCGCTGTTTCTTAACCAACTCCTTACTGCCATGAGGAAGACAATTCCCAAAGTGGACGGCCAGGAAAACAACCAGAAGCAAATGTATGAATCCATGATGGATACTGAACTTGCCAAATCCTGGTCCCAGTCTGACGGCATTGGCCTTGCCAATGTGCTCTATCAGCAGTTAAAACACAACAAGGGTACCTGATAGCTGAAAACTGATATTTCTTAACATGGCTGATTCTAAATCTTCGGAATAATCCTATTCCGCAGGTTGGTGATGTCCAAAAACGGGCATAGCCAGGTTTGATATTAAAAAAAGACCGGTTTCAAACCGGCCTTTTTTTTTGGGGGTTCATATCTATACAAATTATGGAACTCTATAGGTAAAGGTTATTATTTTATTATGTTGAACAAATAATCAAGGAAAAAAAGATAAGTTTAGGAGGACTAAAAATGGCTGAAAAAAATCCCAAAGTTATTATGGAAACCGATAAAGGAACTATGACCATTGAGTTGTATTCCAAAGAGGCTCCCGGAACTGTGGATAATTTCATTTCTCTTATAGAGAAGGGTTATTACGATGGTTTGGCCTTTCACCGGGTGATCCCAAATTTTGTAATTCAGGGCGGTTGCCCTAAGGGCGATGGAACCGGAGGCCCGGGTTATACAATTAAATGTGAAACTGAAGGTAATCCTCACAAACATTTGAGGGGATCACTGTCTATGGCACACCGGGGAAAAGATACCGGCGGAAGCCAGTTTTTCATTTGCCACAGCCCTCAGGAACATCTGGACGGAGTTCATACCGTATTCGGCAGGGTAGTTGAAGGCACAGATGTAATAGATAAGATAAAAAAAGGCGATAAAATGAAAAAATTGACGGTTCAGAAATAAGGCATATCAGCTGAAACTCATACAAGGTGAAATTTTAAAAATTTCTATTATTCAAAAGAACTTTTGAGGGAAAAATGCTCGTAAGAGAAATTATCCCTCTTTTTAATTATTATTGTTATTTGACTACATGTTGAAGTCTTCAGGAGATAAAGATCTGATAAAATCAGGTTCACAACTTTCTTCCAGTTTTTTCAGCAAATTATCCTGGTGGATTTTATTAAGATCAATTCCCAGCTCTCTATCCTTTTCTTCTCTTTTCCGGGCAGTTTCTATTTCTTTTTGATAAAGCTCATGCTCTTCTTCAAAAGTATTTCTCAAAAATGAATATTCAATCAATGGTTTTTCATTTAAAAAAACTGCTGCCAGGGGGAAATCTCCATCCCGGGCATAATCCAGAGGTGTTTTGCCATCAGAATCTCGAATATTGCTGTCAGCCCCGGCTCTTCTGAGTTCAGCCAGCCCCGGTAAAAAATTGCTTCTGGCAGCATAATGCAGGGCAGTGAATAGACACTTTCTGAAACCATTCTTTTGCGCCCCCGCCAATAAAAGGTATCTCATACATTTTACATTATGTTCCTCGGTGGCCCTGATCAGGGGAGTAAGGCAGCGATCTGAGGGTTCGTTGAGATCTGCCTCAAGGTAGATAAGATATTTTACCAGTGAAGAATTGCCCCTGCCCGAAGCGTTTCTCAATTGGGAGCCCAGGTCCTGCCGGATTTTCAGTTTATCTGTGTTCAAATCTTCCTTTTTACCTATATGATAGTGAAGAGTGGCGCCATTGTTAACCAGCAAACGAACCAGAGGGTGATAATAATTCTCCGCTGTATAATCCAGGGGGGTTCTGTTGTTTTCGTCAATTAAATTGGGGTTGGCTCCCTTTTCCAGTAAATATTCAGCCATTGCATAGTTATCCTCTTCTGCGGCATGGTGCAGGGCAGTTTTTCCCTTTCTATCCCTGACGTCAATATCCATCCCCAGGTCCAGCAAGTATTTTATAATTTCAATCAAATCAAACCCGGCAGCCAGATGAAGAGCATAATGTTCCCCCAGGTTAAACACAGCTTCCCTGCTCATTAAGAAATTAATGAGTGAGGAGTTTTTATAAAAAACCGCATAGGAAAGAGGTGTAAAGCCATTGTTATCTACCACATTGATATTGGCTCCGTGGGAAAGAAGAAAGGCAACCAGAGGAATATCCCCCTTGTACACTGCATAATGTACAGGTTTTATGCCAAGAAAGGTGGTTGAGTTAATCTTATAGCCCCCCATAAGCAGAAGCTCCAGAAGCTCTGTCCTGTTAAGCTCCAGCGCTGTTAAAAATATTAACTCTGCCATAACGGCGTCAATTCTGAAATTCTTATGGGAGATAATTTTTTTTATCAGATCCCACTTTTCGCTTTTAATAAGAATATGTAAAACTGAAACTGTTGTGAAATGGGAAAAATCCTGAGAAACCGGGCCTGCGAGTTCTTTTTCAGCCAGGTTGAAATCTTTTTTTAAAACAGCCTGTTGAAACGGAAGAAGCTTGTCATCTGCCAGTAATTTCTCTTCATGGCTGGGATAGTAAGCTACAGGCTTTTTTTCTCTTTCCCTTCTGGCTTTAAGAGCTTTTTCCCTTTCAATTTGCCTGCGGAGTTTACCCACCTTGCTTATTAAGAAATCCAGGGTTTTTTTCTTCACATAAGACCACATATTTCCCCCTTGAAAACTATATATATTTATTATACCAGAAACCAAGAAAAAATCCATTGCCTCATCTTTTCTAAAGGAATCATTTTAAGTTGATAGTAATTATATTGTGTATAGAAAAAAATAGGAGGGAAAAAAATGTACACAACAGTAATGACCATCAACATCAAACCGGGAATGTGGGAAGAAACCTGGCAGACCTGGCAGAATATCATACATTCCAATACTCTGGATATGACAGGATTTCTGGATATGGAAATTCTTATTAATCATGAGGATCAGAAAATTCTGGAGATTGCTCACTGGACGGACAGAATCAGCGCCGAATCGTCAATTAACAGTAATATGGGCACAATGATGAACGCATTCAGCCATGTTATGCAATCGCCTCCGACTCTGGAAGGTTTTGATACCCGCACCGAGATTAAACCCCGTGAAATGGCTGCAATGATGTAAAAAAAAAATAAACTGGGGGAGCCTGAAAGGCTCCTCTTTTTTTTTGAAGGTTTTGTATGGTTCATATAGAAATATTATTATATTATGGACGCAAAAAAGATCAGGAAAAAGAATGAAACAAAAAAATCTTCCATTCGGCAACGTTTATGGACTACCCGGAGTGTAGATCTTAATGAGCAGGCCATAGAAGAATTTGTTGAAATCTGCCGCCAGGCTCAAAAAAATAAGGAGTCCATTCTTATAAATACGGCCCGGCACAGAACCGCCATTATTGGCACCTTCAACATAGAGTGGCTGGGTGGCTGTCCTTATGAAAAACCCCGGGGTAAAGTGCCAAAGAGAAATAAAGAAGATTATAAAAAACTGGCGGGGATTATTCAGGATACCGGTACCTGCCTGATGGCCCTGCAGGAAGTGGTTACCTGCGATGCCCTGAAGGAAATTCTGAAGCACCTGCCGGGCTGGGGGTATATTCTTTCCAGAAATATTAATCAGAAAGTTGCTTTTATTTTCGACAGAAGCCGGGTTAAATATGATGCTGGTTCCATTGTAATCATGAAAGAGATGGCGGATTCCAAAACTTTCAATTATGAGAATTTGCGGCCGCCTTTGTCGGTATATATGAAGGTTGATAATTTTGACTGTAATTTCATTGCGGTTCATAAGAAATCTGGGTTCAACCTTAACAGCCAGTCGATTCGATATAAACAGTGCCGTATGATGAACCGCTGGATAAAAGCCTACCTGGAAAACAATGAAGATAAGGATTTAATAATTCTGGGCGATTACAACGATATGCCCGAATCTCTGACCCTGCAGGCGTTAAGGGAAGGAGATATATTGAATTTTTCCACAGGAGATCTGAAGAAAAACGAATACACCAACATACCCCATAAAGCAATTATTGATCATATAGGGGTAACCGCGGTTAAGGGCGGAGCCCACGAAGAAGTCAAATTCTGGACCCTGAAAACAATTGATGAAAAAAAATATCCGGGCTATCAAAAATGGGCGTCAGACCACAAACCCATATTTGTATGTGTGGATACCGAATTCGATAACGATTAACTGGAAGAAACTATGAACCAGCTTTTATTATTTCAAATCATCGTTACTGTAATCTTGATGTTTGCAATCTGGGCATTTTTTGTTTCTCTGAAATATCAGTTTTATGACAGGAAAAAAATCAGGAATTTCTATCAGGTTCTGGTTTCCCGGTTCCAATATATCGAAATCAAGGATAACAAGCCTGCCATTATAAGCCCTAACTCTCAGATTGAACAAATGTACAGAGTAATTTCCTCAAAAAGCAGTATGGACAGTTCCAAGCTCAGTTACTATAGGCAGATGCTCCTGGATACCCTGCAGGACAGGAATTTATCACTTACCGTGGGGACAACTTTGCTACGGGAAGAGGAAAACGTCAGTTTTTATGTTTCTGACATTTTGATTTCCGGGCATAACCTGGCTCATGAGAGTTACCCTACAGGTAGTGTAACCCGCAGTCACTGTATAAACATGATGGCGGTTTTTGATTCAGGATGTCCCTGTAAAATAAATATCCGCCGAAAAGGTTCAAAAATAACAGAAGGCATATTGCAGGCATTTTCCTCCCAGCCTATTGTTCCTGATCCGCTTCCTGGTTTTGAGAAAAAATTTTTTGTTTCCGCAACCGATCAGGAGTGTGGAATCAATTTTCTTTCAACAAACATTCAGAATCTCTGCCTGAAACAATGGGATAAATTCCCCTTTTCACGAAAAGACAGAAGAAGCAATCTGCCGGGAGCAGGCAGGGAAATTACCATTTTCGAAAGGGGAGTAAACCTTTATGCACCCGCTACATGGAAAGTTGACAGGTTTGTGGAAATGAATGATTTTATAAATGAAATTATTGAAGAAATTAAAAACATAAGACAGATAGGAAAAATGCATAGTTCTGAATGATGAAAATTTGTTGATTATCCCGACTTTTCTTTTCTCATTCCGATGATCATATCTCGTCTGATGACGGCAAAATTCTGGAAAATTCTTCCCCCGAATACAACAATAGCTGCAATATAAAGATCGACTCCCAGCCTGTCCCCCATAATGGTAAGCAAAGCTGCCAACAGTGTATTTGCCACGAAGCCAGTAGAAAAAATGGTAAAATCAAACTTCTTTTCTATCCCGGCGCGAAAAGCACCCAGAACGGAATCCATACCCGCCAGCAGGGCAACACTTATATATTTGGCATAAGATGCCGGAATATTAACCGGCAAAACAATCCCTATTATAATTCCTATTATTATGGCTGCCAATATCCACATTATTTATCGGTTTTCTCCTCTTCAGGTTTATACGGTCGGGCGTATCTGTTTACCAGGCTGCCTGAATAGGCAGGTATTAAAACATCATTTTCCCGGGAAATCTTTACTTCTACCCCTTTTTCAATGTTTAAAGCCATGCTGTCCATGAAACCTACTGTATAGGTAAGGACGGTTTCCAGGTTGGTTGAAGGCCCAATAGCTTTAATTATATATGGAGGGGTGAGCCTGGTTGTGTTTACAGTAATTGAAGGCCCTACACAGCGTATGGCAGAAGTCATTACCACTCTCTGTTCGTTGATGGATATAGCTTCTGCGCCGCTGGCCCACAATTCATTGACCAAGGCCATAAGATCAATATCGTGTACTATATAATAATTGGGGTCATCGCTATCCCTGGGCTTTCGGTTGGAATCGTTTAACTTTATGACTATTCCAGGCCCGCGTACCGGTATAAGCCCAGCTTCCTGGCGCGCCAGCAGTAACTGTTTATTCATGGTGGCGAACTGGTTTTTTCCCTGGCTTACAGATTCTTCCAGCTCCGACAACGAGGAGCGGGTCCTTTTTAAATCTGCCTGCAATTTATTTCTTTCAGTCTGAAGATATTTTACCATCTCTGCCAGATCTTTACGCTGGCCGTAAAGGGTATGAACCTCGCCCTCTTTCCGGTAGGTTTTAAACAACAGGGCAACAAAAATTCCCAGAATTAAACACGCCACTGCAATAGACCAACGCCAGGTATTCTCAGCTTCTTTTTCCTTAATGGAATTCTTAAGCTGGGGCTTGTATGATTTCCCTGGCCCGTAATGGCCATCGTTGCTGTTTCTGGCATCAAACCAATCCACCCCGGTTGAAGTTTCCCCCGGCATTAACTCTTGTGAAAATTGTTCAAGTTTTTGTTCATTCAATTTAATTACTCACTTTTTTCTTTTTTTTCCAGGCTTTCTTCGGGAAGTATGGTTGGTGTGTCATATCTTACATCAATATATTTTACTCTGATTTTTTTATTATCGATCATATCCAGTATTGCCTTTAACCTGCTTACTTTCTTTTCAATGTTTCTGTCTTTTCCGAATTTAATTTTATATTTGTTAGCTGTTTCTGCAATAGCCACAACCTCGCCATGGGAATCTACCAGGTAATATTGGAAATTTTCCTTTATATCAACCGGAATAAAGTCATCGATGTTCCTTACAGCCAGGATGTGGGTGGAATCTATAGGTTTTCCCACTGCCAGCGGTTCTTCTATAACCATGCGGGGGTAGTTTTTATCGTTTCTGTTGGTTTTATAAAGGGCCATTCCGTATTCATCCAGGCAGAACCATGCGTTTGGCCTGCCATTCTGTCTTGCAAGGATCACCGGTTTTCGTTCGCTGACAAAAATATCCACCTTGCCGGGGACTGACCAGTTGATTTTTACATCTTTTATCCAGTGAATAGTATTAAGCCTCTTTCTGAAAGTATTCATGGGCAGGGTTATAATGTTATGATCCAGGGGTATATTGGCGGTTTTTAATATCTGTTCATTGGTTACCCGGCTATTCCCGTGAATGGTAATATCCTTGAGTTTAAAGAAATCAGAATAGTAAAAAAGCAGTTGTGCCATAATAAAAATAAATAGAATAAACACCTTCTTTACAATCAAAGCTGAAGATGAAGGTAGTTTCGTAGTTTTCTTCTTTGCTTTTTTAACAGTTCGTTTTTTTGCCATAACACTCTTTAAAATATCTGTTATTCTTTATATTTTATTTAAACCAGTGAAACCTCCTTCATCTTTTTGTGCCGGTTCAACGCATATTTTATTTGATCTTTGAGCAGAGTTTCAAAATCTATGCCACATTTGGCAGCAGCTTCAGGAAGAAGGCTGGTTTCGGTCATGCCGGGAATTGTGTTAATTTCCAGGCACCACATTTTTTTCTTTTCCAATTCCACCATAAAATCAACCCTGCCCATACCGAAGCAATGAACTTTCCTGAACACTTCCACGGCATATTCCTGGGCTCTTCCATATAAATCATCCGGGATACGGGCGGGGATTATATGGGTGGACATACCGGGTTGATATTTTGTGGTATAGTTATAAAAACCACCCTCTGCAATAATTTCAATAACCGGCACAGCAAAGGGGGCTTCGTCACCCAGCACCCCCACTGTTATTTCCATTCCGGTTATGAATTCCTCTACCAGAATTTCA
This sequence comes from uncultured bacterium, assembly GCA_964607865.1. Classification (GTDB taxonomy): domain Bacteria; phylum Vulcanimicrobiota; class JAJTBE01; order JAJTBE01; family CAZSLZ01; genus CAZSLZ01. The sequence continues at coordinate 26,628 of CAZSLZ010000027.1, forward strand.
GTGCAATACAGAGAAGCCTGCCTGTATGCGTCAATAAGATCCTCTCTGTTCTTGATAATGTTGGTTCCAATGGTAGAACCTCCCACCGACGGCTTTACAATTACCGGCAATTCGACTTCTGCGCCGGCTGCCATTTTTTCTAGCTGGCTCAGCCCTTCAGGGGTGTCGAGCAATTTACAATCGAAAGAATAATATTTTGGTGTGGGAATGTGATGATATTCCAGGATCTGTTTGGTAGCCACTTTATTCATTGCCAGGGCCGAGCCCAATACCCCGGTTCCCGTATAAGGGATATCCAGAAATTCCAGCAGGCCCTGAATTGTTCCGTCCTCACCCAGGGGGCCATGAAGAGCGATAAAGGCCAGGCCTATTTCTTCCTGGTTCATTTTCTCTACAACCTTTTCATCGGCATCAATACCCACGGCGTCGAACCCAGCCCCTTTCAGGCTTTCCAGGATATTTTTTCCTGTCTTCAATGAAATTTCTCTTTCTGGGGAGCGGCCTCCCATCAAAACACCAATCTTCATATTTTTTTACCTTTCTTACATTTTTAACGATTATAACAAAAATTTGTATCAAGAAGAAAACTTTTCGGTTACAATTTGATAAATAAATGGCCAATCCCCTTGATTTATTTCTTTTTTTTCATTAAACTGAATATGGACAAAATAACCAATAGGGGTTATTATTTTGCTGTAGTCCTGATTAAATTAAATATATTATAAGATAACCTTTCAAGGAGAGAAGAATCATGCCTGCCAAGACTGTTTTTATATCCGGAGCCTTATCCGGAATTCATGAGAAGGTAATGCTGGAAACTTTTTACGAAAAAATAGGCGAATTATGCGAAAAAATGAATATTAATCCTTTCATACCCCATCGTGATGCCTCCACAAAAAAAATCAAGGATCTCACCCCTGAAAAACTCTATAAAATGAATATGGATAAGATTGCCAGCTCGGACCTGATGATCGCCTACGTGGGTAAACCCTCTATT
>CAZSLZ010000028.1:0-27358 GCA_964607865.1 uncultured bacterium
GGCTTGCCACCTTGATTTCCTGATACGTTGACATTGGGTTGTTGACCGCCTACTGGAAAACTCATATTTTCCTCCCTGTATGGTTGCTCCATAAAATATCTGTTCGGTAAAAACAGCTTTTTTCAATCCTATATCACGAATTCATGGGGAAAAGTCAAGAAAATGTTAAAGAATTGTAAAAATTTATTTTAATAATGTAATAAACGTTAAGAAGGTAACTGTATTCCATATACAATGTACTACTATGCTGGGAATCAGGGAACCGCTTCGTTCATAAAGCAGGGCAAGCATTGCCCCTAATACGAAAAGATTAAATGTTACCCATATATCATAATGGATAAAGGCAAAGAGAAAAGATACCAGAATTATGGCAGGCATTGCTGTCATATATTTTCTGACTGAAGTGTAAATGATACCTCGAAAAAGAAATTCTTCAAAAATGGGCCCAAACAGGCCTATAACCAGCCAGATAAAAACTAATTGAGTTCCTGTTGCATTCCTGAGAATGTCGAAAGCAGGGTTAATTGATTCGGGGGTATTTTTCAGCAACAAAGAATACAGAACAGTTAAGCCCACCACTACAGGAACAACAGCAAAATACCCGGCAATTCCCAAACCAGATTTCTTTAACCCGTCAACAAAGTCCCTGATTTTTATACCGATCATTGATAGAGAAAACTTATGATAATCACTGCTTATTACCCTGAAAGATACAAAGAAAGTAAAAAGATAAACTCCAAGGTAACCGCTAAACATCATCAACGGAGGAAAATTTTTGTAATCTGTAAACAAGAACCTGGCTAAAAGGCCAAAACCGTTTCTTATAATTTCCCATACAAGAAAAATTAATAGAGCTTTTTCTATGGAAAGGAGGTTGTATAAACTTTCGGGTTTTTTCAGCCTTAGGTCAGAAAATTCCAGGGCGGATTTTTTATACCTGGTGGCAGTCAGAACAATAAGTATTATTAAAATGACCGGCCCCACAAACAAGCCACCCGTCATAATAAGGGCAACAAAAATCAAGCCATATATCAAGGGCATCATCTGATTCTGCAGCTGCCGGGTTAATTGTTCAGCTTTATCCGGTTGTTCTGTTAACTGATAGAACCTTAACAATGTATAATTCTTATACCAGTTGTCAAGGTTGCTCTCTATCATTGCCTGGTAATTTTCCTTTTTTTCTTTTTCCAGATACTCCAGCTTCTCCTGAAAGTATATATCATAAAGAATACGTTTTATACTTTCGTTTTCCATGTGGGGTGCATACTTTTCAAAAACATCCCCTGCAACTTCACCATTCTTCTCGGAGCCCTCTTCCCCGTTTCTGGTAAAAACCGACTTAACCATATAATATTTATAAATTATCTCAGAATTTTCAGGGTTCTCTTCCAAAATATTTTCGAACTCCTGAGTTACTTCCTTGCCGAAAGAAGTCACTGCTTCCCTGCCCAGGGCACCCATTTCATCTTCAAAGAAAATCAGGTTAATGGCTTTCTCCATTATTGCTACATTTTGAGGTATGGCCTGTTTGCCTTCCTGTTTCTGAATAGAAAAAGTTGAAATAAAAACACCGGTGGAAAACAGAAGCCAGCTTACAAACAATACAAGTAAAGGCCAGTTTTTTAGCAAAGGCTGCAAACCGTCTTTCAGCGTATATTTTTCTGTTTCTGTTTCAGAATCGGAACCAGGCTCCCGAATATTTTCATCGGTTCCTTCTTCATTCACTTTTTCATTCATTTCAATCTCTTTTCAATATTTACAGTTTACAAGACTTCTATCTTTTCAAATGCCAGAGCTGCCGAACCCACCAGGCCGGCGTTTTCTTTCAACACTGCAGAAACAACTTCTATTGAGCCCCTGGGAACCATGGTTGCCCGGGCATTTAATTCTTCTTTCAGTGACGGCAGAAAGAAATCAATAGCAGTTGCTACCCTCCCCCCGATTATAAACCTCTGGGGGTTGACAGTATGCACAATACTTGCCATTCCAATTCCCAGATAACGCCCGGTATCTTCCCAAACTTTCAAAGCTGTGGTATCTTCATTTCTGGCAGCATCATACAATGTTCTGGCGCTGACATCATTGATATGTTCCACCATATTCCATAATTTGGAATCTCTGTTTTCCAGCATGGCTTCCCTTCCCCGGCGTGCAATATTTGGGCCGGAAGCCATAGCTTCCATGCATCCATAATTTCCACAGTTACATTGATGGCCGTCAGGGTCCACCGTTATGTGCCCTATTTCTCCAGCCACTTCGTTGACCCCCAGAATCAAGCGTTTATCGAGAACTACTCCGCCGCCTATTCCAGTGCCGATTGCCATTATCACAAAATCCGAAACATCTTTTCCGGCGCCAAAATGTTTTTCTCCCAACGCTGCAGTTCTTACATCGTTGAGCATATAAACGGGAATTCCCAGTTCCTCTTCAATAGGCCTGGTAACTTCCACATTTCTCCAGCGGAAATTGGGAGAAAAATGACAGATACCCCTTTTTGAATCATGGCTGCCGGGGGCGCCAAGGCCCACAGCTTTTATCCTGCCCGAGAATTCCTTTTTTTCTTCAATTGCGCTTTTGATTGTTGGAACAATCATCTGTTTTATTATAACATCCGCATCCAGGGAAGTATCAATATCGGTTTCTTTTCTTAACAGCACTTCTCCGCTGGTATTCACCACACCCGCATATGCATGGGTGCCTCCCAGATCCACTCCAATTACCAATGTATTATCCATTTTGCTCTCCTTATAAATCTAATCCAATTTTGCCAGCTCTTTTTTCAGCCAGTGTATAGCGTCGATTTCTGCCGGGTCTTTATCGTAAAGATAAGCCAGGTATATGCTTAATAAATCTCCAAATAAAATGAAATAAAATAATCTTTCCAGGCGGGTCTCCCCTTTGGGAAATATTTCTTCCACTTTTACCTTCTTTTTCAAATATTCCCTGGTCAGCTCAATTCTTGCCTTTACCCTGGTGTTTTCCTCTGGTTCTCTTAAAATTATTACAAATTTATCGTCAAGAAGGCCTTCAGGCGCTCCCCATCCTACAATTTCGTTGTGGTTCAACTCGGGAAAATAAGTGGAAGTTGCAAACATTTTTGAATTTTCGTTGAATTGGCATTTCCAACGATAAGCCATGGTTTCCATATAACCCGATGATGAGTAAACAACGGGAATTCTGTTTTTGAGTGAAATCGCCAGTTTCAACGGCTGGTTCTCTTCGGTTTCAGTCCAGGACATCCATTGGTTGGCAATAGTTTTCAAAAATTCCGCAGTATTTTTAAGATCATCCAACTTCCCTTTATATAAACCTGTTTTAACCATAACTGCATAGAGAGAAGCGAAAAGAAACCCCAGGGCGGTTCGTGGCTGATAACCGCCAGGCACCTTGCCAAGCCAGGCTCCGTCTTTTAAAGATAACTCTTCAATTTTCCCGTTTGAAGAAAGGGCAACAACCCTGGCTCTTTTTTCGACACATTTTTCGTAAGCTGTTAATGTTTCTTCGGTATTACCCGAGTAAGAAGTTGCAATACACAGGGTATTTTCGTTAACGAAAGCGGGTATTTTATAATCCCGGCAGACAACCATGGGCACTTTCACCTGGTCTGCCATAAATGCTGAGAGCAGGTCGCCACCAATAGCTGAGCCTCCCATGCCCAGCAGAATAATATTCTGTGGTTGAAATTCTGGAATTTCCCAGTTTTGAGATAAATCCAGTACTTTTTCTATTTGCAGATGCAAGTTGAATGCAATTTCCAGTAAGCCTTCAGGATCAAATTCCTTAGATTTATTATTAATAAAATCCGTGGTGATATTCATAACAAACCCCCTTTAAACATTAATTTTTTATTAAATTAATCAACATGGTTCAAATTCCTCTTGATCAAACCCGGAAAATGATATAGAATAAAAAGGTAAAAAAGCTATCTGTTTTATTTTATTAACATTTTTTTTACATTTTTGCAACATTTTATTAAACCGACTGTGTTATAATCTTTTTGGAAAATAGTGTAAATTTTGTTGTTTTAATAAGAAAGGGGTCAAATAATGGCTGACGAACAAGATCGCATTGAGCAAATACGTTCCCGTAGAAGTCGCGAACACATAGGTGGACACCAGGCCCAGCAACCGCAGGTTCAAAACCGCCATGCAAGGCAACCAATTCAGGCAAGGCAGATATCTGAGACTCAGGGCCAGGGTGGCCGTGTGGCAGGAGCCGGCGGCGCCAGCGGGCCATGGTTGCAGGACAGGGTTACCCTCAGCCTGGAAGCTCAAATCGCTATGATTGAAATGCGTTCCATGTATAAATTAAGCCTGGCCGATATGAATTATCATAACAAACAAAAACTCATATCAATTCGCCCCGGCATATTTCTGAAAATTGAGCCCACCAGCTGTTATAAAATGGTCTATCATAACAGGATGTAAATAACTTGAAATAAAATTTATCGAAACAATATAGTATATTAAAATATCAAACGTCATCAAGAGGTAAATAAAAACCGGCAATAAGTTCAGAACCGGGTTTATTAAAAGGCCAACCTGGTTAATTACCCCGGTTTTCAACAAACCTCGAAATGACGATTTTTTTATGAATAAACAAACAACCTGATTTTTCCATACATAATTAAATAATTTTATATTGGCAACCAATAAAAAAAAAGACTGATTATTTACTTTTGAAGGATTAAAAATTCAGCCAAATAAATATAATTAAAAAACGGAGCAACTGATTTATGAATATTTTAATAATTGGGTCTGGAGCCATAGGAACATTCGTAGGAGGAGTTCTTACCCGCGCCGGGAACCAGGTTACTTTCTATGATTTGCCCGAAGTGGTTGAAGAAATCAAAACCAGGGGTATTATAATTGAAGGCCTGGGTAATAAAATTACCCTGAAAAACCCCCCGGCAATATCTGACCTTGCAAACAATGCAGAATTCGACCTGGTAATTATTGCAGTAAAAGCATATTGTACCCGCGCTGTTGTTGAAATTTTAAAACCCGATATGGCCAGATATTTCTTATCGGTTCAAAATGGAATAGGAAACGAGGAAAAGATTGCCGCAAAAGTAGGTGGAGAAAAAGTAATTGCAGGCTCCATAACATATCCTGTAGCTTACCCCGAGCCGGGCTATGTAAAAATAGAAAATTCAAAAGCTGGTATTGGCTTTGCGCCCTTCAAGAAAGGGATTGATATTTCTGAAGTAACATCTATTTTTAAAGAGGCAAAAGTTAATATTTTATATACAGAAAACTACCAGAGTTTGAAATGGTCAAAACTTTTGTTAAACCTGGTATGCAATGCAACCTGCGCCATTCTTGACATGACACCGGCAGAGATTTTTTCTGACATTCGCCTGGTTGAGATAGAAAAGAAACAAATTGTTGAAGCTGTGGACGTAATGACTGCCCTGAAATTGCCAGTAATTGACCTTCCAGGCTACCCCACCCGCCTGATGGCTTTTGTTTACAAGTATTTCCCCACAATTCTCTTACAATTGGTTTTAAGGAACAAAATAGCCAAAGGCCGGGGTAACAAGAAGCCATCTCTTCTGTTAGCCCTGGAAAAAGAAGCCAGCTGGACCGAGGTAAAATATTTAAACGGAGCTGTCTATCTTAATGGTTATGACCATGCCCTGACTACCAGGGTTAATAAAATCATTTATGAAACCTTGAAAGACATTACAAAAAAGAATATTCCATGGGAAGATTATAAGAAAAATCCCGAAGCTTTCCTGAATCTTTTCTACTAAAAAAAGAACCCAAAAGGGTTCTTTCAATTAGTGCTTATTTGCTGCATATAATGTTACCTTAACTGCCGCATTTAAAAATACTCTGTTGCTTTGGTTACTGCTTCTTAGTTACTGTTCGTTTACTTCATAGGTTACTGCATTCAAAACTTCGTTAGATTTATCGAGCTAATCCTACGTATCAGTGTTCATGTAATTCTTTGGTAAATGTTTCGAGTCTTTCTTCTTCTAATTATTAGATTATCATATTCATTAACCAACACTTCTGATTTTTTATTTTTTTTTATAATTTTTTGTAACAGGAAACATGGGAAATTGCCTTAATAAGCTAAGTAAACCAATAAATATTCATAATAAATGAGGTGGTATTTTGAATAATGTAATAGAAGCCATTTTTAACCGTCAGAGCGTAAGAAGCTATAAAGATGAACAAATAAAACCCGGGGAGCTGGAGTTGATTGTAGAATCCGGGGTGCAGGCTGCCACAGCTAAAAATCGCCAACCCTGGCATTTTACCGTAATTCAGAACCGTGAGTTTATAGATTATATGAATTTGGTAAACAACCGGTTAATGAGCAGAGATGACAATGAAACATTAAGCGAAAGAGCCAGGGACGGCAACTTTCATGTTTTTTACCATGCCCCCACGGTAATTGTGGTTTCAGGCCAGAAGGACAATTATTACTCGCTGGTTGATTGCTCAGCGGCAGCACAGAATATGATGGTGGCAGCTGAGAGCCTGGGAATAGGGACTTGCTGGATCGGGCTGATAAGGTATTTTCTGAGCCTGGAAGAAGAAGTGGAAAAATTAAAAATTCCCGAGGGCTATGAACCCTTCTTCGCAGTCTGTTTCGGTTACAAGGGCGAGAACCTGAACCCCAAACCTGTGAGAGAAAAGGAAGTTGTCAGTTATATTGTGTAAACTCCTGAGATAACAGAAAAATAATTTTCTTATTACTTGATTTCTTTGTTAAACACATAATTTTTAGCTGTTTTTAAGGGATTATCGAAGAAATAGTTCTTTTTTGTAGTGCAACAAAACGAATAAGGGCATTTAGGTTGTTTTAATCTTTCCCATCCTGCATATCCATACCCCCAATCAAATCCACCCTCTTTATATTTATCTTCATAATCAAAGAAATCTGAGCAAGGCAATACCTTTCCGAAAGGATCGATAGAAGCCTGAAATATTCCCACATAACATTTGACTCTTTTAGGATTGAAAGGGTATTCTCCAATAGCCCTGAAAAAGTCCGGGCTGTCAACAAAGTATTTGGAATCTTTCGTTATTCAGTATTGTATTTATAACTTTTTTCAAGTTCCTCTTTTCAGCATCCCGTAATACTTCAGCTGCTTTTATTACTTTTTCATAGTTACCTTTTCCCCTCAATTTATCGTGGGTTTCTTCGTTGCCATCAACACTTATATTTAACACATCGGCGTAATCGAGTATTTCCTTTTTATAAGGCAATAACACACCGTTTGTAACAATAATCAAATCCATACCCAGTTGTTTCACAGAGCGGGAAAGATCTATTATGTCTTCTCTTAACAAACATTCACCGCCACTGAAACTCCATACTATGGTCCCATGCTCCCTGAATTCTTTCTATATTTCAATGGCCTGTTCCGTAGTTAATTCCTTTTCCGATTCTATCGCCCTTCTTCCACACATTTCACATTGAAGATTACATCGGTAAGTAATATAATGAGCGATTTTAACTGGCGTTCTTATACCCATTGCAAATCTTGCCATAGCTTTTACTTTTGATATCATTCTTTCCACCACGTCTAAACTTTAAAAAATGAATAGATCTCATTTAAGCCATTAATCCTGAAACCCGCTTCATACCTGCCGGGAACCTCGGATAACCTATACAGCCCGTCTTCTCTAATAATTCTTATCGTAGTTATTCCAAGTTTCTTCACATCTATAAAATCCCTGTAGGGATTATCTCCTATATGAACCACCTGTTGAGGTTCTAATCCATATTCATCAAGAATTTTCCTGAAACTTGTTACATCCGGCTTCTTTCTGCTCTCGCCAAAAGAATAAGTATATACTATTTCAACAGTTTATATCAATTAAATAGAATTTATCATCCTTCTTTATAAACTGAATACAACAAAACCCATCGGCTTTATCAGTTTGGAAACTTCTGCTGCCAACTTAATGAGCACTTCATCATTTACCGTTACACCCTTTGTGCTGATACCCCCCTGGTTTGCAGCCGTTTGCGGGGAACAATCCCTATTATGGAATTGTCCAGGTTGTCAGCGCAATCAACGGTGAATTCCTCCCCTTCCACATACTCTTCAATCAGAGGTTTTGGCGTTCTCTCAAACACAGCTTCCAATTCTTCCCTGTTATACACAACTTTAACCCCGGTTGAGCCAGAATCGCAGCGAGGCTTTATCAACACCGGGAATTAATTGACTTCTTCAATAGAATTGAAGTTCCGGGGAATCAGAATATTATGATCTGACAGGAAATTCTGACATTTCTTTTTATCATTCAGAATATTTATAAACTGGGAATCCGGCATCAGAACTGTAACTCCCCAGGACTCTATCAGCTGCCTGTGTTCAGCAAAATAATTGCAATCCCGGTCGGTCTGGGGAATAATGAAGTCAATTCTTTCCTTTTTACAGATTTCTTTTAATACCCTGGGATAATCGGGATTAACATAAAGAGGCACCATGTAATGGTTATCGCTTTGATAAATACCCGCCGCCAGAGGATCGATATCGGTGGTAACCACCTTGTTATCCAGGCATATTTCCTTAATTTTTTTCCTGAAGATTTTTACAAGTTCAGCTCTCCAGTTAACACTGGTTAAAAGTAAATTAATCATTGGAAATTTTCTTTGCTATAAAACTTACTGCTGAAGTATATTGATATGGGATGTTATTAATTATTGCGTTATAAATAAATTCTCCTACCGGATTTAAACTGAAATATTTTTCTGAACCTCGTTTTAGCTTTTTTGAGAAATCAGAGCCTCCTCTTAAAAAGAAAAAATAGTTATGTAAAATTTCCCTTGACAATACAGGCTCCATTTCCATCAATTCAAAACCATGCTTTTTTAATTTTTCCTTTATTTCCTCTTTGGTCAATAAGTGGGTATAAAACTGTTTTTCTCCCTTTATAAGAATCTTCATCTTGTTAACCAGGTTAAAAATAAAACGACCAAAATTATCTTAACAAAAACTGCCTGCCAGCAAACCTTTGGGTTTTAAAATTCTGTTGACTTCAGACAATGCTTTATCCATACCATTTTCAAGATGCCCGATAACCCCAAAAGCCATAGCTATGTCAAAAGTTTCATTTTCATAACTCAAATTCATAATATCTCCCCGGCAACCTTAATGATAGTGCTTTAAAACCCGCCCCAAGCCACAACCCAGTTCGATCATCTTTTTTTTGTAATATACTTATCAATTAAGTGCAGTGGATATTGTTCAACTGGAATTTCATTGACATCTTCGCCGATATCTTTCCAGTATTTCTCCCCGTTAACTTTTATAAAAACTTTTTTCATCTAAATTACCCTTGTTTTCAATATTTCATCCAACTGGTCAAAAAACTTTTCAACTTCCTCAATTGAATTCTTCCTGTAAATAACGTGGCCAATGCGGTGGCTCCCCTGGTTGAAAACCTTTACCTCATCCCCAATTGAACAGTCGTATTTTATTTCCAAAATTTCTGAATAATTACCTGAAACCAAACTACAATCTTTTATATTATTTAGAACGCCGTTTTGATTTACCCCTATTATTTTCACACAATAGTAACAGCCAGCTTTTTTTTCTTTAAAAGCAGGTTTTTCGCCGGTTGCCATCAGAATTGTTTGTTTCACGGTATCCACACCGGTCTGAAAATGCATAATATCGGGCAGGCAGTTTCCCCCCAGCCTGGCGCCCAGCTCCAGAATTACCGGTTCTTTTTCTGTTATCATTATATCTTGGTCAGGTGAAAAAAAGCAAGTTTTCCCTGATAAACCAAGCACTCTCCCCCAACCTCGGTACCCTCCACAAACGTTTCCACCACCACTCCTTTTTCACCCAGAGACAAACCTTTACTGGTTTCAAAATTTCGAATCAATTGCTCCTCATTTTCAATAATAAAAATACCCCTGCTGCCCGAAGCTTCCAGAGGTTTTATAATGGCTTTTCTGCCGATTTTCTTCAAAACCTCAAGCCCCTGTTTGATATCTCTGGCTATGCCAAATACCGGTACATTTATGTTTTTTTGATGAAGTTTTTTTCTTAACAGATATTTATTCAGGATTGTCTTTGCAGTTTCATGTTTGTAACCCGGCAGCCCCATTTTTTCGCTTACATATGCTGCTGTGGGTGAGGACATTTCTGAAGCAACGGTCATTATGCCATCAATCTTTTCAATTCCTGCAAATTCCAGAATCTTTTCCTGTCGATGGTGCTTATATTGTAAGCTTTATGGGCCATTTTCATGCCCGGATCGTCTGGATAATAACTGCAGACCAGAGTCTCAAAACCCAATTCCCTGGCTTTTTTTATTGCCGGAATTTGAAAGACCCCGGCACCGAGAATCATTATTTTTTTCATACTAATCCTTAATTTCTTTTAAATCCCCATAAATATCCTTAACAATGGAATAGGGCCGTTTCTTGATTTCCATGAAAATCTTGGAAATATATATTCCAATTATACCCAGAAACATTATGGTTATGCCCCCCAGTATCCATATTGAAACAGTAACCAAGGTCCAGCCCGGAACAACAGCAGCGAGAAACAACCTTTTATAAACTAAATAAAGGGCATAAATACAGGCAATAATAAAAACCATTGCCCCAAAATAAGAAATCAGCCTCAGGGGTTTATCACTGAAAGAAGTTACAGAATCTATAAACTGGCTGATTTTTCTTCTTAATGTATAGGTTGAAGTCCCCTTTGATTTCTTCTCGACTTCCACCCCAATTTGGTTAAAGCCCGTTAATTCCAGCAAGCCTGGAAAACAAACCGCCCTTTCTTCGAATTCAATAAGCCTGTCGGTAAAGCGCCGACTCATCAACCTTGCCCTGACCTGGTTCCTGGGAATTTTAACATCGGATAAATAGTTAAAAAGGGTGTAATGCACCCACCCCGAAACTTTTTCAAAAAGCCCGCCTTTTCTCTGCTTCTGAACTCCGTAAACCGAATCGCAGTCTTTTCCTGCGTAATTCCTTCATAAAAAAACCTCCAGAAGTTCAGGGTCTTCTTCAAGATCGATATCTATGAGAAAAACCTTATCTCCGCTGGAGTATTTTATTCCGGTCATCAGCGCCTTCTGATGCCTGAAATTTCGAGAAAGTTCTATCACTTTTATTCTATTATCTTTTTCCCGCATTTCAAGGGCTATTTCCAGAGAATTATCGGGAGACCCATCGTTAACAAGAATTATTTCAAAATTATCGGTAATTTTTTCTGCGGAATCAGTTATCCTGTTACAGAATTCTTCAATTAAAAGTAGCTGAATGATACATTGTAGTGACTATAGATAAATCCACTGCCAATCTCCCATTTTAATCCCCTGATTTTATTCGACCATAATTATTTTTTTATAAACAAATAATATTCCTTCTGTTTTAAACTTTTTGCCACACAAGAAGCGAATTCACTACAAAATTTCTGACAAAATTAAATAATTCTTATAGGAAAATCTATACTTATAATGAACATAAAATATTCATGATGCCTGTTAACCAGGTTTTTTATAATTGTTTTTGATTGTGTCTTATGGAAAAGCCAACTTCTCAAAATGAAGAAAACGAAATATTGGAAGAATACATTGAAGAATATCTGGATATTGAAGATTCGGATGTTATTTCATATCTGTTTTATGTTTCCAAATACTTACAGGAAACCAATTTTCAGGATGTGGAAATGAATGAGGTGGACGACGCCCTGCAGGAAATGTTTGAAACCGTATCCCACCTCAAAGACAAATACTCCAAACCTGCCCCCAGAGGTGGTAAAAACACCAGGCTTACTGTAAGAGAAATTATTGAAATTCTGGAAAGAGGCATAGAACAGTTAGGTTATTATTTGGACAGCGAAGATCAACCTGCCATGCTGGAAGCTATGGAATTGTTTACCCAGGCAAGCCAGGCAATAGATGCCCTGCGTGATGGAATAGCCCAGCAAAGGTTAGAAATAGCAGATCTTCTATCCAAACTGGGTAAGGGAATCATTAAAGAAGGCGATGTTATTGAAGACGAAACTGAAAGGCTTTATATAAGCGACGAAGATCTGCTTTCTGATGAACCTGATGAAGAACCAGAAGATGAAAACCCCGATTACTCTACAGCAATACTTGAAGACAATTCAACTGAATCAGAAAACGAAATGGAACCTAAGCCAGAAGACCTCCCCATAACAATTAACTCTCCTCAAAGCGCAGCTTACCACAACCTTCAGCAAAACTATCAGGCTTTTTCCTCTAAAAAAAAGAAAAAGGAGCTATTCGATATTTCAGATCAGGATATCGATTCGGATTATGTAGATGAAAAATCTTCCCACACCTGGAAAGAAGAACATGTGTTCGATAACGAAACATCGGTGCCATCAACTTCAGTAGAGGTTGACGAGGAAAACCCCGACCTGGATGGCTATTCTGGATAATTAATATTTATAATCATCCCTTGTATATCTATCGTCCATTCCCCTATAGGTACCATCCTGTTTAAAATCTGCTCCTTCAGAAGTGGCATTGCCTTTTCCCCAGTCAAAGTCTTCCAGCAGAATATCATTATAGTTCTTTTCCTTCTTCCAGTGGGCTGAAATCACCCCGGTGATTACCAGAAGCCCGACAATAATAACCCCCACTATGAAGCCTCCGATATGGGCGCCATATGCTACCGGGGCATAACCCCGGCTGGAAGTGTGTGAAAACAGTTGCAGAATGAACCACAGGCCTATTGCCCAGAAACTGGCAATTTTTACGGTTCCTAGCCTGATGAAGAAAAATATGATAAAGAAATAGAAAAATTTGATTTTATTTTTTGGAAAGAGTACTATATATGCTCCCAACACAGCGGAAACAGCTCCTGACGCACCCAGGGTGGGAATGTTCAGCATTTGGCCGGACACCATATTCATATGAAAAAGATTCGCAGCTGCAGCCCCCAGAAGAAAAAAAACAAAATAACCCACATGTCCGAGTTTATCCTCCACATTATCACCCGCAATGTATAAATAAAGCATATTACCGAACAAATGAAAAAAGTCGCCATGAAGAAAAGCTGAGGTAATGTAAGTGTAAGGCGTGGCAACTGATGGAGTAAAAGCAAATTTATTTATAATATCCGGGTACAACGAAGAATACCCCAACCCCAGAAACAAGATGGTGTTCAGGGCGATGAACATATAATTCACATAAGGTGTCCGCGCAGTTGGGTTTTCATCTCCATAAGGTAAAAAAAACATAGACCAGACCTATCTTATTAAAATTATTCCATATATTCTGTATATTCTGTTTCCAAAGAAACCTCAATTTCCCCAGAACATCGAAATTTTCGGAGAATCAGTATTATAAAACCAAGAAATTCTTAATATAACAATCGCAATCAATTCAAAAAAATGCCCGGTTACCCTTACCTGATTCTTGCCTGAATCTCAGCTTTGTGTTCCAGGTAATTTCTTATAAAAACATCAATATCTCCATCGAGAACTCCCTGGACATTACCCACCTCAGTATTGGTGCGATGATCCTTCACCAGTGAATAAGGGTGTAGAACATACGATCGTATTTGAGAGCCCCAGCCAATGTCCATGTGCTCTCCGCGTAATTCAGCAAGTTTCTTTTCCTGCTCCTGGAGTTTCATTTCAACCAGTTTTGCCTTCAGAATTTTCATGGCGGTATTTTTGTTTGAGTGCTGTGATCTTTCATTCTGGCATTGAACCACAATTTTGGTGGGCAGGTGAGTAATCCGGACCGCCGATGAAGTTTTGTTCACATGCTGGCCTCCAGCCCCGCTGGCCCGGTAGGTATCTATTTTTAAATCTTCGTCGTTAATCTCCACTTCAATATCCTCTTCAATCTGGGGCATCACCTCGACCTGGGCAAAACTGGTATGGCGACGGTGAGCTGAATCGAAGGGAGAAAGGCGAACCAGGCGGTGGACCCCGCCCTCGTTACGTAAAAGCCCATAGGCATAATCACCTTCAACCATAATCGTGGCAGATTTTATGCCAGCTTCTTCACCGGGAGATTGTTCTACAATTTTATAATTGAACTCTTTCCTGTCCATCCAACGCAGATACATACGCAGCAGCATATCCGCCCAATCCTGGGCTTCGGTGCCGCCGGCGCCTGAGTGGATAGTCAGAATAGCGTCACTGGTATCGTACTGCCCTGAAAGAAGGGTGGCAGTTTCTTCATCCTTTATATCTTCTTCCAACTTTTCAAACTGGGTAAAAAATTCTTCCCTGGCTCCGGGTTCTTCCATTTCCGCCATTTCTTCATAAAGCTCGACATCTTCAACCTGGCTTTCCAGCCCCTCAATTTTTTCCACGATATTTTCAAGCCTGGTGAGTTCCTTCAACAGTGTTCTGGCATTATCGGGGTCATCCCATAAATCGGGGGCAGCAGTTGCTTTCTTGAGTTCTGTTATTTTTTCCATCTTCCTGGAAAGGTCAAAGACACTCCTTTATGCGATTTAATTTTTTCCTGAGTTCACTTAAATCATATTGTACATCCAACATCAGACTTTCCTCCCGCAACACTTCTTATACTTTTTTCCGCTCCCGCAGGGACAGGGCTGGTTTCGCCCGACCTTGGGGCCGGTTCTTACAGTCGTACCTTTGCCGTCACCACCTGGACTACCGCTTGTATGGCCTTCACCCCGATGCATACGAGTTACCTGGTATTTGCTTTCCTGGTGTCTTTCCAGAGCCTCTGCCCGAACCTGAACCCGGAAAAGATTCTTTATGGTATCTTCCTCGATGGTCTGGCGCATTTCCTTGTAAGCCTCAAAAGATTCCCGAATATACTCAGCCAGGGGATCCTTCTGCCCATAGGCTCGTAAGTTTATACCTTCACGGAGGTCATCCATTACCTGCAGGTGATCCATCCATTTGGAATCTATCATCTGCAACAACAACCAGCGTTCCAGCATCCTCATCAAATTGGAGCCCAGCTTTTCTTCCCTGGTTTTATAGGCATACATTGCCCATTCCTTCATCCTGTCTTTCAGCTGATCCCTGTCCGCCACCACCAGATCCGATTCTTTGGCTCCTTGGGGTAAAGGAATGAAAATATCCTTTAATTCCTTATAAAGATCCTCCACTTCCCACTCATCTTCACTGAGGATGGTGAAATGCTCCCTGAAAAACAGATATGCTATATTCCAGTTGCCATTAACCTCATTCAACAAATTGGGTGGAGGGACATATGTATATAAGTAAACCAGTTTATTTACATAGTTGTCAATATATTCTTTTATCTCATCCTGAATATCTTCACCCCTGAGGATCCTGTCCCGCTCGGCATAAACACTTTTCCTCTGCTCGTTCATTACGTTATCGTAATCCAGAACGGTTTTTCTTACATCAAAATGGTGGCTCTCAACTTTTTCCTGGGCTTTCTGTATTGATTTTGTAAAAATATTGAATTCAAGTGGGGTTTCCACATCTTCTTCAAAACTGGTTAACCAGTCCGGAAGCCTGTCGCTTCCAAATAAACGCATCAACTCGTCTTCCAGGGAAACATAAAATCGGCTTGAACCGGGGTCGCCCTGACGGCCGGATCTACCCCTCAGCTGGTTATCAATCCGCCGGGATTCATGACGCTCAGTGCCGATTATAGCAAGGCCGCCGGCATCCAACACCTTCTCATGATTCTGCTTCCATTCTTTCATTTCATCCTTTACTTCAACTTCTGCTTTTCCCAGCTCTTCCCGGGCCTTATTCATTTTTTCCTGAATTTCCGCCAGCTGGCTCTTCTGGCTTTTAATTCGTTTGTCCAGCTCCAGAATATTATTTTCTTTTTCTGAAATTGAAGTAAAAGCTTCATTGCTCTTCTGTCGCAGTGTTTCCAGTTTCTTTTCCTGGGCATCGCTGGAAGATCCATCTACCAATTCTTCTTTCTGTTTGACCTGTTCTTTTAAATTTTCATACTCCTGTTCGATTTTTTTCTTTTCTTCCACCAGTTTTTTCCGCTGGTTCTGAATTTTATCCAACTCAAAAGAAACCTTATCAAAATGAGCTTTTGCCGAGTGATACTGTCTTTTTTCATTTTCCGATGAAGGAGGCTTTCCTCCCAGGATAATGTCAACTCCCCTACCCGCCATATTAGTTGCGATTGTCACTGCGCCGGGTTTGCCCGCCTCAGCAATTATCTGGGCTTCCTTTTCATGATGTTTGGCATTTAAAACATTATGGGGAATACCCTGGCGTTTTAACACCTGGCTCAGTTCCTCGGAAATTTCAATTGATCTGGTTCCCACAAGGACAGGCCTGCCCAGGTTATGCATTTCTTCAATTTCGTTTAAAACAGCCTGAAACTTTACTTTCTGGCTCTTGTATATTCTGTCGGCAGTGTCAGCCCTCACGCATGGTTTGTTGGTGGGAATAACCACCACATCCATATTATAAATTTTTCGAAATTCCCGCTCCTCGGTTACTGCAGTACCGGTCATACCCGATAATTTTTCATACATACGAAAATAGTTTTGGAATGTTATACTGGCAAGGGTCTGGTCCTCAGATTTTACCTTGACACCTTCTTTGGCTTCCACAGCCTGATGAATTCCGTCGGAATACCTTCTGCCAAACATCAGCCGGCCGGTAAATTCATCCACAATTACAATTTCCCCATCCTTCACCACATATTCAACATCTTTTTTGTAGAGCTCTTTTGCTTTCAATGCAGTTTCCAGAAAATGGAGTAATTCTATGTTTTCGTTGTAATAAAGTGGGTGGTTGTCCTCGTCGCTTTCATCTTCTTCTTCCAGGCCATATTCTTCCATCAGTTCAGGGTCAATCTCATTTACTGTTTCTTCATTTTCAGAATCGGTTTCGACAGGCTCTTCAGTTTGTTTCACTGAAAAATCCCTGGGTTCCAACCCCAGAATCTCTTCCACCTTTTCAATACCTTTTTCTGTAAGGGGCACCGAATGAGCTTTTTCATCCACAGTATAATGAACTTCCTTATTCAACATACCGGCTATGCGGGCAAATTTCTTGTAGTTGTCCGACGACTTCTGGCCCCGGCCGGAAATAATCAGCGGAGTACGGGCCTCGTCAATTAATACTGAATCAACCTCGTCAATAATTGCATGGTTCAACTCCCGCTGTACCCGTTCGCCCATTTCCATGACCATGTTGTCCCTTAAGTAATCGAAACCAAATTCATTATTGGTACCATAAGTTATGTCAGCTTCATAGGCATCTTTCCTTGTCACCCTGCGAAGCTGATCCATGCTTTCGTCGCCAACGATGTAATCGGGGTCGAAAATGAAAGCTGCATCGTGTTGAATAACCCCAACAGTAAGGCCAAGAAACCTGTAAACCGGCCCCATCCACCGGGCATCACGCTTTGCCAGGTAGTCATTGACAGTAACCAGATGAACGCCTTTGCCCGCCAGGGCATTAAGATAAACAGGCAGGGTAGCAACCAGGGTTTTTCCTTCTCCGGTCTTCATCTCAGCTACCCGCCCCTGATGAAGTACAACACCCCCGATTATCTGAACATCATAATGATAAAGGCCAATGGTTCTCACAGCAGCTTCGCGTACCACAGCGAAAGCTTCGGGCAAAATATCGTCAAGGGTTTTTCCTTCTGATAACTCTTTTTTGAAATATGCGGTTTTGGCTTGCAGTTGCTCATCGCTTAATTTTTTTATGGAACCGGCAAACTCATTTACCTGCTCCACATATTTCTGAAGCTTGTTCAGCTCACGTTTATTGGGATCAAATATAGTCTTCAGTTTATCAATAACTCCCAACATAAAAATCACCTTTCTTAATATCTGAAAATCTATTTTTCATAAAATCAGAATCGCTCTATATCCCATTAAATATAACAGATATTTTATATTATTATAATATTGTTGTCAAAAAAATAGTGGAATTTTAATACTTTTTATTTTTCTTCCATTTTATCAGGCCACCATTTTTTCATCCGCTCCATTATTCGTTTTTCGTGGCCTAATTCCCCCGGTTTGTAAAATTTTTCATCTTTTATACCATCCGGTAAATATTGCTGGGCTACAAAATGGCCGGGGTATTCATGAGAATATTTATATCCCTGTCCATACCCGAAGCCTTTCATCCCTTCAGTTACCGGGTTGCAAAGATGCAGGGGAACTTTCAGGTCGGGCCGGTTCCTGATACTTTCCAGAGCTTTATCTATCGCCAGGTAAGCTGAGTTGCTCTTGGGCGCGCAAGCCAGATAAACCGTTGCTTCTGCAAGGGGTATCCGGGCTTCAGGCATGCCCACAAAAAGCACAGCTTCCTTTGCAGCATTGGCAATATTCAAGGCAAAAGGATCCGCCAGCCCCACATCTTCACTGGCGGAGATAACCAGCCTGCGGGCGATGAACCTTGGGTCTTCGCCATTATGGAGCATTTTTGCCAGCCAGTAAACAGCAGCATCGGGGTCAGAGCCACGAATGCTTTTAATGAAAGCTGATATTACGTTGTAATGGGCCTCACCTTTTTTGTCATAAATGCTTTGTTTGTTCTGCAGGATTCCCAGAATCACCTGGGGGGAAATCCTGATTACTCCGTCTTTATCGGGTTTCCTGGTTACAGCAGCTGACTGCAGGGTATTCAAAGCATTACGTGCATCCCCACCGGAGGCATTTACCAGCAGTTCCCTTGCTTCAGCAGCAACCTCCAGGTTCCAATCGCCAAGCCCCCGTTCTTTATCTGCCAAGGTTCTTTCTATCAGTTCAAACATATTTCTGTCGTCCATACTTTCAAGCCTGTAAACCCTGGCCCTGGACAGAAGTGGAGAAATAACCTCAAAATATGGGTTTTCAGTAGTAGCGCCAATTAAAATAATAGTTCCCTTTTCTACGAAGGGTAGAAAAGCATCCTGCTGTGCCTTGTTGAACCGATGTATTTCATCAATAAAAAGGACAGTTTTCTGATCAAGGGAACGCCGGCGAACCTCAGCTTCCTTTATTACCTGGCGGACATCTTTCACCCCCGAGGTTACCGCTGCCAGCCTTACCATGTGGCCTGAAGTTTTCTTCTTAATAACATTGGCAATGGAAGTTTTTCCCGAGCCCGGAGGCCCCCATAAAATGAAGGACTGAAAATTATCCTGTTCAATTGATTCCCGCAGAAATTGACCTGGGCCCAGAATTTTCTTCTGTCCCAGAAATTCATCAAAACTGCGGGGGCGCATTTTTTCAGATAAAGGAGTGGTAAATGTTTTTTGGGGGGCAGACAAGTAAATAACCTCCTGAATATTTTTTTCAAGGATTTTTTCTATCTGGTGAGGAAAATCACCTTTTAAATTAAGAATGTATAGTATTATTAATTAAGAGGGATAAAATGACCGATTCAAATGAAGCAAAAAAATTGACCCGTCGCCAGAAGGGTATATTCAATTTCATAGTAAAATTCAGACAGCGGAAGGGTTACTCCCCCACGGTGCGTGAAATCGGAAAGGGGGTTGGTTTGTCTTCCCCGTCAACGGTGCATCTGCACCTTAACAGCCTGGAGGAAAAAGGATATATAAAAAAAGATTCCACCAAGCCCAGAACTATTGATGTATTGATTACACCCAGGACTGACATTGAAAAAAGCCAGGACTTTCCCGGAAATAAAATTGAGGCAAAAAAGGAAGAAAATATTCCAGATGTTTTAGAAGAAATTCCGGTAATTAAACCACAGTTGATTGTGCCCGGAAAATTGATGGCTGAAGAAAATATACAGAAAAGAATTCAGTTTCCCCGGAGTTGGCATTCCCGCAGGGGATCTTTCCTGTTGGTCATGCCCGACGACAGCATGGAAAACGCGGGGATATTGGCAGGAGATCACTGCTTTATTAATCCCTCTGGCGATTTCTCAAATGGCGAGATTTATGCCATTCAGCTTGATGACAGGCTGACAATAAAAAAAGTATATAAATATATGAGTGGCTTCCAGCTGGTATCAGAAAAACGTGGTTACCGCCCCCTGTATGTGGGCGAAATAAATATTGTGGGAAAATTCAGCGGTCTGGTCCGGTTTCCCGCCGACATCAATAATTAAAAAATTGAAGGAAATGGCCGGCTTTTGATGAAAAAATCCAATCAGGTACAACCTGTTTCGGGAGGAATGGAAAATGAAAAAAAAACTTATTATCATATCAATCTGTCTGTTTCTGGTATTAACAATCAACACTTTACAAGCCAAGGTTTCAGATTGGAAACTGGTGGTTAAAGTAAAAGGGACAGTGGAGAGCAAATTTGAACTGGCGGATAGATGGAAATTGATCTGGCAATCCAGAAAACTGACAAATGGCGATCTGGCAAGAACCGGCAAGGATTCCAGGGCCAAAATCAGGTTGGCAGACCAGTCAGTAGTTACCTTGGGACAAAACACCCAGGTCGAAATGTCTCAGTTTGAGGTCAAGGAAAAAAACACCCTTACCAAAATAAAACTTTTCTACGGCAAGGTTCGCTCCACTGTAGGCAAAATGGCCGGTAAAAAGACTGAATTCGAGGTGGAAACCCCAAATGCCCTGCTGGCAGCCAGAGGAACCGAGTTTTATGTGGACTATGTTGACCAACCCGAAACAAATGAGAAAAGCGAAGAAGGCTCCGATATGAAGGACACCTCAAGCCTGGGCCTGGTAACAAGCCTCCAGACCGGAATAAACAACCAGGTTCCTGGAGGAGGCTTGACACGGGTTATTGTTTTCAGCAGTGTGGTTGATGTAACCGCCCAGGGAGTAACAACCCCTCTTTATGCCGGAAACACAGCAATAATTGGCGCTAACGGCATTATTCATGTAAACCCGCCTTCCTTCCAACCTCCTGCGCCGGGCGGCTCCCCGGTAGAAGGGTCGGACGGCGACCTGGCTTCCAATGCCGGATCTGACGGAAGCGGTTCTCCCGCTGAGGTAGTTACCAATGCTGTACCTGTTGATCCATCAGCCCCCACGGGAAATACACCAGTGGTTCCTGCAGCGCCCTCAAACCCCGGAGTAATTGTACCCCCTGCAGGCAACGTGGGAAGCATCACAATTATTATCGAACCTCCCGGTAATCAATAATTGAATTGAAATATATAGTTCGGACCAAATATATCTTATGGAAAATGTAAAATTGATCGATAAAATTAAATCATTCTTATTTGCCAGTTACTCAAACAAACAAAAAAAAATATGCTTCTTTATAAGCCTGTTTTTTGGCTTATTGGCAGTCATTCTAATTTTTAGCACTTTTATGTACAGCCAAAAGAAGCAAATTTATGGGCATAACCCCCTGGATTTTATCGATAATCAACTTATTGACATTTTCTTTATAAAAAGATATCAATCTCTGGATGATTTATCACCGGAATTGAGAGCTGCGAGTGATCCCGTAATAATTATAGCCATTGATGATAACTCGTTAAAAGAGATGGGGTTAAATTGGCCTATACCCCGAGGAATATACGGAAAGGTTCTAAACAAACTTAATAAGGCCGGGGTTAAAACCGTAGGATTTGATCTTATCTTTGAAACTGAGTCAGTTCCCATTCAAGACAAAGAATTTCTTGAAGCACTAAAAAATATGAATAATGTAATATTGGCAGAATACTTCTACGAAGACAGAGAAGCGGTAGATGCGGAAAAGATGGGCACCGATGAAGACCAAACTGAAGGTCGTGAACTTGAAGTATCACAACCTTACGAACCTTTTACCGAAGCTGTTTCAAAAAACGGTAAAAGGATTGGTTTTGTATCAATTAAAATTGATGAAACCAATAAAATAATTAGAAAGATGCCGGTATTTGAAGATATTAACGGGGAAAGACATTACGCTTTTGCACTATTAATGGCGGCCCACTATAAAGATGCACTGGATAAAAATTTTAAATACAAGCCCGACATAAAATCTTTCATTCTTGATAACACTCGAATTCCTCTTGAAGGAAAAAAGATGAGAATCAATTATTTCGCCGTTCCCGGAGACGCTTCTTATCAATTAACTCAAGAACATGCTATGCATGAGCATATTCTGGAGATCCCACTCAAAAGCGTTTTAGAAGATATGAATTCACAAGAGTTGGAAGTTTTCAAAGATCGCCTGGTAATTATCGCCCCCACAGCCAATGAGATCGGCGATATAAAGATGACTCCTTTCGGCAGAGTCCCCGGAGTTTACGCGCATGTAAATATTATTCTTTCAATTTTCGCCAATAAATTTCTAAAACCGGCTTCAGCAATAGGAATGATATTTTTCATACTTTTAAGCACGATTTTAATCGGCCTGGTGATTCCCAGGCTTACCCCCATAGCCGGGGGAGCATTGACTTTTCTTTTCTGCCTGGGGTATTATAATTACTCCTATGCCCGTTTCGTAAACCAGGGAGTAATTAATTATATCTCCATTCCCATTATAACTTTTGTTTTTGCTTTTGCCGTGGTGAATCTGTATCATCACTTTGCCGAAAGCAGGGAAAAGGAAAGTTTCAAACGTATGTTCAAGGAGTTTGCCCCCCTGCCTTCGGATAAAATCGAAAAATACATTGAAGAATCCGGAGGCGATGTGAAAACCGGCGGCGAACTGGCTCATGTTACGGTGCTGTTTGCCGATATCAGGGGATATACCCAGATGTCGGAAACTATGTCCTCCCAGGAAGTTACTGATGTATTGAACCTTTATCATGAAGCTATGGGAGAAATTTTCGCCCAGACCGGAGGGGTGATTTTCACCTATATCGGGGATGCCCAACTGGTGGTTTATGGCATGGAAGGCGAATCAAAGACGAATCATGCCGCAGCTGCCATAAAAGCCGGCCTGATGATGGAAAAGAAAATGGATGATATAAAAGCTGAACTTGAAAAGCAAGGTAAATATGTTTTTGAAGTGGGAGTCGGGCTTTGCACCGGCAAGCTTTCTTTGTCTGTTGTGGGTTCAAGACATTTGAAGCAGTACACGGTAATCGGCGATACAGTGAATGTTGCATCGCGTATTCAGGGTATGAGCCGGGAGTTGAATTCACCTTGTTTAATTCATGAACGCACTTATTTGATGGCAAACCATTGTATTGAAGCTGAGCGTTTGCGGCCGGTAAAATTGAAAGGCAAAAGCGAACTTGTAAATGTATATAGAGCAAAGCAGGTTAATGAAATAAGCCCATACCCCGGTGATGAGATTGAAGGCCTCGATAAAGAAGTAAAAGAACTTCATGAGAAATTGAATAAAGAACGCGAAGAGCGCAGAAAAGCCAGGGAGCAGGCCCGCAGGGAATCCGACGAGGACAGTTCTTTACCCGCTGGTGTTGGCAGGCGTTCCAGGCGTAACAGAAAACCAAAAACAGAAGCAAATGAAGAGAAGGAAGAAATCGACAACCTGGAACCAGTAGAAGAACAGAGTAAAGGAAAGGTTTCCGAGGAAGAAATATAATCCGGATAATTTCCCCTATAACAAACTGACAGGTTGTTATATTCGATTTTGTTCTAAAAATTAAAGTTACATAAGAAGGTGAACAAATTGGCAGAGGCAGAACAACTCAGCGAAAAAAAACAAGAGCTGGTAGAAAAAGCAAAACGGATGCGAGTTGAATTTGTAGACCTGGAGACTTTGGAGATTGATCCCGAGGTCGGCAAACTTATTCCCGAAGCAATGGCTCGAAGATATTCAGCTGTCTGCATAGGCAAGGTTGAAAAAAAGATAACCCTGGCTATGGTAGATCCTGTGGACGTATTTGCCCTGGATGATGTTCGAATCCGGACTGGTTTCGATGTCAAACCGGTTCTGGCTGAATTGGATATGATCGAAAAAACCATATCTTTGATTTATGGTGAGGACAGCTCCTGGAAAGATCTGGTTGAGAACATCCAGGAAGACAAGATAGAAATGGTTGAAGAGGATGAACGTGGTACCGATGAAGATGTGGTTGTTGACCAACCGATTATTCGCCTGGTTAACATGATAATTACCCAGGCTGTGGATAAGAAAGCCTCTGACATTCACATAGAACCTTTTGAAAAGGAAGTAATTGTCCGTTACAGAATTGACGGCATACTTCATGAGATTATGACCGTTCCCAAAACCCTGGAGCCGGCAATTTGTGCCCGAATGAAAATCATGTCGGCAATGCGGCTCGATGAAAAGCGAGTTCCCCAGGATGGCCGTATAAACTTGAAGTTGAAAAGCGGTGTATTTGATTTCCGTGTATCCACCTGCCCCGCCGTTACCGGCGAAAGTATTGTATTGCGTATTCTTGACCGCCGCAGTATTAATGTTCCCCTGGAAAAATTAGGCTTTTCTGATGTGGATTATAAAAAGTGGCTCGATGCCGTGGCAATCACCAATGGATTAATCCTGGTGACCGGGCCTACGGGTTCAGGTAAATCTACCACGCTTTACGCCACTCTGAACCTGCTGAATAAACCCGACGTAAAAATCCTAACAGTTGAGGATCCAGTGGAATACAACTTGAAAGGAATTGTCCAGGTTCAAACAAACCATAAGGCCGGCCTGGATTTTGCCCGGGCATTGAGGGCGTTTTTGCGACAGGACCCTGATAAAATAATGGTAGGTGAAATCCGGGATAAGGAAACCGGAAATATTGCCATTGAGGCAGCTTTGACCGGCCACATGGTGTTATCTACCCTTCACACCAACAGCACTGTTGACACCATCAGCCGACTTCTGGATATGGGAATCGAACCATTTCTTGTTTCCTCTACAATCGTTGCTATACTGGCACAACGCCTGGGCAGAAGAATCTGCAGTAAATGCAAACAGGAAATTGCCCGCCCTAAAAAGTTAATGGAAATTTTTGAAAAGGTTGGTGTGGACACCCGGAATGTAAACCTGTTCAAAGGGGAAGGCTGTAATGTATGCAACCAGACCGGCTACAAAGGCCGTGTTGGTTTTTATGAACTCCTCATAGCTTCCGATGCCTTGAAAGACCTTATCAATCAAGAAGCTCACTTTGCCGAGCTTTTCAACCAGGCACGAAAAGACGGACTGAAAACTCTGTATGAAGATGGATTATTGAAAGTTGCACAGGGAATGACTACTTACGAGGAACTTTACCGGGTTACCGCAAGTTAGGAGGACTATTCCCCGTAATGACCGCCCAGCCTCACATAGAAAAATTATCCCGACTTTGTCAAATAGGCAAGGAATTTTCTTCGATTACCGATATTGATGAATTATTGGCAAAAATTTCCACCTGCAGTAGTGAAGTTTGCAAGACTGAATCTGCTTCCATTATTCTTTTGGACGAAGAAAAAAAAGAAATGTACTTCAAGCAGGTTTCCGGTGAAATGGGAGAGATAATAAAGCGGATTCGGATCCCCCTTAATGAACACTCTATTGCCGGCTATTGCATTCTGCGACGTGAAAGTATGATTGTCAATGACGTTTCAAAGAATCCACGCCACTACAAAAAGGTTGACAAGAAGACCAAAATCACCACTAAATCACTCCTGGCGGTTCCCATTATATGGGGAGAAAAAATATTTGGTTGCCTGGAAGCTGTGAATAAGTTGGAAGATGGCAAATTCGATGAGCAGGATAAGCAGTATCTAACCATACTTGCCCACCAGGCGGCGGTTGCCCTGAATAATGTTTTTCTAATGGATCGGTTAAAGAATTTTTTCAGTTACTCTGTAGAAATATTGATTACCAGCCTGGAAACCCTGGAGCCTGACTCCAGAGGGCACATCATCAGGGTTGCCCGTTTGGCGGTTGCCCTGGCGCGAAAGATGGGATTTGAAGGCAAGGAATTGGAAAACATCTGGTATGGAGCTTATTTTCATGATGTGGGTAAACTGGCCCGGGAAAATGCTTTTATGTCCAGGCAGGAAATCGAAAAGATGCACCCCCTTCTGGGAGCAGGCTTGGTGGAAAACATCAGATTACTTGATAAATGCGCACCCTACATTAAAAATCATCATGAAAGATACGATGGAAGCGGTTTTCCAGAAGGCATAATCGGCGATGCAATCCCCCTGGGGGCACAAATCATTGGTTTGGCTGAAGATTACGACGAAAAATTTTCCAGCATCCAGGGAACTATGGAAAACGAGGAATTCAATAAAAACTATCTTATGTATGCAAAGACACGTTTCAACCCGGAGTTAGTAAACCAGCTGGAGAAGATTCTCACACAACTCCGTTTCTAACATTTTCATATACTTTGGTATTAGTCAGAATAAGTAGTTCGAATGACTTATTGTTATCTTATAGAATAAAACATATAATCATGAATAGCGCAGAAAGGTTAACAAAATATGCTGTTTTTGATGCAGGAAGGTAACAACTATCAAATAGTCCGGGAATATCTGGAAAAGAATTTTTCTTTTACCAGTAATATTTCGGTGGAAACTTTCAACCGGGGGTTGATGCATAGATCCCGGGAGCTGGGTTTTTATACCCCGGAGGAATATTGTCAATATTTAATGTCATTACCCTACCGGCAATTTCTGAATGAAAACAAATCACTTATACTGTCATTTCAACCTCTCACATTCTACAAACATAAAAATCTTTTCGAAAACCTTACCAACGAAGATGTTCTCAGCATTGTTTATGATGATTATGACTTGGAAACCCAGGAGAAAAATCAATCTACCACTGAATGGTTGAAAAAAGTTTTAACCACGGAAATAAGCCTCAACACCGAGATAAAATTCAAGTCCGGGCCCCGAAAAAAGACCATAAACATTCTCAACATTGAAACTGCAACCGGTGAAGAAGCTTATTATACAATTTTGAAATTCAAATCGATTATAAACGACAATACCAGGTTGGAAACCCTTGCCCTGGATTCCAACACGAATTTGCTCAGGCAAGCCAAAGAAGGGGTTTATCACCGGGGTAAAATTATGCAGTTAAAGGATAATTACAGGGCTCTTTATTTTGAAAAAACCCCTGAGGATCTTTACAGAGTAATTGACGATCTTAAGGAAAATATCAAGTTTCTGAATTTCGATATACTTACCCAGAACCTTCATGAAGATCACAAGGGAAAGTATCATATTATTCTCTGCAACAACCTTACCCATTTTTATCCAGCTCATATAGTCAAGAAAACTATAGAAAAAATCATACCCTTTTTATCTTATAAAGGCTGGTTGTTGATTGAGCTTCCCCAGGACTTTCCCAACCTCACTTTCAAGGGGCTGGATCTGGAAAAGAAAGGCGACCGGTTTTTCTATCGAAGGAATGATGAGTTACTGGAAACCGGTTTGCTGCCCGAAGCTGACACAGCAAAAAACGTTGATAAATATGAAGACATCAAATATTTCTTAAAGTCTTATTTCATTAATGAAAGATACGATGAAGCAGTAAAAATCACAAAGCAGATTCTTGAAAACGAAATTGACAATATCGGGGCAATGTTCTTTCTGGGAGATCTTTATATTAAAAAATCCGATTATTACCGGGCAGTGAAGCAATATGAAAAAGCTCTGATTGTAAA
>CAZSLZ010000029.1:0-8533 GCA_964607865.1 uncultured bacterium
TTTGTAATTGCCACTGAAAGATCAAAAAGGCCTGAAGATTTTACCGGGGAGAAACGGCAAAGAAACGAAAACGCCTACGATAAGAACTGCCCTTTTTGCAAGGGGAATGAAAAAATGACTTCTGATGCCACCCTGGAAATAGATGGTGGTAACGGCTGGGAAGTCCGCTCGGTCTTCAATAAATTCTCAGCTTTTCATCCAAAAGGCGACAGGGAAAGGCATGCCAGGGGAATTTACAGAAATATGAACGGTGTGGGGCAATGTGAAGTAATTATTGAAAGCCCTCTTCATAATGATAATTTCTGCAGAATGTCCATCCCCCACATTAAAAAAGTTATAGACGCCTATGTTAAGAGATTCAATTGGCTGATGGAACAGGAGTATGTAGAGGCGGTAATTGTTTTTAAAAATTATGGATCTTCGGCAGGCTCTTCTCTTGCTCATCCTCATTCTCAAATTATAGCAACCCCTGTGGTCCCCACCACCATGCGCAACCAGTTGGAAGCTGCCAAACGCCATTATGATGATACGGGCAGATGCCCTCACTGCCAGATGCTGGAAGAAGAAATGCGGGAAAAAGAACGGCTGGTTACACAGAAAGATTCCTTTGTGGTCTTTTGTCCCTATGCCAGCGGAACACCCTTCGAAACCTGGATTGTGCCCAGAAATCATAAACCCAATTTCGGCGATATAGACGAAACCGAGAAAGAAGATCTTGCCAGAATATTTCAGGATATTTTTTGCCGTTATCATATAGGCTTGAACGATCCTGATTATAATTTGGTAATAAAGACTCCTCCCAGGGATGAAAGCAACGATCGCAGTTATCACTGGTTTGTAAAAATACTTCCCAAAATTACCAAACTGGCGGGTTTTGAACTTGGCTCAGGAATGCTGATAAATGTAACCCTGCCGGAGGATAATGCCGAGTTTTTAAGAAATGTTAAGATAAACGAAAAGTAGGAAGATAAAAAGTGGAAGAATTAGTACTGGATTTAAATTCTCTTGATGAAACCCAGGAGCGTTGGCTGTTGGAACTGGATTTTCATAACTGTCTGGGAACAAAAGATGCTGAAACCATAAGGGTTTCAGAATCGCTGAAAAGAGTAACCGCTTTACCGGTTTTTGCGGTGAAACCTTCGCCAAGTTTTTATACCGCTTCAGTTGACGGTGTTGCATTGCTTTCCTCGAAAACTTTCGGGGCAAGTGTTTACAACCCCCTGAAATTAACCATGGGTGAAAACGCCCATTTTGTGGATACCGGCAGAATGATACCTGAAGATACCGATGCTGTTATTCCCATTGACGAGGTAAAATTCTCTCCAGTAGATGAAGTTGAAATAACCAGGTTTTGTTCGCCCTGGGAAAACGTCCGTCCCATAGGTGAAGAATTAACTTCCAAGGAATTGATCATCCCTGCCTGCCAGAAAATAAGGCCTCTGGATATAGCTGCCATGTACACCGGTGGTGTAAACTCCCTGTCGGTTTTTAGAAAGCCCCGGATAGGAATTCTGCCCATCGGGTCGGGAAGCCATGCCAGGGCAAACCCAAGAGAAAGCAAGATGGTGGAAACTTCTGCGCAGATATTGTCAAATACAATTCATGAGATCGGTGGAGAGCCCATTTTGTTAAACCTGGTTTCGGAAACTTTTGAAGATCTGGCCTGCGCATGTACCGATTCGGTCAGAGAAGTGGACCTTCTGCTGGTGGTCACCGGGAAATCCTACGGTACCAGATCAATAGCGGAAATTATTCAGAAACTGGGAGACCTGGTTACCTATGGCTTGATGGTAAAACCAGGAATGACCTCCTGTTTCGGCTTCATAGATAAAAAACCTGTAATTGGTTTTTCAGGTTATGCAATGTCCACCCTGGTTATTTTTGAGTTATTCGGAATGCCACTTATTTTCAAGAAACTGGGGCGGAAAATGACCCCCCGTAAGACCATCAGGGCATATTTATCTCAGGGTATCAATTCCCACAAGGGTGTGGATGAATTTTTAAGAGTAAGTATTGCCAATGTGGGAAATATGCCTGTGGCAACTCCTATATCCAGGGGGGCCCATATTCTCATGTCACTGGTTCGGGCTGACGGAACATTACAGGTAGGGGCTGAAACTACAGAAATCAAGCCTGGCGAAGCTGTACCTGTCCAGCTCTTACGTCCTGACACCGATTTTGATAAAAAAGTTCTGATAGCGGGAACCTATGACCTCTGTTTTGATATTTTAAGAAACCAGTTGCAAAAAGATTATGCCGATGTCTCCATGTTCAGTTCCAATTTGGGAAGCATACGAGGTTTGATGTCGCTGAAAGCGGGTTACAGCCACATCAGCAGTGTTCATTTGTTTGATGATGAAACCGGGGAATTCAATACACCTTTTGTAAGAAAATTTCTCTACGATCTGCCCCTTATTCTGGTAAATGTTTTTAACCGGAAACTGGGGTTTATTGTAGCTCATGGCAACCCGAAAGAGATTACAAAGTTTGAAGATCTTACCCGCGACGATGTAAAGATAATAAACAGGATCCGTGGGTCGGGAACCCGGATGGTTTTTGACTATTATTTGAAAGAGAACAATATCGACAAGAATAAAGTTGAGGGTTATGCCCAGGAGGCCCATAATCATTTAAACCTTGCCTCGGCGGTTGCCTCAGGCAATGCAGATGTGGGAATGGGTATTCTGGAAGCTGCCCGCGCCACTGGAACTGATTTTGTTCCCATGATATCCGAACAACTTGATTTCGTGGTGCCAAAAAAATTCCTGAAACAATATGCGGTCAGGTGCCTTTTAAAAACCATAGCATCTGAAGATTTTAAAACCAATGTAGAAAACCTGGGGGGATACGATACCGCCAAAACCGGCAAGGTATTGTTTGAAATATAAGGAGGGAAAGACAGATGACAAAAACAGCGACGGACGTAAAAAAGCAAATTGAAAAAGTGGTTGAGGGGTTTCATACCGGAATTCTTGCCACCATTCACGAGGGCAAACCATGGTGCAGGTATGTTATGGCTCGCAGGCTGGATGACAGTCTGCATCTCTATTTTTCTACAGGGCTGAACAGCAGGAAGGTTAAGGATATAAAAAAGAACCCAGCTGTTCATTATACTGCCATGAAAAGTAATGACGGAACAATGTCCCCCTATATTCAGTTTCAGGGCAGGGCTGTTCTTCATACTGACCAGGAAACAAAAGACCGGGTATGGGTAGAAGAATTCGCCAATTATTTCAAGGGTAGGGAAGACCCGAATTATGCGGTTATTGAGCTCATACCTGAAAGAATAGAATATATGGGCATGGACCCTGAAAATTGGGAACCGGATATATGGGAACCGGGTATGTAAAAACTGTTATTATATAAAAAAATGCGGGTTAATTAACCCGCATTTTTATTGTTTAAGGAAAATAAACAATAGCAGCGTACAGTAAATTGCCCAGTGAATTAAAAATGCATATATAAAAGAGCGGGTCTTCCAGGAGATATAACCCAGAACCAGCCCGCCGAAGTAACAGGTAAGAGCTTCCAGGGCAGGTTTACCCAGATGTGCTATGGCAAAAGGTACTGATTGAAGGCAAATAGCAAAAACCGGGTCTTCGGTTTTTTCTTCCAGAGAAAAATAAAGATATCCCCGCAGTAAAAACTCCCAGGATAACATATAAAAACCATACTGGATAACCAGCCAGCCCAGGCCTACATCAAGCCTTTGTTGATAGTATCGGTTGAATTCGTCCATAGTGGACGCCCAGTAAAGAAAAGGAGCCAGAAGCCCCACACTTAGGGCGGCATAAAGCAACCCTTTTTTCCAGTCGCCTATTTTAAAGCCATACTTGGTTATGGGCTCTTTCAACAGAATAAGGGTGATAATTGGCAGAATAAGAAAAAACAATAACTGGGGGATAGGCGCATGGGAAGCTTCCATAAAGAAAGCCCTGGCTTGGGGATACCCTTTAAACAGGGATGGGATTTTGCCCAGCCCACGGTACCCCAGCCTTTGATACCACAGCCCTCCAAGAATGAAGGTTGTAGAACAGCTCACGATAATCTCGGCCCGGTAATTTCTGGCCTTTTTATACCAGGATTCAGTTTTTTCTTTTTTTGTTTCTGTTTTATCGTTTTCCATAAGAGTTCCTTTTTTTGATTTTTATAGGCACCGCTGAATTATAAGCCTGTATTTTCAGGGAGAATTCATATTATATTTTCCAGTTGTCGTTAAATGTATTGTTGTTATTCATTGTAAATATTTGAAAGATGGTTTTAGAATCTTTCCCCGGAAAAAGGCTGAGAAATTAAAGTTATTAATAATAGTTACTCAATTTATAATTAAAATTGATTTAAAATTCCTGTTTTCTTTCAATCTGTTTTTTTGTTTTCCTTTATTCATTTTAATTTCTCTGCAGAAACAAAGAATATCAACGTGAAGCTCTGCTGATAATCAATAATATTGATATTTATCAGCTTTTCTGGGAAGTGGCAAGATTTGATTAATTTTTTAATAAGAAAGACTTTTTCCAAACTCTTTAAAACCAACACTGCCAAGTTACTGTTGGCTTTTATTGTATTGTTTTTCTTTGACTTTATTTGTGTTGCCCAGGGTTGAGCCCTAAGAAAGTACATTGAAAAATCCACTGGATGTATAATATTTTTTCGTGGTAACTGTTTCTACAGTGGGTTATGGCGATATGTCGCCGGAAACTCCCCAGGGTAAGATTTTTGCAATATTTTTGATAATTTTCGGGTTGGGTTTATTTGCAACTGCCATTTTATTTATAGCTGAATGGTATATCAGCCTGGGAGAAAAAAAGAGGAAAGGCAAAGTGGCGATT
This sequence comes from uncultured bacterium, assembly GCA_964607865.1. Classification (GTDB taxonomy): domain Bacteria; phylum Vulcanimicrobiota; class JAJTBE01; order JAJTBE01; family CAZSLZ01; genus CAZSLZ01. The sequence continues at coordinate 4,830 of CAZSLZ010000029.1, forward strand.
AACACAAAAAACCATCTGGTAATTTTAAATTTTAAAGAAGAAGATACCCGGACTTTAATCGGGGGACTCCGGGAAGATCCCCGTTGGGAGGATACCCCCATTGTTCTGGTTGCGGATTTACCAAACCAGTACAACCCCCTGGAAGATGATGAAGTTCTTTTTGTGAATGGAGACCCCACAAAGATAAGAGTTCTGGAATCGGCGTCTGTGGGTTCTGCCAGAACAGTTTATATTGATGCCCACGACGACGCCCTCACTTTTGCCGCAACTTTTGCCGTGCAGAAAGTTAACCCGGAAATTGATGTCATAGCATGGATTAACAACGAAGAGCAGGCTCAACTGTTCAAAGAATTGAATGAAGAGCGTCCCGGTGAAATTACTGTTATTTCTTCCCATAAACCTGCCCTGGTAGCCCGGGGGATAATTGACAGGGCAACCGGCCTGATTGATGAACTGGTTACTAATGAATATGGAAATGAAATTACTGCCACCAGAGCTCCAAATGATTCGGGTGAGTACACCTTCAAAGAATTGTCAGTATTTCTTCTTGAAAAACACAAGGCTATTCCCGTAGCTGTGGAAAAAGATAAAATGCCTCGCCTGAACCCGGTTTCAGATACTAAAGTAAAACCTTGTTGCCGAATATGGGTTATCTCTGAAGAGCCACTGCCTGACAACCTGGCTTTTCAGAATTAAAACAGTTACTGAATTTCACATTTCTCTGATTGCAACCGGCAGACTGATTGTGAACTCAGTTCCTTTGTTTTCGTCAGAAACAAATCCGACTGTTCCTTTCAAATATTGTTCAGTGAGCAGTTTTACGCTATAGGTACCCATCCCCCGCCCCTTGCCCTTGGTGGTAAAGGAACGTTGGAATATTTGCATCTGAATATCTCTGGAAATGTATTCGGGATTAACTACAGTAAATTTAATGATATTTGATTCTTTATAACATCCCATTTCAATTATTGCTTCGTTTCTTGATGCTTCAATGGCGTTTTTTACCAGGTTGATTAATATCCGGCGTAATATTGTTCTGTCGGTATGAATTCTTTCGTTGTCAGAAAGCTGATCGATGAGTATTTTTCGATGGCGGGTCAGGCTGCTTTTATTGAAGAAATTGGCAATTTTATCCAGTAATTCAAAAGTTTCAATTTCCTGGATATCAATTTGCAGTTCTGAATTTTCTGCAGCCAGCAGCTGTCTTTGAGACTGAATTTCTTCAATTAAGTTGTGGGTGAGCTCAAAAACAAACTGAGAATGCTTGTCATGATGATTTTCTCTTATAACCCCGGCAAAACCGCATAAACTTCCAGCGATATTCATAATATCGTGGAAAAATATTCTCTCCAGCGTTCTTTTTCGCTTTTTGTCTCCGATATCCATTACAGATAAAATTGTATATTGTTTGTCGGCAATTTCCAGGGGGGAAGCTGCCACTTCCAGATCCATGCTTGCCCCGTTTTCCAGCCTTATTCGAGCTTCTTTTATCACCTTCTGCTGTCCAGCCATGCATTCCAATACTGCATTCACTGCCCCGCAGTACTTGCAGGCTCCTGAGGTTCCGCAACCGCCGGGGTGGCTGTGGGCATGGACGCATTGAAGAATTTCTCCGGGCCTTCCACCCATAATCTTTTCAAAACTGTCAATACCAAGCAGGTTCATAAGGTTTCTGTTTGCAAATATCGCCTGGCGTTCCTGGTTTAATACAAGAACAATTTCCTGAATCTTGTCCAGCACCGAGGTTAACATTTTTCTTGAATATATAAAATTTACAGATTCCCTGATGATAGATAATTCCTGTCTTTTAGCCGGTGCAAAATCAGTTTCCATTTTAATTCCTTTAATTATTAATAGTTATTAATATTAACAAATATATAGGTGTTTTTGTTTCAATTTATTCGACCTTATTTATTTTTATAATTGATTTCATTTTTGATTTCCATGGGAAGCTTTATTATAAATTCAGTTCCATGAGCTTTGTTGGAAGTAAAATCAACAGTGCCCTTTAAATAACGGGTAGTAAGTAGCCTTACACTGTAGGCGCCCGACCCTCTTCCCTTGCCTTTGGTTGAAAAAGAGCGTTGAAATATCTGTGACTGAATACTTTCCGGAATGTAAGCTGGGTTTTGTATTTTAAAAATAATATTGCCTTCTATCTTATAACAACCCATTGCAATAATATCTTCCTTTCTGGAAGCTTCCAGGGCATTCTTCAGGAGATTACTTAAAACCCTTCTTAAAATGGTTTTGTCAGTAATAGAATCGAGGATTTCCTTAATCATAAAAACTGACGAAACTTCGATGTTCTGTTCTTCGATTTTTTCCTGGGGCTCACGTTCTGCCGGGGCAAATTCTGAATCCATATTTCACCTCGTAATTTTGCTTTTATATTATACAGCAGATTTTTTAACTAATAAAAGGCGTAGAATATGTTTTTCATAAAAGATTGATTATGTAACTTAATAATGCTAAAATATATAAGCAGATTAAAAATAGTTTAAAAATGGGTTGATTCATTTTTATCAATTTAAGGAGAACTTATGATCCGGGTTGATAACAAAAACTCAGATGACGGTGAAAGCCGGGCAAAAGGCAAAACCCGAAACCGGATGTATTTAATTATTTCGATTATTATTCTGGCTTATCCAGTTTTTACAGGAGTGGTAACTCTTAATAATTTCAGGATAAGTAGAGGTAATAATTATTTTTTCTGCAGGAGCAACTTGAAAATCCTGGGGACAGCCATTGAGATGTACAAAACAGATAATAATAAGTATCCTTCCTTTCTCAATGAATTGACTCCCGATTATCTAAAAAACATACCCTGTTGCCCTGAAAACTTAAATAAATATTATGTTTACCATACATACCTGGATGAGAAGGGTGAATACCAGTTTGTGGTTTACTGCCAGGGAAATAATCATTCTCTTAAAGAAAAAAAGCCTGATTATCCTCAATTTCGATCTGTTGGTGGGCTAATCGGTGGGACAGATTAATTTATGATAAATATACAAAAACAAGAACCTGATAAAAGTAAGGAAAGGCCGGAAAAGAAAAAACCTGGTTTATGTTTGAAATGGATGACGCAAACAGAAAAAAAGACTGTGGCAGCAATTCGAGCAATGTGGTGAAAACACAGAATTAATTGGAGAAGCTCTTGAGAGGTATGCCACAGAGCACAGCGGCGATTATCCTGATAATTCATATCAGTTAATGCCTGATTACATGGAGTCTGTTCCCACCTGCCCCACTGCCGGGCATGATACATATTACGGGGGTTACATTACTGGCGATGACGAAAGCCGAGAGAATTTTACCCTTTATTGCCAGGGTAAAAATCATAAAGACTGGGTTTTGTCACCGGGCAATTATCCCCGGTTTTCATCAAAAAAGGGTTTTGAAATGGGCCCTTATAATGAAAAGGCCACCGGGGGAACCGTTGGCTGGACTGAAAATTTCTTTCTGAATTTCTGCTAATTTCATGTATTACAAGGGAATCTTCTTTATTCGTCAAATTTTTTAATTAACAGGCAGAAAGGAATATTTTCTTGAGTAATTCTGAAACCGAATCAAACTTAAAAAGTTCAGGCAGTGATATTGAAAACAGGGTTGTCACGACCGAAACTATTGCTGACAAGGCGGAAGTCATAAAGAACCAACTTGCCAGCGGTGGCGAGGAGGATTCTGAAGAAATAGATCTG
>CAZSLZ010000029.1:8543-26865 GCA_964607865.1 uncultured bacterium
CGTAGAACGAGCTTCTCTTTTACTGAAAAAGTCGAATATCAGGGCTGGCAATCCTGTTCTTGGTGAAGAGAAGTCTTTCATAATTCAACTTATCGAAAAGCCCAGAGAGGAATCAGTACCGGCGGCTGAAATTGAAGAACCTGTGCAGGAGCCAGAAAAAGCACAATTCGAAGAAGCAGTGCCTGAAAAAACTGAGATTGAAGAAATTAAGCAAACAGAAAAAAAGGTAGAAGTTGTCGAAGTTGTGGAAGCCCCCTTTCAGGAGGTCAAAGAGGACAAGGAAGAGGAATTGATGTTACGCAGAAACCAGTCGACCCACTTGGGGTGGCCGGCTGTTTTCAGTTCTGAATTTCGCATTAGCCTGTATTTTAAAGATGAAGAAGTCATAGTAGTCCAACCCGGAGAAAAGAAAAAAGCAGATGGCGAAGATGTCTCAATTAAGAGCCCTGAAGAACAGGAAATGCCTCTGCTCGTGTCTGAAATGCCGTCAGGATCCCTGGAAGACATTCCCATATTGGAAAGCGGGGAAGAAGAAATACCCGAAAAGCCCGAAGTGGTTGAAGAACCGGAAGCTATATCTATGGAAGCTGAATTGATTGAGAAAAGCAAGAAGGAAGATATTTCATTTGAATTATCGGAAATTGAAGAAGAAAATATACCGGAAGAAGAAGAAAAGGTACAGTTATTTGAAGAACATAAGGTTCTGGATGCAGTGAGCCGGGGCCTGGCTTTTACGCCGGCGCCCAGGGAAAACACCGAAGAAGAAATTCAGGAGCAGGTTAATATTTCGATTAAAGAAAAGATTGAAGAAACTATTGATCACGGTTCTGAAGAGGCTGAGGAGCTTGAACCCACTGAAGAAGAAAAGGTTCCCCTAAAAGAGGCCGAACCGAAAACCAGGGCCAAGAAGAAAACGAAAAGCGAGAAAAAAGCCAGAGGTACTATATTTAACAGATTCAAGAATATTTTTGACAAGGATACAAAAAAAGAAAAGAAAGAAAAGATAGGGGCTTTGTCCAGAGTGGCTATACCCCGGAGTATGCAGGCTGTCCAAAAAGAAGAAAAAGAGGAAAAACCCCGCCTGAATTTTCTGCAGAAAATTGGAATTTTGCCCAAACCTGAAAGCCATGAAGAAAAAAGGCTGGGAATTTTACAGTTGAAAGAGTTACAAAAAAGGGCTGTGGAGGAAGAAGAGGAACTAAGAGGGGAAGCAGCTGAGCCCCTGGCTGCGGAGATTCCCGGAGAGTTGGAAAAAACCGGTTTAATCAATAAAACTGATGATTATCTGGAAATAAAAATTCCCCGCAGGATGGGTGTGTTGCAGAAAATTGAATTTCTTACCGATGCCGGTGTTCTTAACCGAAAGGATATTTCCAAATTATCGGGTAGCATCAAGGATATTCAGAAAGAGGAGGGGCAGAAGAAAAAAAGTTATTCTTCATTTCTGGGAATTAATGTTTTTCGGATAATTCTAGTGGCATTACTGGTAATATCTGTAATTGGCGGGGGAAGTTTTCTGTGGTATTCGGCATATATCAGAACACGCCTGGCTTTTTTTGAAGAATGCAAAGTCAATATAAGAAAAATTTCAGATGCTCTGGTCCTCTATGCCGGAGTTCATGATGGAAAATACCCTGCCAAACTGGAAGAACTGGTTCCCGAGTATATGGAAAAATTGCCTGATTGCCCTTCGGCGGGGTTTGCATCATATCATCTTGGTTATCAGTATTATAACAACGAAAAAGATCCCACTGAGAATGCCTATACAATTTTTTGTTTCGGAGAAAACCACGGAGCTGTTACCAACAGCGCGAACTACCCTTTATACAGTTCAAGGCAGGGGTTCTTTGAGAGAAAAATAGATAAGGCAGAACCTTAATTTCCTGTATTGTTATTGAAACTATTAATGAAATATTCTTTTTAGTACATAAAAATAATAAGGGGAGATAAAATGACAGACGGTAAAAAGAAATCTGATAAGGCAGGTTTGCCACCGGGAAGCCTGGTACACACCGGAAATAAAAGTGCCAGCCCGGTTAAAATTGAATTTATGCAGTATGACGCCGGCAACCTGGAAGAAGAATTGGTAACTGATTTAACTGCCTGTCAGGATATTTCCAAGCCGGGCAAAATAAACTGGCTTTCGATTGAAGATTTAAGTGATGAAAAAATAGTAGCCACTCTTGGGAAATATTATGATGTGCATCCTCTAGTTCAGGAAGATATTCTGGATACCGGACAAAGGCCCAAAATGGAGGAATACGATAATTTATTGTATTTTGTCGTAAAACAGATGAATTTCAACAGGGAAGAGGAAGAGTTGAAAACTCAGCAAATAAGCATTCTTCTTATGGATAACCTGGTTCTCTCCTTTGCTGAAAATGATGATATTGTATTTGATTCCATCAAAAAACGGCTGAGAACTTCCAAGGGTATTATTCGGACCAAGGGCGCCGACTATCTGACTTATTGCCTGCTTGATACCGTGGTTGACGATTATTTTCTGGTTCTGGAGGAGATGGGCGGGGTTATAGATCAGATTGAAGATTTACTGTTTGAAGAACCGGACCAGGAATCTCTGGAAAATATTCAGATTCTTAAGAGAAAATTGATTATTTTCAGGAAATCAATATGGCCTTTACGGGAAGTGATTAACCGTTTCCAGAGAAATATTATCGATTCTCCTGACAAAACCACGGAAATCTATTTAAGGGATCTTTATGATCATGTAATTCAAATAATTGATACCATTGAAACTTACCGTGAAGTTTTAAGCAGTCTGCTGGATGTTTATCTTTCCAGCCTCAGTAACAAAATGAACGAAGTTATGAAGGTTCTGACCATCATTGCCACCATTTTCATACCACTTACCTTAATATCAGGCATTTATGGCATGAACTTTAAATATATGCCCGAGTTGGAATGGAAGTGGGGGTATTTTGTAACCCTTGGGGTAATGGCGTTAATCGGCCTGGGCATGGTTCTGTTTTTCAGAAAGAAAAAATGGCTGTAAATTTATAGCTTTTGTTTATTTGGAAATATTTACTATATGTTAATATTTTTTTAACATTTTACTTCCCAAATATTCTATATTAGTGTTATAATGGTTCTATATAAATGGGAGTAAAGTCAACATGATTGAAAAAGCCCACTTATCTGCGGGGTATGTTTCCATTCCGGTCAATAGGAAAAACCCGGCAGGCAGAAGTTTCGAACAAAATCAAGTGCAGACTCCATCAGACAGGGTGGATGTTTCCAGTGTAAGAGATGAGAATAGATCGGAAAAACGATCAAAACTATCCCGTATTTCCAGAGTGGCAAGAAAAAATGTTGCCCGTGCAGGTTCCGTTGCCGGAAAGGTAACCACAGCTGTGGGGAATATTCCTCTGGGTATAGCTGAAGGTTTTACCAAGGCGGTGGATCCTGAGAAGGATATTTCCGCAAGAAAAAAGACACTGGCAAAAATTTCCACCATCAATAATGTTATAGTTGGCAGTACTGTAGGCGCAGCAACTTTTGGGCCTATTGGTATGCTGGTGGGCGCCACTACCGGTTATATCGGTTCGGTAATTAAGAATTTCCTTGATAACCGCGCCGGAGTGATGGATAACCTCATTGAAAAAATAGATAACAGTGTTGACGGACAGATTGAAAAATTACCCCGACAGCATGATTCATCGAAAACCAGGAAGGCAATCAACTCGGTGGTAACCGGCGCAATAGAAGGTTTCAAAAATGGCTGGAAAACCGGGGGCCATGTTGGCGCAGGCTCAGGCGCCGGGCTGATGTCGGGAATCGGGTTTGTTGCCAATGATATAAAAGAAAATGCTGCAGCTGGAAGAAAAGAAAGACAGGCCATAAAGCAGCAGAAAATTGCAAATGATTCTACCCGAAAGAAGACTGAAAAAAGCAGGAGCCTCATCAGCCAGGCCATGCGGGTAGCTTCAGGAGTCATTTGTGGTTTTTCCGGCGTAATGATGAATGTTCCCGGTGGTATGGTTGAAGGATCTCTCGAAGCTGTGGAAATGGGTTTTCATCGCAGGAAAATAACCAGGCCCTTATTGCTTTTCGCCACCAATACGGGTAAAATTATGCCGGCTGCCCTGGTAGGCGCCGCAATTGGCGGAGCTCCCGGAGCTGCCATAGGTACAGCTGTGGGTATGGTTTCTGCAAGCCTGACCACTGTTATTGATGGTAAATATGGTTTTAACAAGGGAATAATCCGCAAGATTGATCGGGCAATTGGTGAAGTGGTTGAGAATAATGGCTATAATTCCAGGGGTTATGCTCTTTATCACAACGCAGCTAAAGGGGTGCTTGTGGGAGCTTATATGGGGTTTAAGGAAGGATGGAACCTGGGATATAAAGGCGGGACTGAATTTGCCGGCGGTCTGTTTGAAACTCCCCTGGAAGCGGCGAAAGATAACAAAGCCGAGGTTAATTCTTTAAAGATTTCTAATCAAATGGTTTTTGATTTCATAAAAGAAGAAAATGATTCTGCCGGGGAGAAAACCGCCTGAACCGGATGGGCTTATTGGTTTTTGTAAAATTCATATAATACGATAGAAGCTGTAATGCTCAGGTTTAATGAATCCACTCCGGTTTTCATATCAATTTTCTGCCGTTTGTGGAATTTTGCCAGTTCATTTTCATCAAACCCCATAGTTTCCCCGCCAAACACATAAACCAGTCTTTTTTCATCCTTTAATGGTAAAAAGTAATTATCGGTTTCTGTGGTCATGCAAATAGTTTTGAAATTATTTTTACCGGTAAATTTAAAGAAAGATTCCAGGCTGGTAAATCCGATGACAGGTACATCCAGAATGTAACCTGCCGAAGCCCGCACCACCTGGGGATTAAATAAATCCACACAATCGCCAATCATGAAAACACCACCACAGTTAAATGCCTGGGAAGATCTTATTATGGTTCCCAGGTTTCCCGGATCACTGATACTGTATAATCCAAGAAAATATTTATCTGTTTTCAGAAAATCCTGTTTTGTCCATTTTTTTTGTTGTAGAACTCCCAGAATCTGCTGGGAGGATCGCGCCGGGCTTATATAATTCATTATATCCGCGGTTACTGCCAAGGTATGCTCTGCCTGCCGGCTTAAAACTTCAATAAGAATCATAGTTTTTCTGTCGGTAACTCCCGAGGCATAAACCAGGGTATGAATCGGGTATCCGGTGGAAATGAGTTCACGCAGGCAGCGGTTTCCCTCCATAATGAAAAGGGATTCTTTATCCCGGTATTTTTTCTGATGCAACTTTTTTATGAATTTAATTCTTCTGTTTTGCCGGTTGTGGATTGGTTCCATGATTTTTCCTTTCTAAATCAATAAAGATCTGCTTTAGCAGATCTTTATTGTCTAATTTTACCCCGGGCACAATTTTGTTAAATAGAAATTAAAAGAGAAAAAATTCTTATCTCTTGGTCCATTGGAACCCTCTGCGGGCACGTTTGCGGCCATATTTCTTACGTTCTTTAATTCGATCGTCGCGAGTGAGATGCCCTTCCTTTTTCAGGGGTGCTCTCAATTTCTCGTCGAATTTTTCCAGAGCTCTGGCAATTCCGTGTCGAATTGCGCCTGCCTGGCCGGATTTTCCGCCGCCATCTACCGTAGCAAGAACATCGAACTGGCCTTCTGTGTTGGTTACTTCAAAAGGCTGGTTGATGATCAATTCCAATATTCTTCTCTGAAGATATTCAGAGATATCTAAATTATTAATTACAATTCTTCCAGTTCCTGGAAAAATTCTTACTCTTGCTATGGCATTTTTACGTTTGCCTGTGGCGTAGTAAACTTCGCCCTTGGGTTTTAACTCAGTTTTGGTAGCCAAGTTCTTTCCTCCTCAGTTATATTTCTTTTTTTACAGGGTTTTGTGCCTTATGGGGGTGGGTGTCTTTGGTATAAATCTTTAATCTTTTCATTCTGGGTGAACGCAGACGATTTTTAGGCATCATACCCTTTACGGCAAATTCCAGGGCCCTGGTGGGGTGTTTTTCCAATAAAGTTTTTAAATTGGTTTCTTTCAACCCGCCGGGGTAACCTGAATGTCTTCGATAAAGTTTGTCGGTCATTTTGTTGCCAGTAGTATGAAATTTGTCTGCATTTAATACAATGACAAAATCTCCCATATCCATATGAGGTGAATATGAGGGTTTACGTTTTCCAGTTAAAAGCATGGCAATCTCTGTGGCGGCCCTGCCAAGAGTTTTGCCTTCTACATCGATTACATACCAATCTCTTTTTACAGATTCTTTGGTAGGAGTATATGTCTTCACCTTATTTTCCTCCCTGGTTATTTATATCCATATAAAAAAAAATCGCATTCGCCTGAATATAATAATATAAAACATTCTGCCTGTCAATATCTAATATCTTTTTTTTAAGGAGGAATTTTTGTTTTATCGGGCAAAATGAAGGAATTGAACGAAATAAAGTCATGCTCAGGTGAAAAAATTTTGGTTATTATAATGAAAGAATCTGCCACGGCAGAAGATATTGAAAGCGTAAAACAACGAATAATAGAATTGGGATGCGAACCGAAGGTATCAGAAGGAGATTTTTGTACCATTCTTTATTCAACAGGCGGTAATTTCCAGCCTCATACCCGATCCAGTATGCTGGCCATGAAATCCGTACAGGAAGTAATTCTTGTTTCCGAACCTTATCAATTGGTAAAAAGAGAGAATAAGAAAGGGCTAACCATTGTTGACGTTAACGGAGTTAAAATCGGAGATAAAAAAATTACCATGATGGCTGGCCCATGCACTGTTGGCAGAAGGGATGAATTGTTTCTGGCTGCCTATGCTGTAAAAGAAGCCGGAGCCGATTTTCTCAGGGGTGGCACCTATAAACAAAAACTCGACTCTGATGAATTGCCGGGGTTGGGCAAGGAATGCCTTCAGTTGTTAAAGGAAGCCAAGCAGGAAACCGGATTGTCGGTAATTACAGAAGTGAGAAACCATAAGGAAGTTGAGCTTATTGGCGAGTATGCAGATATCATTCAAATCAGCAATTTACATATGCAGAATTTTGAACTTCTGGCTGCCGCTGCAGATTATAACAAACCTGTTATGCTTAAAAGAAGCATGATGGCGTCAATTAAAGAATGGTTAATGTCGGCGGAGTATATTCTAAAAAGGGGAAATCCCAATGTAATTTTATGCGAACGGGGAATCCGTACATTTGAAACTTATACTGAATATACCCTTGATTTGAGTTCCGTTCCGGTGTTAAAGAGCATTACTCATTTGCCGGTTGTGGTGGATCCTTCTCACGCCACGGGAAGCAGGCAGTTTGTTCCTGCAATGTCAAAAGCAGCCATAGCTGCGGGAGCTGACGGACTTCTTATTGAAGTCCATCCCAATCCGCCCGGCGCCAGAAATTGCGGGTACCGGTTTATGGAATTACAAAGTTTTAAAGAGTTGATGGAAGATTTAAAAAAAGTTGCCCGAGCTGTGGGGAGAGAGTTATGAACAGAATATTAGCTGTTATTAAGGATACATCTGAGTTTTCAGTAGAAATTATAAAAATAGCCGCCATGATGTCAAAAACTTACAAAGCTTCATTGTATGTTACTTATGTTTACGAAGTTCCCTTTTCTCTTGAGTTAAACGAAGATAATCCCGGGGAATTGGAAAGGGGAGATGCAGTTCTGGATAAGGCCAACAGAGTGCTGGAGGACCTGGAGGTAAGGCCTGAAACACATATTATTCAGGCCCGTACAGCTGCAGCTGGTATACTGGACGAAATAAATGACTTGAATATTGATGTGGTTATAATGGGTATGAGGCATGAGCCTTTTCCTGGCGAACTTCCTATTGGAGGAACTTCCGAATACATTTTAAAAGCCACAAATTGCCAGGTTATTCTTATAAGGCCCGGGCTTATGAATGAAGAGAAGTAATTATTTATGGATAATTCCGAGAAAAAAAACAAACCGACTTCTGAGGAAACTATAGATGTTTTAGAAGGCTTACGTCCCGGTGACAAGGCAATAAGAAGAATCCGTAAACCAAGGGTCTCTTTGAAAAGAGCTTTGGGAGTACCGGGAATTTTCAGCATCGCTTATGGCAACCTGGGTTCATCGGTCTATTTTGCGCTGGGTATTACCGCAGCTTATGCTCTTGGCGCCACACCTGTGGTTTTTCTTATAGCTGCGTTGTTTTTTGTGTTTACCGCTTTTACCTATGCTGAAGGTACAGCTGCTATTCCAGAGGCAGGTGGGGCATCAAGTTTTGCCAGAAAAGGCTTTAACGAACTGGTGAGTTTTATAGCAGGTTGGTGCCTGATACTTTCTTACATAGCCTTGATTGCAATTTCTGCATCCTATGCAATAAGCTATTTAAGCCAACTGGAATTTTTCAGAATGCTGAGGGAACCTGGTTATGGTTTGCTGGCCAGGGGATTGCTCTTACTGCTTTTAATGCTTATCAATATTGTGGGAGTGCGAAAATCCAGCATTCTTAATACTATATTGGCTGGTATTGATGTTACTACTCAGATATTTCTTGTTCTGGTTGGTGCGGTATTCTTTCTGAATGCCCCCAAACTGTTAAGCCATATTCATTGGGGAGTGGCGCCCACCTGGGCACAGTTCGCCATGGCTTTATATCTTGTAATGATTTCTTTTACCGGCGTGGAAACTCTTTCTAACCTGGCAGAGGAAGCTCATGAGCCGGAAGTTACCATTCCCAAATCCATGTGGTGGAGTGTTGGGATTATAATTTTTGTGTTTATGGGGCTTTCCAGTGTGGGGCTTTCTGCTATGCCTGCCCAATATCAGGTCAGCGGTTATATCTACGGAGAGAAAACCGAGGAGCTTAAGCCTGGTTTAAATGCTGATGAAAGCAGATTTTTTTATTATGGTAATGTTGATGAAGGAGCTTTCAAAGGTATCCCCCTGGAGAAAGCAAACGTTAACATTGGCAATATGAGAACTCAAACTGATGAACAGGGCTACTTTGTTTTGACTGCACCAGAATATGGAGAAAACACCTTGGTGGTTCATAAAACTGGTTATGGCACCAAAAAGATAGATTTTAACACCAAAAAACCTGATATTGCTCCGGTTAATGGAAGGTGGACCACGAACCTGGCAGAAAAATGGCATGATAAACCCCTGTCAGGTATTGTTGATAATTTCCCGCTTTTAAAACTCAAAAGAGTTTTATCGGTCTGGGTTTCGGTGTTGGCTTTTACTATTCTGGTAATTGCAACAAATTCAGGCATTCTGGGAGTTTCCAGGCTGGTTTTTTCCATGGGAACCTATCGACAGGTTCCACCAGTTCTGGCAAGGGTTCATCCAGTTTTCAGAACACCTTTCGTGGCAATTGTAGTGTTTACAATTATTGCTTTTCTCATTATCCTGCCGGGTAATATTGAAAATGTAGCCCATGTGTATGCTTTTGCCGCCATGTTTTCATATACTATTTCTCATGTGGCAATTATCGCCATGCGTATAAAGCACCCCGATATGAAAAGGCCATATAAAATTCCCTGGAACCTACGGGTCGGAGGGACGGAAATTCCCATTACCGCTGTTTTGGGAGCTCTTTCATGTTTTATTCTCTGGGTGGTAATTCTGTTTACCCGTGAATACGGAAGAAATGTGGGGCTGCCCTTTATAGGGATTGGCATAGTAATCTATATTATTTACCGGAAGTCTCAGAATTTGTCATTAACCGAAACCGTGGACCCCAAAAAAAGAAGGTAATAGTCTTACCCTAAAGAATTATAGGTTAGTTTGAATTTGTAGTTTCGGGGATTATTCAGATGTTGGAAAAAATAATTTTAAATAATTTTAAATCGTTCCAGGCGCTGGAACTGAAATTGAACTCGCCAATGGTTGTAGTGGGTGCAGTAAACTCAGGCAAAACAAATTTTATTGAGGCTCTAATTTTTGTAAAAAACCTCATTCTGAACAATAATCTTTCCCAGGCTTTTTCCTGTATCCGGGGGGATATACTGGATAGTTTCAACCTGAATGGGTTACCTGAACCGATTTGTAAATATAGTTTTACTGTCTTTGTTTTACTTTCATCTTTAACCCGTCAAAAAATTGAAGAGGATATATTAAATAAAACAAGAGATTGGGAAAACAGGCCGGAGAAAGGAAAAATCATCACGGAAGATTTTTTAAAATATGAAGTTGAGTTGGAGTATTTTCCTGATAATAGAACTTTCAGAATAAGTGATGAGAGGCTCTCTGCGTTGAGAAAAGACGGAAAGGAAAAAAAATCCAGGCTTCCTTTTATAGAAAAAGATAAAGAAGGAAAAGTGTTTCATCTGCGCGAGGAATATCCCGGACACCCCTTCTATTATGAAGTGGGAAGAGATCATACCCTTGTTTCATTACCGTTGTTTGAACCGGATTTTCCTCATATCTCCGCGCTGAAAATGGAAATGGAAAGGATTATCATATCCAGGGAAAATAGCAGTTACAATGTTGTTCAGTTGGAAAGCAGAATTATTGAACTGGCAGGAAATGAGTTGCTATTCAAAGATTTTGTCAGTGGTTTGTCCGGTTTATTTCCTGAAGTGAAAGGCTTGAGAATAGAAAAAGATAACTCAGAATCAAAATTAATTATACAGTTTAATAATTTCGACCTGAATCTGCAATCGGTTTCCAGGGGGATTATTAATTTAATTTACATTTTGTTATTGATTTTTGAAAACCACAGTAGTATCCTGATTCTGGATGAACCTGAAATCGGCCTGGATTTTGAAGTTCTGCCCCGGTTGGCGGAATTTATAAGGTGGTTTGTAAAGAAGTGGGGAAACCAGATGATTATTGCGACTAAATCACCGCAGTTTGCCGAAATTTTTTCTGATGATGAAATTGTCATTATTAATAACTCAGGCAGGGGCAGCGAAATTACAGCAATGCCTCTGGCAGGGCCCCTTTTTCGGAGGGAAGAAATAATTAAGTTAATTAGAAAACAGGTATAGTATATGGCTAACAGATTAAAAATAGTGTTTGCTTTACTTATAATAGTGGTTATCTCCGGTTTGATTATAAGTAGAATTGGTTATAAACTACGGCAACAGGAGAGGTTATATAACCGTAACGAGTTAAGGTTGATGGAGGGGAAACTGAGAAAGCAGGGAGTCAGAACCTGTTTTATTCAGCCCCGATATGGTAATCGTGAAAACCTGGTTGTAATGATGGACTTCTGGGAAAACGACGAGGAAAAAATAATGGAAAATTTGGAAGAGATAAAATCTACTGTAAATCAATATACTTCGAAAGCTGATAACAATATAACTACTCCGATTTTTAAATATCTTGATAATGACGGATATAACCTGGAAGACATCATCCGCACCCGGAAAGATATTGAGCAGAGCGACACTTACTTTGAATATTACGATATTGTTGACAGATTTCGAACCGAGTTAAGAAGCAAGCTGACCATTGCTTTTGATGAAATTATTGACCCGGAAAACTATAAATTTAAGATAATAGCTGATATTAATTATGATGTTACCCTGGATACTTACAGCGCAAAAAAAATCTATTTCTTTGCAATTTTTAACGAGGCTGACACAGAGCAACTCAAAGCTATAAGAATAGCATATAAGCGGATTGCCGACTTTGATATTGCCCGGGGTGATAAAATATTCTTTTATAATATGAAAAATTATGAATTTGAGTTAATAACAGTTATGAGAAACCTGATGGAAAAAGACAATACAGAAGCAGTTACCCAGGTGGTGGTTTTTGAGCCTCTGGAAAACAGCAACCAGGTTCATAAGCAATATGAAGAAATTGTAACTGAAAGGATTTCCCCGGAGGAAAGCCCTGCCCCCACCCCCCGCATAACAGCTCCGGTGGATCGGACCATATCTCCCAAACCTGAGGGCGCAAGATTGCCGGTGTTGCCTACCATCTCGCCGGAAAGTTCTCCCCAGCTGCCAGAAGGGTCACCATCCCCTGAAATGACTGCCACTGCTGAGCCAACAATAACTCTTACTCCTGAAAAAACTCCAGAGAAGAGTCTGTGGGATTCCTGGTTCAAGGTAAAGTATTAATAATTGAGGACTTTTAATGAGTAAGCGTTTAATATCACAAAATGTGGAAGCCATTTTTGCCACAGCCAGAAATTTTGCCAGTCAACTTGGTGTGAGTTATATAGGTTCCGAGCATTTGATGCTGGGTATCCTGGCTCAGAAGAAAAATACAGCCTGCCGTATTTTAAAGGTTCTGGGTGTTGAACCTGAAGATGTAAAACATCGTATTGAGTCGAAAATCGAAACAAAAGACACCGGTTCTTCTGGGTCTAATTTCTCTGCCCGCGCAACCCGGATAATAGGCATTGCTTTTTCTATTGTTCAGTGCCTGGACATGCCTTTCATTGGTTCTGAGCATATTCTGATGGGTATTCTAAAAGAAGGCTCTGGAATTGCGGCTCAAACCCTGGTTAAAGAATATCGCCTTACCTATGATGTGGTTATTGAAGAATTGTACGGGACACGAAAGATTGTAATTAAAGACTTTACTCTGAACCAGAAAAAAGCTGAAAAGGCATTGAAAAAACTCGAAGAGAAACTACAGGTTGAAGAACTTCATGAAGAATTGTTCGACAGCAAAATCAGCGAGATTGTTCACCTGTTTGAATATATTGAAGATCAACTGGGTTTGCTGAACCAGGAAGCCCTGATAAAAGAATGCAGGCAAATCAGGAAAAAGGTTCAGGAAATTTCTCGTCAGGAAGCATTTCTAAAAACGGAGAAAAAACTGCCGGAACTTCAGAATACTCTTGGCTTGGAAGAAACAGTAGAAAAACAGCAGGCGCAGGCAGCAAGAGAGTATGGCATGAGAGTGGGGCAGGGTTATGACGTTCATCGCCTGGTTCCCGGCAGGAAGCTTATTCTGGGGGGAGTGGAAATTGAATTTGATAAAGGGCTGCTTGGCCACTCTGACGCCGATGTTTTAACCCATGCTGTTATGGATAGTTTACTCGGAGCCCTGGGGAAAAGAGATATCGGTTATCATTTTCCTGATAACGACCCCCGGTACAAGGATGTTTCAAGTCTGAAGTTACTGGAGCATGTTGCAGGAATATTAAAAGGGGAAAAATTCGGGGTGGCAAATATTGATGCGGTAATAATGGCACAGAAACCAAAGCTGGCTGGTTTTTTACCTGCCATGGAATCTAATATTGCCGGAATACTGGGAGTAAATTCCATAAATGTAAATATTAAGGCTACCACTACTGAAAGGCTTGGTTTTGAAGGCCGAACAGAAGGTATGGTTGCCCAGTGTGTTTGTTTATTGTATAAATTCAATTAAAAAATCATTATTATTGATTTTTACAGCAGGAGTTTTCATAACTTTTTCAAAGACAACAGTATTTATTATACTTGATTCCAATGAAGTTTCTTGATAAAATTGCCTGAAAATTCGTTGTTCAAAAATGAAAGGTTTTTTTATGGCTGTAATTGAGCAAAATAAGATAGAAGTCAGCAACCATTGTTTTTCTATAAAAGGCTGGTGGTCTGCTGATAATCAAGCTTCCGGGCTTTTACCTGCTGAAGAGCTTGAAGATATTCTGAAAGATATAGGCACCAATCTTTACATCGTTGCCAGAAATGATAAAGTATTCCTTGCAAAACATGGCAATGTAAGCCAACGGAAAGATTCCAGTAAGGAACAATTTCCTGTGGTTGCGGTACTAAATGGGGTTACACCTGATAAACTGGGTGATTCTTCTTTCTGCAGGGATTACAACTTGCAGTTTCCCTATATTGCAGGCTCAATGGCTCATGGAATTAATTCAAAAGAAATTGTTAAGGAATTTGCAATTAACGGGATGTTGGCTTTTTTTGGAACTGCGGGTATGCCCTGCTCTAAAATAGCTGACATAATCGACTGGCATAAGGACAGCATCCCGGATAAAACCTATGGATTCAATCTCATTCACAGCCCCAATGAACCCAGGCTGGAAGCTGCCCTGGTAGATCTTTTTTTAAAAAAGGGTGTTAATTTAATTGAAGCTTCCGCCTACATGGGGCTTTCTCTGCCGGTGGTCAAATTCCGTGTTGCAGGAATTCATCGGGATTCAGCTGGTAAGGTGGTGGCTCCCAACCGGATTATTGCCAAAGTCTCCAGGGTTGAGGTGGCAACCCGCTTTTTCTCGCCACCTCCTGAAGATATTCTGCAGAAACTGGTGGACTCCGGTAATATATCCAAGGAGCAGGCTGAAATGGCCAGGGAAATTCCTATGGCCCAGGATGTTACCGCGGAAGCGGACTCGGGAGGCCATACCGACAACCGGCCCGCTTTTACCCTGATTCCTACAATAATAGCTTTGCGAGACCAACTCCAGAAAAAATATGGTTATTCCCAGAAGTTGAGAGTTGGTACCGGCGGCGGTATTTCAACCCCTTATTCCGCCGCAGCAGCCTTTTCAATGGGCGCTTCGTATATCGTAACGGGTTCGGTTAATCAGGGGTGTGTGGAAGCTGGGACGTCTGATATAGCAAAGGAAATTCTTGCCAATACCGGCCAGGCCGATGTTACTATGGCGCCCTGCGCGGATATGTTTGAAATGGGTGCTAAGGTTCAGGTGGTCAAGCGGGGAACCATGTATCCTATGCGGGCGGCAAAACTATATGAATTGTACAAAAATTATGATAGTTGGATTCAAATTCCTGACGATCAACGTAAAACCATAGAAAAATCATTTTTTAGAAATACCTTTCAGGAAATATGGAGTAAAACTTATGAATATTTTGAAGAAAGGGACAGCAGCCGGTTGGTTTTAGCCGAGAAGGATGACAGATATAAAATGGGCCTGGTGTTCCGCTGGTATCTCAGCCAGGCTTCTCACTGGGCAATTAAAGGTGACCAGAGCAGAAAAATAGATTATCAAATCTGGTGCGGGCCCGCAATGGGAGCATTCAACCAGTGGGTTGAAGGGACTTTCCTTGAAGATCGTTCCCAGAGAAAAGTCATTACTGTAGCTGCAAATATTCTTTATGGTGCCTGTCTTGTATTGAGAATAAACCAACTGAAGTTTCAGGGTTTTAACCCTGAACAGCAGGCAGTGAATCCTGAAAAATTTGAGCATATCAAAAAGTATTTTACAAAGTAAGTGAGGAGAAATAAGTGAAAGACAAGGATTTTAAACAAACTCCTGTAGCTATAATCGGATTGGGTTCAATTTTCCCTAATTCCCCCAATATTCAGGAATATTGGCAGACGATAAAAAATAAGATTGATGCTATCACGTCGATTCCTGAAACTCATTGGAATATCGAGGACTATTTCAGTGAAGATAAAACCGCCAGAGACAAAACTTATGGTAAAACCGGGGGGTTTATTCCTGGTATTGATTTTAATCCCATGGAGTATGCTATAACCCCCAATGCCCTTGAAGCTGTTGATACATCACAGTTGCTGGGTTTAATGGTGGCTTCGCAGGCTCTGGAGGATGCCGGTTACAGCAAGGATTCAGAGTTTGACAGGGACAAAGTAAGCGTGATTCTGGGAATCACCGGAAGTCTTAAACTTATTATTCCTCTGGGAGCCCGGATGGGGCGGCCCATATGGGAAAAAGCCCTGAAAAATGCAGGTATTCATCCTGATATGGTTCAGGATATTGTAGAGGATATTTCTGACTCTTATGTGGGCTGGCAGGAAAGTTCCTTTCCTGGATTATTGGGAAATGTGGTTTCCGGCAGGATTGCCAACTACCTGGATTTTGGCGGTACCAATTGCTCTGTGGATGCAGCCTGCGGTAGTTCTCTAAGTGCCCTGCATATGGCCACCATGGAATTGGTAGAGGGCAGAAGTAATATGGTGGTTACCGGCGGTGTGGATACCTTTAATGATATCTTCATGTACATGTGCTTCAGTAAAACCCCGGCATTATCGCCCACCGGCCATGCCCGGCCTTTTGCAGAGAATTCCGATGGCACTATCATCGGTGAAGGCCTGGGAATGGTAGTCCTGAAAAGGTTGGAAGATGCAGAGAAAGACGGAGATAAAATTTATGCGGTAATCCGCGGAGTCGGAACCTCAAGCGACGGTAAGGGGGCGGCAATATTTGCGCCCCAGAGTAAAGGCCAGAAAAAAGCCATGGAGGAAGCTTACCAGGTTTCTGGTATTAATCCCAGGACAGTGGAGTTGATGGAAGCCCATGGTACGGGAACCGCAGTGGGAGATCTCATTGAGCTGGAATCCATCAAAAGTGTCTATGAAAAATATAGCCAGGATAAACAATGGTGCGCTCTGGGCTCGGTAAAATCCCAGATTGGGCACACCAAGGCTGCGGCAGGAACCGCAGGCATGATAAAAGTTGCACTGGCTCTGCACAACAAGGTTTTGCCGCCCACCCTGAAAGTGGAAAAACCCGCAGAGATAATTTATAAAGGTGGAACCCCTTATTATATAAACTCTGAAACCCGGCCGTGGGTGCCTTCCCATGACCACCCACGCAGGGCGTCTTTAAGCTCGTTTGGTTTCGGTGGAAGCAATTATCACTGCGTAATTGAAGAATATAGAAGTGAAAAACCTGAAATTGACTGGAATTATAATATAGATTTAATTGCTCTTTCCGCCGATACTCAATCCAGGCTCAAGGAGAAGGTCAGCACCTGGCTGGAAGGGATTTCCTGGAAAGAACTGAGAAGACGGGCTGGAAAATTCCGTAACGAGTTCAATGTAAAGGAAAATTATAGAATTATCTTTGTGGTGGAAAAAGATAAATCGGATATAAAAAAAATGGCAAGAAATGCCCTGAATATGTTTGATTCCAGGAAAGGCGAAAAATGCTGGAGTACCCCCGATGGAATATTTTTCGGTTCTGGTAAATTGAACGGCAAGCTGGGTGTGCTTTTCCCCGGCCAGGGAGCCCAATATACCAACATGATGAAAGAACTTGCCTGTCAATTCCCTCAATTTATGGATATACTCACAACAGCCAACTTCAATTTTGAAAAAAACAAAAGCAATGAGTTGGACAGGAAATTGGCTGAATATATTTACCCCATACCTGAATTTGATGATGAAACCAGGAAAGCCAACCAGAAAGCCATTACCGATACCCGGGTGGCTCAGCCCGCACTGGGAGCGGTGAATATTGGTTCTTACGAGGTTTTAAAATATTTTGGTTTGAAGGGTGATGTTTTTGCCGGGCATAGCTACGGAGAATTAACAGCCCTGCATGCTGGCGGAGTAATTGAACTGGAAGATCTGAATTATCTCTCAGCTCTGAGAGGAGATTTGATGACCCGCCAGAAAGGCGAGCTGGGAACAATGCTGGCGGTTCAGGAAGATCTGGAAAAAATTGAAAAGGTTCTTAAAGAGAACAATCTTGACCTGGTTCTTGCCAATAAAAATGCTCCCTCGCAGGGAGTGGTTTCGGGCGCTACCGGGCAGATTAAAAAGGCCAGGGAAGTTTTTGACAAAATGGGTATCAGGAATACCCTGCTGAATGTGGCGGCAGCTTTCCACAGCCCATTGATCTCCAATGCCCAGAAACCCTTTGCAGAGGCATTGAAAAATGTTAAATTCAAGAAAGCTCATTCTCCGGTGTATTCAAATACTCTGGGGGACAAATATCCAGCAACCCCCAACAAAATTAAAGAGATTCTTGCCAATCAGTTGGCAAGCCCGGTGGAATTCGTCGATGAAATAAGAAATATGTATAAAGACGGGGTTAACACGTTTGTGGAAATAGGCCCTCGCACTATACTTGCCAACCTGGTAAAGAATATTCTCAAAGACCAGGAACATACGGTGTTTTCTCTTGATTTTTCAAAAGGAAAGAAAAACGGAATTTCAGATCTGGCAAAATTTCTTGCCCAGGCAGTTGCCATTGGAATGGAACTTGAATTGGGTAAATGGAACCCCATGAGTGAATTTGAAAAACGGGAAATGGCAAAACCCAAACCCAGAATGACTGTGACTATTAACGGTGCAAACTATGTTTCACCGAAGAAAAAAACCAACAGAAAGCCCAGGGTTTCCGTCGGACAGAAGGCCCAGGCTTTACAAACTCCGGTTTTAAAAAAAGAAACCGTGAAAATTGAACAGCAACCAAAATCCAAACAATTTGTAGGGGATAGTATGAACAACAATCAAAATCAACAAAACCATTCAGCTTTTTATGAAGCATTGAAATTAACACAGAAGAATATTGAATCGTTACAAAGACTTCAGGAACAGACTGCCGGGCTTCATCAGCGTTTTCTGGAAAACCAGGATGAAGCTTTGAAGACTTTCCAGATGCTGCATATGCAGCAACAGCAATTGATGACCGGCCAGCCGGTTACCATGCCCCAGATGCCGGCTATCCCTGCGAT
>CAZSLZ010000030.1:0-26486 GCA_964607865.1 uncultured bacterium
GGAATGTTACGTTGAGGTGATGCTGCCCGGAACAGATAAAGAAGCAATAAAAACCAGACTCCAGGAAGAACTGGAAAAAATTTAACAAAGGAGGTGCTCCAATGGGAGAAAAATTGAAGAAATTCTATGAGTTTGTTAAAAAGGAAGGAGGTTTGAAAGCCACCATGCGTGTGGCTATGAAAACATCTGTCCCTACAAGCCAGGCAGCCAGTGTGCCTGATTCTTTAGACATAATTAACAAGTTCAGGGAAGCAATAAAGGAAGTAGTGGGCAAATATCCGCCCCAGTAAAAAAGGAGGGAAGTTGAGAAATGATTCAATTTGAAAAAACAAGTTTAAAACTAAATCATAAATTTGATCCAAAATCTACCAGGCACTATATTAATGGCCACCAGATGGTTTTACACTGCCATCATTATTTAACATTATATACCCAGTTGGCTATGGACTGTGATTTTTTCGATGCAAAATCGCTTCTTGCCGAATGTATGGAAGAAACCACATTGAATATCCTGAAACAATATTACAATGATAATAAGATAACTGCCCTTGAAGATAAGATAAAAATCGCCGAGTTGCATTATGCTGCATTTGGGCTGGGTAAAATTTATTTTGAAACCGTTGGAGATTTCTCAGGACAGGTAAAACTTACCCGTTCTCATATTGATGAAGGCTGGCTGAAGAAATGGGGCGAGCATGGCGAACCGGTTAATTATGTAACCGCAGGTTTCATTGCCGCAGCTTTTTCCGCATTTTTCGACAGGCCGGCAAGGAGTTTTAAAATTAACGAAACTGTCAGTATGGTTACCGGAGGAAAGTCTTCTGTTTTTCAGATAGTTTCTTTATAGAAGGGAGGAGAAAATATAATGGCTATTAATAGAAAACAAATAATTGAAAATATGTCTAAAATTGAAGTAGTAGGTAATGAAGACGGATTGATTCCTGCTTTTAATGTATTTGTCAATCAATTGCCTACAGATTTCTGGAATTCTTTCGGTGAAAAAATGACAAGAAGAATTAAGCCGGAACTGTTGGAACCTGCAGAATATTTATTATATAATGCCGCTCACGAATGCGGATACCACACCGGATATGGAATTATCACCTCTGAAGAGTGGAAAGCTGTGGTTGCGCCCATGATAGAGAAAGTGCCCGAGGATGTATTGCGCGGAGCATTTGCAGTATTTACCGCCTGGGGTTGGGCAAAGGCAGAAATTATTGAATTGGTTCCTGGTGAAAGAATGGTGGTCAGAGCTTATGATTATTACGAAAGTGATGTTGTTAAATACGGCAGGACCGATAAGATGAGCGCATATATGATTAGAGGTGTTTGCGCTGGTTTTATGGATTTGGCTTATGGCAGGGAATATCCCGACGGATTGGATACTTTTAAGTGTGTTCAGGTGAAAGGAATTGAAGCTGGCGATGATTACGGCGAATTTGTAGTAACTAAAGTTCAGTAGTGTAGTAGAGTTGAAAAAAGCGAGGTTTTTTTAACCTCGCTTTTTGCATGCTAGAAATTGCTTATGTCCATATATTTTACTTTTACTTTTTCTATGACATCCAATTCTTTTTTCATTTTGAGCTGTTCTTCTTCAGTTCCGCAGAGCTGAAGTATAATCAACCCCTTGTCTGAGCACTGGTCGGGGTATCCTTCCCTTAAACCCAGCCTGGCTCTAATTTCACAACCGTATTTGGTTAAAATATCCTGCACTTTTACTGCGGTTTCAGTGCGGTTGTCCTGTTGAATTGCCATAATTCCACAATGTTGGTTCATATTTCCCTCCTATGTTTTTCTTATATAATTATAATTTATATCAAACAGTTCCTGCCATCTGTGCTGTCAGCCTGCGGGGAATTTTCTGTTTTGAAACGATATCATCCCAGGTTTCACCTTCAACAATTATGTCAGCCTGCCCCTTATTAACAAGAATTACCGGCGGACGCGGAACGCTGTTGTAATTGCTGGACATTGAAAAATTATAGGCGCCGGTATTGAATACACATAAAATGTCGCCAGCTTCCACTTTCGGCAGAAGGATATCTTTGATTAATATGTCCCCGGATTCACAATACCTTCCGGCAATAGTCAGTTCATCTGTGGGTTTGTCATTGGCTCTGTTGGCAACCATGGCCTGGTATTTTGCCTGATATGTCGAGGGCCTGGGGTTGTCAGCCATTCCTCCGTCAACGGCAATATATCGGGTTCCGTGAGGAACCTGTTTCCAGGTTCCGATAGTATAGAGAGTGACTCCGGCAGTTGAAACTATGCTTCTTCCCGGTTCCAGAATAAGAGTTGGTTCTTTTATGTTGAGTTCTCTGCAGTGATCCTGTATGGAATTTGTAAAGAACTTTGCAATGGTAAATACTGAAGGCGGGTATTCAGAATCGATGTAACGAACCCCCAGGCCGCCTCCAACATTCATTTCCAACAGTTCAATGCCGAATTCTTCCTTTATCCCGGCGAACTTTTTCAGTAAGATTCCCACTTCATCATAAAAGACTTCGGTTTCAAATATTTGAGAACCAATATGCGCATGAAGTCCGGTGAGTTTGAGGTTTGTGCAGTCTTTAATAATTGAAGTGACAGCCTGGTTGAGTTGGGAAAGATCAAAACCGAATTTGCTATCGGTCTGGCCTGTTTTAATATATTCATGGGTATGGCATTCAATACCGGGTGTAACCCTTAAAAGAATATTTACAGTTTTATCAAGTTTTTTACATATACTGTCCAGGAGTTTCAATTCGGCAAAATTATCAACCACAATTCGACCCAGATTAGAATTTAACGCCAGTTCAATTTCCTTTACCGACTTATTGTTGCCATTAAAAGACATGCTCTCCATTGGAAAATCTGATTTCAGGGCTGTATATATTTCTCCTCCGGAAACTACCTCCAACCCGAAACCTTCCTGTAAGAGAATTCTATTGGTAGCCATAGAACAGAATGCTTTGGAGGCAAACAGGAAACGGGTGTGAGGGTAAATTGAGAATGCTTCTTTATATTGCCGGCACATGGTTCTGAGAGTTTCTTCGTCTATAACATAAAGGGGAGAACCATATTTTTCAACCAGTTTAACTGTATCTATACCTCCAATTTCCATGTGATTTTTTTCGTTTATATTAAAAGTTATGGGTTTTACGTTCTGGTTAACAGATTTCATAATCTTCCTCTTTTCTGTTAGTAAAAATTATAAATAGAGTGTATCAGGGAAAGTAGGGGTGAAAGAAGTCTTTTATCTCGGACAGGTTCTCGTAATTAATAGAAAAACGCACAAACTGAGAGAAACAATCTAAAATTACAACGGCATTAATACTGGCATCATTGATGTTAATGCTCTTCAGCCTGCTGGAAAACGCTGTGTTTACTTCCTGAATTTCATCATATATTTCAACCAATTCGTTCAATGAAAAGTCGGCTTCGAGCGCCTCACTTTTTTTAATAAATTGAGCCATCAGGAACATGCACACTGCCCGGTAAGTGGTTTCCAGTGGGGAAGCGAAAGGCATATGGAAACGAACCATGGGCTTAAGTTTTTCAAGAACCGGACAACCGCTGGTAACCATATATATACCAAGAATAGAACTTATACCTTCCTGAAGGGAGGTTTTTTTTCTGTATGATCGTTCTTTTACTTCAACTTCTACATTTACCTGATCAAAAGAATTGTAAGTTTTGAAGAATTCGATAAGATCTACCAGGTTTAAAGCTACCGGGCAGAAAGGATGGGTTTCTTCAGATAGTGGGCAATTGGGGCATTGGTGATATTCCAGGGTTGTCCATCGGGGATATCTTCGTTTACCATCATGGATTAATTCCAGTGTAACCGGATCTAAATTCAAAGAAAAATCAAGCATTTCTCCTGAATCGAATTTGAAATGATATTTATAAAAAATTGGTTCCTGGATATCGGAGTCTGACATAACTTCTCCTTTTATGTATTAATTAATTATTTTGTTTCAACTGGTTTTTTCCTTTGAACTCGGTTAAAAAATTATGGAATACACAGTGGTTAAATAATCAATTATGTTCAAAATAATAATTTTTCTTCTATCAAAAACCGAATAAATTGCTTAAAAGAAACACAATTATTCCGATAATAATAATAGGGGCAGAAACAAGGAGTGACAGCCTGTGTCGATTTTCATTAAAGCAATTCTGGTAGCTCTTTCAGCAATGGCAATCGGTTTATTCTATATTTAATATCTTAACAATCCGGCAATATCAAAAAGAAACTCCAGTTCATTAATTTTATCAGCAAAATCTATGGTTGCGCTGGTTTTTTCCAGGGTTTCCACAAGTTCGTTGAGGGTATCAACTTCAAAGACCGATGAAGAACCGCAGCTGGGGCATTGTTGCAAAACCTCAGTATGCAGAGCTTCGCAGTTTCTGCATCTTATGCCTGTAAAACTGGCATTTCTGTTAACAATTACTTTTTCAATTCTTCCGGTTTCAGCTGCGCCAAGCACGGCGTCCATGCCAACCACTGCGAGGCCTTCGCTCATATACTGGGCTTTGATTTCATCCCATAGCTTCTGTTCGGATTTTCTTTCCTGTTCGAAAAACAGCTTGAATATTTCCTGGTTGATTGAATCATCATCCTGTTGAATGTCAAGAGCTTTTTCGCCCGCTAACTGTTCTTTCAGATGCCTGGGTAAATTGTTCTTAATTTCGTTAATTGTTTCTCTGGAGCCTACTAGAATTATTCGGCGGAATTCCTGGTTTCTGTTTAATTCATCAAGTTTTTCAGCTATTTCCTTTGTATAATGAAGCAACTGTTTATCCCTTCGCCTTTCATATCTTTGCTGGGACCAGCCACCCACCTTGACATGATTTTTTACATTGCCTTTCACTCTTTCTTCATCTTCAGAAGTACCGGCGGTAACGAGGAAAATTCGAGTACGGGTATTATCTGAAATAACCACGGCGAAATTTTCAAATTCGTCCTTTAACTCAGCAAGAGGCCTTATAAAAGGTGAGGAGTCAACAATTACCATATCTGTAGCGGATTTTTCCAATTCATAGGTTTCAAAAAAATCAAGAAGCCAGCAAATAAAAAAAACAGCGGTTTTCGTTTCTATAGGGATGGTTGTCCAGATGGTTTTCAAGAATCTTCCTGTTTTCTTTGAAATGTTTGAGTTCATCTGAGCTCTGCCTTGCCTGTGGGATAAGCTGAGTTATATGAATTGTAAACATGTCCAACCATTCTTATTCCTCCCTGACTCTTATTGTTTATATTTTACATTATGGGCATATTAACAATCAAACCAATGGTGTAACAAAAATATTAAAGTATAAAAAAAGCAGGCTGATGAGCCTGCTTTTTCAGGGGTGATAAATGGGGTTTATCAGACAAAACAGTCTCTTTTACCGTTTTTAACCTGTTCTATTAAGACTTTTGCAATATTTTTCCATCTTTCGTCTGCAGAATCTTTCAGCTTTTGTTCAATCAGGTTCATACCGACTTTTTTAGTTTCTTCAGATGCATAGTCCAGAAGGTATTCCATGAATGTGGAAATGGCATTTGGGCTGCAGTGATATTTTATCTCACCTGGCTTGGCCATGTCCATAAAGTCCATTCCTGTTCTGCCCAGACGGTAACAAGCTGTGCAAAATGATGGTATGTAACCCAGTGAAGAAATATCGCGGATTACTTCATCCAATGATCTATGATCGCCCAATGAAAACTGGGCGCAATTTTTCCCTTCCCCGTCTTCGGCGTAACCGCCGGGGTTAGTCCGTGAGCCGGCTGAAATTTGCGAAATTCCCAGGGCGAATGCTCCCCGTCTTGTTTCGGGAGTTTCCCTGGTAGATAGAATAATGCCGGTATAAGGGACAGCCAATCTTAATATTGCAATCAGTTTTTTAAATTCTCTATCTGAGAGGGGTGCCGGTGGTTGAATACTCATGGGAGAGCCCTCAGCAGGTTCAATCCTGGGGACGCTGATAGTATGGCAACCTACACCAAATGTATCTTCAAGATGTTTAATATGTTGCATTAAAGCCAGGGTTTCGTATCTGTAATCATAAAGCCCGAATAAAACCCCGAGCCCCACGTCGTCTATACCTGCCTGGAATGCCAGGTCTATGGCTTCCAATCTTTTATAATAATCACGTTTTTTCCCTGACAGATGAACTTTTTTGTAGGTGGGAAGATGGTAAGTTTCCTGAAAAAGCTGGTATGTTCCTATACCTTTGGCTTTAAGTGCTTTGAATTGTTCTATTTCTATGGGCGCGATATTGACATTGAGGCGGCGAATCTCACCGTTATTGGATTTTGTCCTGTAAATTGTATCAATCGATTTTAAGATAAAATCGAAACCTTCATCCCTGGGGAAAGCTTCCCCTGCAACCATCAGAAGCCGCTTGTGGCCTTGGTCGATGAGGGTTTTAACCTCGTGTTCAATCTCTTCCTGGGAGAGGGCTTTGCGGGTAAGTTCCCTGTTGGAAACCCGGAATGCACAATATGCGCAATCGTTATAACATATATTTGAAATATAGAGGGGCGCAAAGAGAACAAGCCGATCTCCGTATATTAAGTTTTTCAACCGGTTGGCAGCATCAAATAGTTTCTGCTCGGCCTGTTCATCATCGGTGTTTAATAAGCAGGCGATTTCCTCAAACTTCAACCCTTTCATTTCCAGAGATTTTTCAATTATCCGGTCAACTTCTTGTCTGGGGGTGTTTCTGGTAGTTTCCAGGGTGTTTTCAATTATCCGGTGGTCAATTATACTTTTTATATCTGTAGCCATAAAAAACTCCTAACTGTTTGGTCCTCATCAATTATTATAACACTGGATGCAATAAATTAGTTCAAAATTTTCAGGTTTTCTGAAAAATTCATGTGTTCTTTTAGCGAAAATTTTCACAAACATTATAAATTTTAATTCAATATCAATATAAAGTCAAGTTTACTTTGCAGATATTATAATAATTTATTATTTTTGCGAAAAAATGGGATTAACCTTGGTGTTCGATAAAACTATCAATAATTCTTGCTGTTTCTTTGGGAAATTGATACATAAGCCCGTGGCCTGCATGTTTTATTCTAACAAGCCATGAGTGGGGGATCTTTTCTGCCAGTAACAATGAATTCTGTGGTGGGGTCATAAGATCCTCGGTGCCAGTTAAAAGAAGTACGGGGTTTTCAACCTGGTTAATTCTCTGGAAGGTGCCTTTCCATTTTTCCAGTGCCTGGGTTTGTTTTTCTATATTATCGGGGTCGGTTTCTTCGAAGGGTATGGGGAAATAATCCATGGGGTTGGGGTGTTGTTGAAACCAATCCACGGGAAACATGAGCCCCAGTAATCTCTGCCCCTGTTCCATAAAGGAACCGCTGGTATCGGTCATTTTACTCAGAATTTTATCCGAAGGCATTATGCATTGATCACCGCCGCAGTCGGTGGCATAAAGAATTAATCTGTCAACTAATTCGGGAAAATGTAATATCATTTCCTGGGCAATATTGGTTCCCATGGACCACCCCAGAACATTAATTTTCTTGATGCCCAAGGCTTTCACAAGCCCAGCTGTATCTCGTGCGAACTGTTCCATGGAAAATTCTTTTTCACCCGCAGAGGTCATGCCCATTCCACGGTTATCAAAAACTATAACCTGATTATCATTGGCAAGATTTTCAATAAATCCTGGAGCCCACATATCCATGGTGGCCCTGTAGCCGGTTATTAAAATAATCGGGTTTCTGTCATCAGGTTTTTCTCCGAATACCTCATAGGCGATTTCTATGTCACCAACTTTGATTTTTTTAATTTTATTTTCATCAACTATAGTTTTCATGATTTCTCCTTATTTAAAAAGGTTTAATTAAAGTGAAAAATAATATTAGTTATAATTAAATAAAATAATTAAAAATCCTGGAGGATCTTTTGAAGGAACCGATTTATAATAAAAAAACTATGGACCATATTATCAACCCAAAAAACGGCTATGAAATGGAAAATCCTGATGGCTTAGCCCTGGTGGGGGATCCGGGTTGCGGAGATACTCTGAAATTGTATGTCAAAGTTGAAAATAATGTAATAACAGAAACTTCTTTTCAGGTGGTGGGGTGCGGGGCAGCTATAGCTTCCGCCAGCGCCACCACTGTTTTGTTAAAAGGAAAAACCCTGGAAGAAGCCAGGAATATTACAAATCAACATATTGTTGATTTCCTCGGTGGTTTGCCACCGGAAAAAATTCATTGTTCGGTAATGGCAAAACAGTCAATTGAAAAAGCTCTGGACGATTATAAATCTAAAATCGCAGCTTTATACGCAGGGCAGGATCATACCTATCCATTCTTGTTTGGAAATTCTGGCCAGTCCTAAGCTAATTCATTGTTGGCGAGAGAAGTGCCAACCTCATCATATGTATTTATCAACTTCAAAGCCTGGTTTAACTTGTGGTTGCCTTCTTCTGCCATCATCAGGGCTTCTTCTATGTGTTCCGCCAGAATTTCTTCATTCAGCTGGTCTCTGGACAGAAAGTTTTCAATTATTTCAATAGCTTCAGTGTATAAACTCAAGCCCTCGAATGTTAAATCTTCCTGTTCCGCCACATATTCAAAAATATCATCAGGAATTTCAACTTCTTCAATTGCCTTAAAACTATTTTGCAGGTTAGTTTTGATTTTTTCAAGAAAAACCGTATAACTGGTTTTATCAGATACGCCATCCAGAAAATCTGTGGTTGCTTTGCGAAAGAGTTCAAAATTATCAATAATATAATCGGAATCTAACAGGTAGTTTTCAATCTTTTCAAAACATTGTTTGCAGAACAGGGCGGTTTCGGTATTTTCAAGATTGCACTTTTTACACTGCATATATTACCTCGCTGAAATATTTGTATTTATATTATACTACAAATAAAGGGCAAATTCATTTTATTTATTGTTAATAGGAATTAATTCTTATGAATAAAAAATAGAATAAGGAGGTATTATATGAAAAAGAAATTTATTCTGCTTTCTGTTTTTTTTATTCTGCTTTCTTCTTTAGTGAATGCCGCGGAAAAGCCCGTAGTTTTTGTAGTTTCCACCGGAGGTACTATAGCATCTGTAAATACTGAAGAAGGCTATAAGCCCGGAATCATGGCTGATGAATTGGTCAAAATGGTACCGGAAATCAGAAAACATGCTGATTTGAAATCAAAAGAACTTTTCAGTCTTGACTCAACAAATTTTTGTCCTGCAGATTGGGTAACTCTGGCTGAAGAGATTGAAGAAATTTGCCAGCAAAACCCCGACGGTATAGTTATTACTCACGGAACCGATACTATGGCTTACACCGCATCTATGCTCAGTTTTATGATTGAAAATCCGCCTTGCCCCATTATTTTGACAGGCTCTCAAATTCCCATGGCAGAAAAGGGGTCCGACGGCCCCGATAACTTGCTGAATTCAGTTCAATTTGCAGCATATGGCCCAACGGGTATTTATATAGTTTTTAACGGAAAAATTATTCATGGTGTGAATTCCAGCAAATTCTATACTTCAAGAAAAAACGCTTTTGTCAGTGTCAATCGCAAACCGGCAGGCAGATTTTTACCTTATTCAGATATTTCAACGAATTCCGTAAAGGTAAAAAAAATTGACTGGCCCGGAAGGAAAAAGGGTAATTCAGTTTTTAATACCAGAATCAGTGATAGGGTACTGATGGTAAGAATTACCCCTGGTTTTAAACCCCAATGGCTTGAAGAATTCTGCAATCCCGATGAAGTTGATGGGATTATTCTGCTGGGTTACGGCCTGGGAGGGGTTCCCAACAGGGAGCCCCTGAATTTATTGCCTGTGATTGAAAAATTTATAGATAAGCAAATACCAGTTGTGGTATTAAGCCAGTGCCCTTATGAAGCCCCAGATTTGAAAGTCTATGAGGTTGGACTCAAGGCCCTGAAAATGGGAGTGATTCCCGGCGGAAAAATGACCAAGGAAGCTGCCTTGACAAAGTTAATGTGGGTTCTGGGGCAAACCCGGGATATGAAACGTATAAAACAGATGATGACCGAAAACCTGAGAGGTGAATTATAAGCCTAGCTGTTGTAAAGCATCAGGACTTTCTGAGCTATATTTTCCAGGGGTAGTATGAAATCTACTGACCCTGTTTTTATTGCTTCCTTGGGCATTCCAAAAACCACACAGGTTTCTTCATTTTGGGCAATAGTTGTTGCCCCGGCTTCTTTCATCTCCTGTAACCCTTTTGCTCCGTCATCACCCATTCCGGTCATGATTACTCCGATGGCATTTTTACCTGCGTGGTAAGCTGTGGAGCGGAAAAGTACATCTACCGATGGCCTGTGGCGGTTTACCAGTGGGCCTTCTTTAATATCCACATAATAACGGGCTCCGCTTCGTTTAAGAATCATATGTTTATTTCCGGGGGCAATCAAAGCTGAGCCCCGGTTGACGGTGTCATTATTTTCTGCTTCTTTTACAGTCATCTGGCAGATTTCGTTAAGCCTCTGGGCAAAAGACGATGTGAATTTTTCTGGCATATGCTGAACGATAACAATTCCCGGAGCATCTGGAGGCATGCTTTGCAGAAAAGTTCGCAAAGCTTCTGTTCCTCCTGTTGAAGCTCCCACTGCAACTACTTTTTCTGTTGTCTGGGCCATTGCGTTATTTCTACGTTTGGCTATAACCGCATCTGCGGTCAGTTTGGGGGGAACTTTTCGATCGATAGTTTTGGAAAGCCGTTTTATGCGTGCCATAGCTGCAGATTTTACCGTATCGCAAATCTTTATTTTAGATTCCAGTAAAAATTGCTTTGTTCCCAGTTTGGGTTTTTCAATTATATCCACAGCTCCGAATTCCAGGGCTTTGAGCGCAGTTTCTGAACCTTTTTCAGTAAGGCTGGAGCACATAACCACAGGGATGGGATGCTGGTGCATAATTTTTTTTAGAAAAGTTATGCCGTCCATTTTGGGCATTTCCACATCCAGAGTGATTACATCAGGAACTTCCTTTCGAATTTTCTGAGCTGCGGCGTAAGGTTCGGAAGCAGTGGCCATAACTCTGATTTCCGGGTCTTCTTCAAGAATTTCAGACAAAGTCTGTCGTACGATGGCAGAGTCGTCCACAATCAAAACCGATATATTTTTTCCAATTCGCATTATTTCTCCTTAAATGTGGGTATAAATGACGGTTTTTCTAATTTTTTTTACAAAAACTTCACCGGTACCGGTTTTAAAAACCAGTTTTCTGCCTTGGCTGCCTCCTGTATCTCTAGCCTTCAGCAGTATCCCCCGGCCTTTAAGAACCGATATCGAAGCGTTGATATTTTTTGTTCCCACTGTGGTATCATGTTGGAGTGTATTTTCCAGGACATCAGCTCCACCGAATAATTTTACTTCAAGCCTTTTAAAGGGAATTTTAAATCTCTCATAAAGGTCTGACATATATTCAATTGTAGGCTGGGCATATTTAAACGTATGATTTGTCAACATTTTGCCAAATATTTCCTCATGAATTCCCGGAGGAACAAGGCTTGACTTATCGGGCATTTCCGGGAGAACTGCATGACAAATTGCCGATAATTTTGTCAATGGGTCATGCATTGTAATGGAAATACAAGACCCCAGAATTGTTCTCATAACTGTGGGCTTTTTGCAGATAAAAAGCTCACCGGGCTTTAAATATAACATTTTATTTTCTTTCTAGAATTTTCTGTAAATTGTCGGCGCAACCTGTTTAAATGGAGTGTCCATACCATTCAGGGTTTCAGAGTGTCCCAGAAAAAGATATCCCCCTGGTGCAAGATGAGTATAATAGTTCATCAATAACTTTTCCTGTGTTGGCCTGTCAAAATAAATGATTACATTTCTGCAGAAAATTACGTCAAATGGTTCTTTAAAATCAAAGGCCCGGTCCATAAGGTTTAGCCTGGAAAAAGTTACAGGTTTGCGGGCAACTGAATTGATTTTCACCATTTTCTTGCCGGGATCCTTGCTTTTTAATAAATATTTTTTCTTCAAAGGCAGGGGAATGGGTTCAACTTTATTTAAAGGATAAACTGCATTGTGTGCCATTTTTAAAACACCGGTGGAAATATCAGTGGCCAATATTTCAAAAGAAAACAGAAATTTCTGTTCGCAGAATTCATTCAATACGATAGATAAAGTATAAGGCTCCTCTCCTGTTGAACAACCGGCGCTCCATATGGCTATCTTTTTTCTTATGCTGAACAGCCGGGAGTTTAACAGCTCGGGCAAAGCATTGCTGGTAAGATATTCGAAATGTTTGGGCTCCCGGAAAAAATCAGTTTTGTTGGTAGTAACAACATTTATCATTTCCACCAACTCGTCATTGCCTTCCTTTGTCTGGAATACGAAATCATAATAATCTTTAAAAGATTTCATACTCAGTTTTCGTAACCGTTTCTGTAACCGTGACTGTAGCATAACCTTCTTGGAAATTGGCAGTTTTATGCCGAATTCACGATGAATGTAATTGCTGAATTTATAAAACAGGCTGTCATTCATTTTCACATTGCTGAGAGTATCCTGGTCAGATACATAACTGTAAAGGTTTGAAGCCATATTACTTCACTCCGTTGAAAGTATTCTTTATCCAGTCCAGTTCTTCGTATTCAGCTTCCCTTATCAGGTTGACTATGTCCAGAATTAAGGCTACAGTTCCATCGCCCAGAATTGTTGCTCCTGAAATTGAATTAATATTTTTATAGACAGTCCCCAGGGTTTTTACCACAGTCTGATGCTCTCCCACTACTTCGTCTACAACTAGCCCTATTCTATGATTATTGTGGTTTGTTATAACTATTTGTTCTATTGGTGGCCTTTCTTTGCTGAAATCAAAGTACTCCCTTAACCTTACGTAAGGAACCAGTTCTTCCCGCACTTCAATCAAATGCCGCCCATTGGAATTTTTTATATCCCTTTTGGTTAACTCCACACACTCTTCTACGGAATAGAGAGGAATGACATAGAATGAATCGTTGATTTTTACAAGTAAACCCTCTATTATTGCCAGTGTAAGGGGTAATTTAAGGGTAATTATGGTCCCTCTGCCTTTCTCACTTTCAATAATTATGTTGCCTTTAAGCTGATCTATGCATTTCTTGACCACATCCATACCTACTCCCCGGCCCGAGATATTGGTAACCTTGCTGGAGGTGGAAAAACCCGGCTGTAAAATCAAACTGAAAATTTCTTTTCTGGAAAGTTCAGCATCCGGTGAAATAAGTTGCTTTTGAACAGCCTTATTGAAAATTGCTTTTTCATCCAGCCCCTGGCCGTCGTCACGGATTTCTATCATGACATCGGCGCCGGATTGGAAAGCTGAGAGCTCGATACACCCTGCCCTGGGCTTGCCTTTTGCAACCCGCTCTTCCGGGGTTTCCAGCCCATGGTCAATACTGTTTCTAATGAGGTGAACCAATGGGTCATTGAGTTTTTCGATAACGTTCTTATCCAGCTCGGTATCTCCGCCAAAGGTGTAAAGATTGATTTCCTTGTTGAGATCTCTGGAAAGGTCACGGACCAGGCGTTTAAACTTGCTGAAAGAAGTTTCAATGGGAACCATCCTGATATTCAGGGTACTGTCCCGCAGTTCTATGGTCAGCCGCTCAACTTCTTCAGCTATATATTCCAACTCGGGTTGGTTCTTATTGGCGGCGTATTGGCTGAGCCGGGCCTGGGCTATTACAATTTCTCCCACCAGGTTTATCAGTTTGTCAAGCTTGTCAGAAGAAACCCTGATGTTGGATGTTGTCTCCTCCTGGTTTCTGCGGGCCCGCAATTCCCTGATTGTTTTCTGTTCTTCCAGTGCCGAGGTGATCTTTTCCTTGGAAACAACCCCCTTGTTAATAAGAATTTCACCGACGGGTTTTTGTTCTCTTAAGGCATTATCTATGTCTTCTTCAGATATATCGCCCCGCTCGGATAAGATTTTACCCAGGGGTTTATACTCTTCTTCAGAAAGTATATCCGAATCTTCGTCAATAACTTCGATGGTTATTTTGGCGCTGTCATCAACAAATATGAATACATCTTCAATATCTTCCCGGCTGACCTGGCCGGCAAGAATTATATCCCACTGAATATAAGACTTCACGGGGTCCATCTCTTCAAAGTCGGGTATGTTTTCAATATTGTTGTAAACCTTGCATTCCCCCAGTTCTTGTAATTCTTCAAGCAGGTAAATCGGGTTGGTTCTATTAAATAACTTATCTTCATCAGGAGTAAAACGGATTCTATCTACCTTATTTGTAACTGGAGAAGCAATTAATTCTTCTTCTCTGAACTCGGGGCTTGATAAATCGGGAATTAAACCTTTAAAAGCCTGGATGATTTTCTGGTTCAGTTCATCGGAAACCGGAATACCGTAAACTGCCTCATCCAGCATAGCTTTTATCTGATCTTTTGCAGCCAGGCTTAAATCAATAACCGACTTATTTATTTGAACCTTACCGTTACGAACAAGATCATAAAAAGTTTCTATATCGTGGGTGAAATCTGCGATATTATCAAATTCAAACATGGCGCCTGACCCTTTGATGGTGTGCATGGCACGGAATACCTGGGCAATTATGTCCAGATCCTCCGGGTTCTCTTCCAGCTCCAGCAAAGATTCTTCCAGTTTTGTCAATAACTCGGTAGCTTCTTCAATATACGCTTTTTTATTTACATCTAATTCCAATTGCATCCTCCTGGCTTATCTAATTACTTTCTTTACAACCTTTATAAGTTGAGCCGGTTTGAAGGGCTTTACAATCCAGCCGGTGGCACCAGCTTTCTTCCCTTCGTCTTTTTTACCAGCCTGAGACTCAGTGGTAAGCATTATGATGGGAGTAAACTTGAATTTTGGCATGGCGCGGATTTTTTTTATTAACCCGATTCCATCCATGTTGGGCATGTTAAGGTCGGTAATAACCAGGCTGACACTACTGCTGTTAATCTTGTTAAGAGCGTCTTTTCCATCAACTGCCTGGATAACTTCAAACCCTTCTTTTTTCAAGGTAAAAGATACCATCTGCCTTACACTTGCAGAATCATCAACGGTCATTATCTTACTCATTTAATTCCTCCCCCGACCAGATGCAATTTTGTTCAGGTATTTTAGAACATGATTTCTTATCTGAAAACCCCGCAGTTTCGGTTATCTTTTTGATGGCTTCAGGAATATCGCCTTTTATTTTTAAAATGACATCATTTGAATTACAATGATGATGGAAAGCGCAAATAACCTGGTAAAAGGTTAAATCTACATTTTCAAGTTGATCCACATTTAACTCAATATTGCTGAACTTTGCTGTCTGGCCAAGCAGTTCTTTCTTAAACTCACCTATATTCTGTATGGTTATTTCCCCTTCCAGGGAAACCAATGCTTTTTTCTTATTTCTGGAAATCACATTTATCATAATTTACCAACCTTAAAATAATTCTATATTGTCATCAAATTCATCATCATTTTCGTTTGTATTATTAAATTCTTCATAATCCCCGTTTTTCACTTTTAAAGCGTGGATTTTTCTTTCTGAATCCATAGTGTATAAATTCTTCAGATCGACTTGTTCCTGGTCGTTTAATTCAAAGCCTGATGGTATAATCTGGCTGATTTCTTCCTTTAATTGGTCGAGTTTTTCCATGACCACGCCAATATTATTTTCAATCAGATAATGAATTTTTATACCCGATACTTCATCAGTTATTGATTCCGACAATTGGGAAGCTTCAACTTCCATCTTTTCAAGCAATTCATCAATATGTTTTTCGGTAGTTTTAATCTTGTCAATATATTGCTGAATATCTTCCAGGACCGGGTTGAAATTGTTTTCATTTTCGGTAATCTGTTCATCTATTTCCTTGATAAGGTTTCGGGTGTAATTTTCAAGATTTTTTAACAGGGAAGATATTTTTTGCGTAAGACGGCGAGTGTCCATGGAAAGTTTATGAATTTCGCCTGCCAGCACATCCAGGGTAGCGCCGTTTCCCCTGGCCTGAGATGCTTTAATTCTGGCGTTCATTGCTACTAATTCTATGTTGGAATTGGTGTAAACAATGTCATCGATAAATTCTGTTACTGTATTTACCTGTTTTGCAGAATCCAGGACTATCTGGGAAATTTTCTTTTCGTTTTCCACGTTTTTCTGCAGGGCAGAATTAATTGCATTGATGTTGTTTTCTACCCTCTGCAGGGGAGGTATCTCAATATTGTCCGAAGTTTTATTTATGCTTCCCGATGATTGGTTGATTATTTCTATTCTTTCTGCAATATTTCCCATATTCTGAATAATATTTGAAACTGCGGAAACAAACTCGTTTAAAGCATGGTTAAGTTGGGCGTTCTGTATTTCAATTACGTCAGATGCTACTTTTAGAAGGGCCAGTTTGTGGTGTTGGGGCATTTCATCCTTTAACTCATTTTCTATTTTTATAACAACCTTTTCCAAAGCTTCGCTGACATGCTCCATCTGCTGCCGGGTAATATCCTGAAATTGCGAAGATACGACTACTCCTGCAATGTTGTTTTGAATTTCGTTGTAACTCTCTACCACATCTTCTGCAGTAGATTGAGATGTCAACTTAAGCTCCTGAATGGCATCGGTGGCTTCTTCCGCCTTCTTAATTACATCACTCAGAAAAAATATGCCCTGGTTGCTGTTCTGTTGTGATAATTTTAAAGTTGCCATTAATTGTTCTGACAGTGAAAATACGCGCTCCACAATTCCGGCAGAGTTCTCGTTTACATACTTTCCGTGAGTTTTTATGTCTTTTGCCAAACCGCTGAAACCAGCATCGCTTCCATCAAGCTGTCTGCTTTCAACTTTTACGCTGATTCCCATCATTTGAAGAATTAATCCGTCTCTTCCCAGGCCTTCTAATGGGGTAATCAGGTCGGATACCATTTTTCTGGTTTCAGTCAATCGTGAAAAACGCCAGCTATCCCTGTTTTTCTCCACTTCTCTCAGAGAGTCAATTTTTGATAGCAAATTCTGTAAATTGGTTACAGATGCATGAATTTCATCGCTGGAAAGAGCAGTTGAAATTTCCCTTGAAAGCTGGGTTATGTTTTCGCTTTTTTCATAGAACAACTGCAAGGCATTGCCAATATTTATAAAATCATCTGAACTGGACTGCGAAATATTTATTACTTCATCGGCAATATCTTTTGCCTTTTTCTTTAAATCAGTCAGCAATGAAACCATTTCAAGATCTGTAGAATTACTCAACTTGCATTTCCATTCCTTCCCCAAAATTTTTATATTTTTTACATTGTTGGTAATTTCTGAAAACTCTCTCGATCAAAAAGAAAATTTACCTATACTTTATGATAAAACAATATGCAAATATTTTTATAATGAAATGGTATTAATCTTATTTAGACAAAAGGTGATTTAAAGATAAGTCTTTAGGGTAAGAGAAAATTATTATGAATTATTTGCAAATTTCCAGAATAATAAAAATAACAAAATGAGAAAATTTATATATTTTTGTCCAAGGGGTACATATCATCGGGGTAGGCTTCTCTGGGTATTATATCGGTAAATTTGTCATCTTCCTTCTTTTGGGAAGGTTCTGAAAACAACCGGGGAAATCGCTTTTTAATTAATCTGCCGGTAACCGGATAACAATATTCCATATCGTTATATGCTTTGTAAGCTGCAAAAAAACTGAAACCGATAAATGCAATTGAAGACAGAATTATTGTAAAAATTACTGTAAAATGGAAAATAAAAAAAAGGACGGGTGTGGAAGAATTTTCGGCATTTTGCTGGGACAAGGCAAATAATAAATAGAAATTTCCTCCGCCAATTAAAATGAGCAGGATTTGAGATGAAAGAAAAAATATCTGCCAGCCCATGGCCTGTAAGGCATGGCGGGCGAGAAATCTGTTATCTTCTTCGTTCTGAGTATAAAAAATATAATTAATAACTATGCCCACAAAATTCATAAAAATAAGGATATGGGAAACTATAGCAAATATTTTTTTGTTTTCTGTAAAAGAAGTTTTATTCATAATTTTTTTATTCCTAAATAAGGATATTATATCACAAACATATTTTCATGTAAATTATCCAATTGTATTTCCATAGACAAAATTTATTATTAACAGGTAAATATAATGAAATGTTGAATTTTTGGTTTGCATTGTTTAAGTTTGGAGAAAAATATGACAACATTTCGGGAGAATTTAAGAAGTTTTTTAAAGAAAATTAATATTCTAAAGAGCCCTTTATGGTCGAGAAATGTCCACGTAGGCCTGGATATGGGTGATTACAGCGTAAAGACAGCTGTAGTTGACATAAGAAAAAAGAGAATTTTAAATTTGAGACAGGATCTCTTGTTTCCTGACAGGAAAAGTAAGGATGAAATACAGGGTAAAATCCCTGTAAAAGAAAAATTAAATTCACTGGTAAAAGATTACAGGAAATCTATCCCTTTTTTTAATGGGAATGTATCGGCGGTGGTTCAGAGCGAACATGTGGTAAGTCATTATATCGAAATTCCAAAGGTGTCCCGCGATGAAACCTCAACTGCAGTAGAGTCTATGGCTATAAAATATATCCCTTTTTCTCTGGATAAAATGATAATGGTTTATATGCCGGTTCCCTGTATCAACAAGGAATCGAAAAAAACCGGTGTTTTCTTCACAGCTATTATGAGAGATGAAATTGCTGAATTTAAACAGTTGCTGGAAGAGTGCGGATTAGAGATAGAGAATATCAAGACTCCTGTTTTACCTCTGGTAAATGAATTTGTTGCCAACCATGCCCCCGAAGAAAATACCTGTTATGCCCTTATAAATGTAGGATACAAATACACATATTTTATTGTGGTTCGTGGAAGATACCCTTATTTTGCCAGGAATTTTTCTATTGGAGGCAGTGATTTTACTTATGGTTATCAAATGGGAAAACAAATTTCCTGGCAGAAAGCTGAGGAGTTAAAAACTGAAGAGGGTATAGTACCCGAAGAACATCAGCTGGTTCCTTTTCTGGTTCGCTGGATGGACGAGATCAAGCGTTCTATGAAATATTTTGAAAATCAATTTTCTTCTTCAGGAGGAAAGATAGAAAAGATATATTTAACCGGAGGAACAGCTCAATTAAGAAATTTTGATAATTATATATCAGAAAACTTGAACATAGATATAGAAGTTGATGGATGGAATCTTGATTATGCAGGTGACGAAGATGTTGAGCCCAGCGTATTTAAAATGGCGGTTGGTTTGACGTTTGACTAAATGGAGGATCATATGACTCACTGGTTGGAAAGGTTGGAATCTCTTGTTCCCGAGGATGAACTTATTAGAATTAAGAAAGTTGATGAAATGGGAGAGGAGCCTTTAAAATATTTATATGAAATTGAAGGCCTGGATAAAAACATTATTGCCCTGGAGTTATCCAAATTCTGGAATGTTCCTTACCTGGAATTGGTTAACTATCACCCTGATGAAGATGCAATAAATAAATTATCGGAAGAACTAGCCCGAAGATTTGGTGTTTTTCCGCTTTTTCAGTTAAAGTCAAGTTTATATATTGCCATTGCCAACCCCGAGGATATTCTGGCTCTCGATTATTTACACCAGTTAACCGGGCTTACTATTGAACCGGTTCTGGCAACCACCGTTGATATCGAAGCTTCAATAAATAAATATTATTTATCTAAAGAAAAAGCAGCCAAAGAGATGGAAGCGTATTCGGAAAAAGAAGAAGAACTGGGTTCAGGTTACGAGGATGCGGGAATTTTAGAAAACAAGCAGGCTCCTGTAATAAAGCTCTTAAATTATATTATGTCCCAGGCAATTAACCTGGGCGCCAGCGATATTCATCTGGAACCCTACGAAAGCTCTGCCAGCCTCAGATATAGAATAGATGGTGTTCTCCATGGT
The DNA here is from genome assembly GCA_964607865.1 of uncultured bacterium. Taxonomy (GTDB): domain Bacteria; phylum Vulcanimicrobiota; class JAJTBE01; order JAJTBE01; family CAZSLZ01; genus CAZSLZ01. The sequence continues at coordinate 19,850 of CAZSLZ010000030.1, forward strand.
TTTCCGCCACCTCCCTTCCATCTTTTCAAGGCCCTTGTAGCCCGTTTGAAAGTTATCTCAAACCTGGATATTGCTGAACGCAGAATGCCTCAGGATGGAAGATCTTCGTTTGTGGTTGATAATAAGGAATACGATCTTAGAGTTTCTATTATACCCAATTTGTTTGGTGAAGGTGTGGTTGTCAGAATTCTTGATACCAAAGGGAAAAATATAAACCTCGAGGATCTGGGTTTTTCAAGGGAAATCCTGGAAAAATATGACCGGATCATTTCAAACCCTTATGGAATATTTCTTGTTACAGGGCCCACCGGTTCAGGTAAATCCACAACATTATATGCCACGTTGAAAAAAATATATACGCCTGTCAAAAAGATTATTACACTTGAAGATCCGGTTGAGTATCAACTTCCAGGGGTAACCCAGATACAAATCAATTCAGATATTGGTTATACTTTTGGCCTGGGGTTAAGGGCGGTTTTAAGGCATGACCCAGATATTATTATGTTGGGTGAAATCAGAGACCTGGATACAGCTGAGATTGCAATTCGCTCCTCACTTACAGGGCATCTGGTTTTCAGCACCCTGCACACCAATGATGCTCCTTCTTCGGTTACCCGTCTTATAGACATGGGAATAAAACCTTTTCTGGTTTTCGGCTCTTTAATCGGAATTATGGCGCAAAGGCTGGTTCGTAAATTGTGCCCTCAATGCAAGAAGCCTATTGAAGAAATTCCAAGTATTCTAAAAAGCGAAATAGAAAATTTTCCTGAAAATTTTAAACTGTTTGAACCTGTGGGATGCTCAGCTTGTAAAAATCTGGGATATCAGGGGAGAACCGTTATTTTTGAGTTGTTGCAGGTTACTCCCAAAATGCGAAATTTGAAACCTGAAGATATAACTCCCGAAAACATCAAGGAAATTGCAAAAGAACAGAACTTTAAATCTTTAAGAGATTCAGCAATTGATAAATTGTTTGCTGGTGAAACCAGTATAGAAGAAGTGATTAGTTATATAATATCATAAATTACGAACTTTTAATTTAGTTTTTCTGTTCTAACTGGAAAGGAGGGGAGATTATGGCACAGTTTGTTTTTACCGTCGAACAGGACGGTCAGCGTACATCTGGCAGCATTGAAGCTGCCAATAGAAATAATGCTTTAAAATCTCTGGCGGAAAAAAACCTTGTGGTTATCAAGTTGACCGAGGTTGAAACCAATAGGGAAAAAATAAAGATTTCCGGAGAAGAACTGCTTTTATTTACTCAGGAACTGGGTTCAATGCTCAAGGCGGGAATTACTTTCCGTTATGCTCTTGAAGTTCTTTCACTGGATCTTGACAACCCCCAGTTAAGGCAGATTTCAATGGAAATGACCTCAGGCCTTAAAGAGGGACAAAGTGTTTCAGCAGTTTTAAGAAAGTATCCCAGAATATTTTCTAAACTTTATGTTTCTATGGTGGAAGCTGGCGAAACTGGAGGGGACTTGCCTGGAATTCTTTTAAGGTTGGCAAAGTATATCGAACGGGTGGAAGAGCTCAAAAAGAAAGTCCAATCTCAGCTTTATTATCCATTAATGGTATTATTATTCAGTGTTGCAGTTATCAGCTTTATTCTGGTTTTTGGAATACCCAGGGTTAACGAAGTTTATCAGGGTTTTGATGCTGAACTACCCATGCCGACACAAGTATTTCTGGGAATAGGAACTTTTATAAGCACCTATTGGTGGATAATTTTTCCTGTTTTGTTTCTGGTTGGCTATGGAATCTATAGATGGTCGATAACTTCCAAAGGAAGAGAGTTCTGGGACCGTTGGAAAATTAACAATCGGTTTATTGGAAGTTTATTTAAGAAACTCAGTATTTCAAGATTTGCCAGAACTTTATCAACACTTTATGCCAGTGGAATTCCAATTCTGGATTCCATGCGGTTGGTAGCAGGAAGCGCCGATAATGTTATTATGGAAAATGCGATAAGGGAATCGGTGGAAAGGCTGAAGCAGGGAGAATCGATAACTAAAGCCCTGGGAGCAAGAAGAGAAATTTTTACTCCCATGACTATCAGCATGATTGCTGCCGGTGAAGAAACCGGCTCACTGAATACTATGCTCGACGAATTGTCTGATTTTTATGAAATGCAGGTTGAGATTTCGTTGAAAGCTTTGACAGGACTAATTGAGCCTATTATTATGATTTTTATCGGTTTATTTATAGCAGTCCTCATAATTGTCATGGCATTGCCCTTTATGCAATTATTTACTGCAATACAATAATTCTGGAATTCAAACGGAGAATTAAATGGAAAAAATAATTATATATATTTTTGAAGATTTTCCAATGCAAGTTGAATTTTTGAAAGTAGTCTTTAAAAAGGAACAACGGTTTGATACATACTTCTTTACCGATGGCCTGCAGGGATACAATATGGTACTTGAGAAAAAGCCGGATGTTATGCTGCTGGATATTATTCTGCCTACTCTTACTGGGTTGGCTGTTACAAGATTGTTGAAATTTCACGATGACTACAAATCTATACCAATATTAGTTACATCTTCAATTACAGACCCGGATTTAAAAGAACAGGTGGAAAAAGCCGGCGCTGATATGTTTTTATCCAAGACTTTTTCTGCTGAAGAATTAATTGAAAAATTAAATATTCTACTTGCTTCTGAAGTATCAACCTAGAAGTTTTTGAATATTTTCTTTTAATTCAATTTCATTAATAGGGGTGGAAAGAATGGGTTTTCCCCATTCCTTTCCTTCTTTTTTATTTTCTGAAATAATCAATATGGGCAGAGATGAAAGCCTGGGGGTGGTTCCCAGCGAAAAGATGAATTCATTTAACTCCAGATCGGGCAGGGGATTAAAAGCAAGAACCAGATCTGCAGGAGAATTGGTAAGTTTAAAAAGCCCTTCCATGCCCCCAGAACAAGTGTCAATCCTGTGTCCCTCTTTTAACAGAACTTTCCGGGCATATTCAAACCCAGGGCCGTTTTCCCCAATCATAAGAATGCGTCCTGTTTTAATGGTTTTTTCCTCGGGTTTTCCATTCTTCAAAGAAAAAATAAACCGGGCACCTTTATCGGGTTTGCTTTCCAATTTGATAAGTGAATTATGCCCTTTTAAAAATTCGTGAACAATATAAAGCCCAAGCCCGGAGCCTTCTTTTTCTCCGGGGAGCTGGCTGAATTTCCTGAATAAACTGTTTTGTTTCGCTTTAGGAATACCTGGGCCGGTATCATAAATTTCTATTCTTTGAAAATCTTCTTCCCCGGTGACTGTGATTCCTATTTCTCCACCCTGGGGTGTATGTTTTAAACTATTGCTTATGAGGTTGTGAAATACTCTTAATAATTTGTTATAATCACCATATACCCAGATATCATCTTTATAATCGAAATTAAATTTTATATTCTTATTAAATGCCTGGGCAATAAAAGTGTTTTTTGTATCATTGAGCAGTTTGGTTAAATTGATATTTTCGAAGCTGAAATGGAGTTGCCCGTTTTTAATTCGGCTGGAATCCACAATATTATTAATTAAAGACAAAAACAGGGAGCCGGATTTAAGAATATTGTCAGCTATTTCTAATTTCTGGGGGGAAATTTCCCCGAATGCCGGGTCTTTGAGCAATTGAACAAAGCCCATAATTGAGCCCAGAGGAGCTTTCAGATCATGAGTAAGGGTGCTGTAAAAATTTTCCTTTAATTCTTCAATCTCTTTTTTCTGGGTGCGATCCCTGAAAACCTCCACCACTCCCAGTATCTCACCTTCCTGGCTTTTAACAGCTGAGCAATTGATTTCTATAGCTTTTTGAACTCCATAAGCGGTTTTCATCCAAACTTCTTCCAGAAAGGATTCACCCCTCATTGCAGAAACCAGGGGGCATTTTGTTTCACATAACGATTGTCCCTGATCATTCTGATGTGCTAAAATTTCACTGCAGGCTCTGCCAATTACTTCAGATGCTTTATATCCGGTAAGTGCTTCAGTTGCACGGTTCCATAAGATTATTCTCCGCTGGGTGTCGGCAAAATAAACAGCATCGCCTATGCTTTCCAGAATACATCTTAATAATTCGTTCTTCTGTATATAAATATCACATCTACTATTCAATTTATCCATTTTGTCTTAAGTTTACCCTCTCTTGATTATTTTGTATCAGATAATATAATCAATGGATATTGACGATTATAATCTTTTCAATTTGTTTTGGAATATTATGATAAATATTGATAATATTAAACCGAAATCCTGCGGGTAGGGGTTAGATGCCTGCGAACCATGCGGAATATGCTTTCTTTCACTTTCTCGAAGCAAACCCCCACAATGTAACCGTCTCCCAGCCTTTTCTTCTTGTCGTCATTGGTTTTATGAACCCATTTTACTACTCCGTTCATTTGTTCGGTTCTATTTTTTGAAATGGGTAGATACATAATAACCGGGGTGTTCAAAACTGGGGTTTCTCTGCAATACAGGCAGGCGCCCGATAAGGATATATCTATCATTATCCGTTTTCTTACTTCCTCGTTGCCCAATTGCACCGAGATGGGTAAATAAGTGGGCACCCTGCAATGACGTATTCTTTCAAAAACTACCATAAAATCACGTTCTTTAAAAATTGATAAGTTTATAATAAAAAAAAAGGCAGCTGGTTGCTACCTTCTAAATAATACATTTTATTATACTAAAGTTAAATTGTAACCAGTTCAGAACGTTTGAATATGAGCTTTTTCCATTCATTAAACCTTTGTTCTGCAGTGCTATAATGATAAGGGTCATAGGTATAAGTCTGGGTTTTTGGCGAAAAATATTCAAAATGAGCTTTTCCAGTTTCAGTTCCGAACCTGTTACAATAAAGAATACTGCAGGGGCATTTCAAGCAGGTGAAATTCCAGCAACCCAGCAAACCTTCATCCTTGTCCAGCTCTATTGAAGAATAGAGATGATTCACATTTTGTATTTCCTCAAAAACTTTTTCCGGTGAAACCAGGTCGTTGCCAGCTCCCATAAAGGCTGAAATTTTATGAATAACTTCCAGGTTGGTTAAGTCGCCTTCTGGTTGCTTTACCGGTTTGAATTTTTGAATTCCCCTGTCCATACGGGTGAAGGTGCCGCCACTTTCAATGTGGGTAGATGCAGGTAGAACCACATCAGAAATTTCGGTAGTTTCAGTCCTGAACAAGTCAATAGCTGCAATGAATTCCATGTTTCTGAAATACCTGGACTCTTCGGGGTTAACCAGGGGATTTTCTCCGATAACCAGGCAGGCCTTTATTCTTCCTTCTTCCAGTAACTCTCTGAATTTTTTATTTGACTTTATTTCATTAAGATCTGTATTCCAGAATTTGTTGAATCTCGTAAGGCTTGCCGGGGAATCCATGGGAATTCTTCCTGGCAGGTAACCGGGCTCAGCTCCCATATCTATAAGGCCAGTTATATTGCAATGCAGCCTGGGCAACAATAAACCTTGAGATTTTCTGCCAATATTGCCGGTTAAAAGAAGCAAGTTGGCAATTGCTGCAAGGTCATTTGTTGACCTGTCCTGGTTGTTGTCAAAATCGTAAACTGCCATGGTTTTTGGGTTGTTTTCTGTAAGAAGCCTGGCCAACTTTTCAATATCTGCAGGACAAATACCTGCTGATTTGCAGGATTCATTCTCATCGAAGTTTTCTAATGCTTTTACATATTCGTTAAAACCTTCGCATCTTTTTTCTATAAATTCTCTGTCTATACGGTCATTTTTTACCAGATGCTTTATAAGGGCTGTTAGTACAAGGGCGCCGGTTCCTCTGCGTGGCTGCAGCCAAAGGGTTGCGTGCCGGTTCAGTTTGTTTTTGAGAGAATTTATAACAACAATTTCTGCCCCGTTTCTTCGAGCTTCATTAATTTTAAAGCCAAATGAGGGGTTGGTTTTCAGCGGGTCCGCATTAATTACCAGAACTACATCAGTTTCGGTGATTTCATCCATTTTATTTGTGCTCACCGTTTGTCCCAGTATTGAGTCGAGCTCATGATTGTTTCTGCCATACATTAGATATTCATAAGAACCGATGAAATCGGTTTTAAGAACACTTTTTGCAAGCCTGGTTGTTGCATAAATCTCTTCGTTGGTAAGCCTGGGAGAGATTAAAACCGCCACCGAGTTAGTTCCATATTTTTGGGTTACCGATTTCAATTTGTCAGATGTCATTTTGAGGGTATCTTCCCATTCAGAATAATGAATCTTGCCATTTTTTCTATAACCAGGCTGTTGGATTCGATCCTTGGAATTCAGGTACCTGCTGCCAAACCTGCCTTTCATACAAAGGTAGTCGCTGAAATCGTTTTTATTGTCTTTCCAGGCGCGTATTCGCATATCTCTGCCGAAGGTTTTTACATTAAGCTGACAGCCCACCCCGCAAAAATTACATATTGAAAAATGATCTATAATTTTATCGCCGATCCGGGCCATCAGGGATTGGTTTTCAGATAGGGCTCCGGTAGGGCAGGTGTCAATACAGTTGCCACAGGCTATGCAGTTTGTTTCCACCAGGGGTTTTTCCAAAGCTGGGGCAATTTTTGTGGCGAACCCCCGTTTTATAAACCCCAGGCTTGATCCTTCACGGTTTCTATCCCAGGTTTTAATGATCCGCCGGCACTG
>CAZSLZ010000031.1:0-25829 GCA_964607865.1 uncultured bacterium
TAATTTCCATATTGGTTGTCGATTATACCGAGATTGATTATCACGAAAGCGCCACCTGCTCAGGTGAAACCTGCCCCGAAGAATATCGGGGAACCCTGGCAGGAATTGGCTTGATGGGTATTTCCACCCCGGCTGAAAATATTTGTGAATGGAGCGGCGGGGCAGTAAGGTTTGCAAAGGAAGAAAAGACCGCATCCCGGGCAGAATTTAAACTGCTGGAAGCCCTGGAAATATTCCCCATTGAATTAAGAAAGGGAGGCAAAGCCCTGGACCTGGGTTCATATCCCGGGGGCTGGGCCCGCATACTCCATCAGAAGGGTTGCGAAGTAACAGCTGTGGATCGCTCCACAATTGAAAAAGATGTCAAATCTTTAAAGGGAATCTCATACGTCAACCAGGATCCTTTATTTTTCAGGGACGAAAAGGATAAATACGACATAATCACCAACGATATAAACCGGGACCCGATACAATCGGCAAAAGCCATGTTGAATATAGCAGACACCCTTAAAACAGATTCCCCTCTGGTTATGAGTTTGAAATTACCCGGAAAAAAACCGGAAAAAATTATAGAAAAAGCCAGGGCTATTCTGGAAAACCAGTTTAACATCAGGGGAATAAGACAGCTTTTTCATAACCGCGAGGAAGTTGTTTTGTGGGGAACAAAAAAATAAAAAGGAATTTTTCCCCGATAAATGCTACTAATTAATAAATTATTTGCAAAGGACAGGAAGATGAAAAACTTAACCAATATCAAAAGAAGATACACTGCCATACTTCTGGCGATTTTTATTGTTTTCAGTATTGCCCTTTCCGCTGTTCCAGCTTCAGAAATAGACGACAAGGTTATTTTCAGCTGTATGCAGTTACTGAAAGAAGAATACATAGAAGATGTAAGCCGGTATAAACTTTTAAAAGGTGCTGCAGGCGGCATGGAGTCTTATCTTAACCTGAAAAAAATTGATTCTTCCCAACTTAAAAACATTATTGATGAAAAACGCACCATTGAAGCGAACTTGAGAGCTTTATCCGATGCATTTCATCAGATAGCTACAAAAAATTCCGATAAATTAAGCCGGGAAGAATTTGTCTATGCAGCTTTGGACGGCATGGCAAAATCCATTCAGGAAGATTATGACGATCCTTACACCGTGGCCCTTGAGCCCAAAGAATTCAGAATGCTACAGGAGTCTTTGAATTCTGAAGGTTTTTCCGGTGTGGGCATTTACATTGAAATCAACAAAAAAAATAATAATGCCCTCACAATTGTGGAGCCAATAGAGGGCTCCCCCGCCCATAAAGCCGGCCTTAAACCTGGGGACATAATTGTAAGAATAAACGATGTTTCCACCCGGGGAATGAGTATCGAAAACGCTTCCAACCGTATAAGAGGCCCGGTAAAAAGCCCTGTTATCCTACATATTAAGCGTAAGAACAAAACTTTCGACGTAAAGGTAGTAAGAGATTTCATTCAGACCGACAGCGTAACTTATAAGATGATCGATAGAATAGGATATATTAAGATAAGAGCATTCGGAGAGACCACCACCAGCGAACTGCTGGAAGCAATAGAACAGATAGAGAAAAACAAGGGCCAGGGCATTATTCTCGACCTTAGAAACAATGGAGGCGGTTACATAATCACCGCTGTTCAGGTAAGCAGTCAGTTTCTACTGCCGGATCAGGTGGTTACCTCGGTGGTCAATTATCGCAAAGACACAAAGGACATTCAGAAATCCTTCAATACAAAAGCAAAAAAACTGCCCCTGGCAGTTCTTGTAAACGAATACAGCGCCAGCGCCTCGGAAATCACCGCAGGGTGTATTCAGGAAAACCATTCAGGTATCCTTATAGGCGATAAAACCTTTGGCAAGGGTTCAGTCCAAACCTTCACCCAGCTCCCCGGCGGGGGCGCATTTAAATACACCACAGCCCATTATCTCACTCCCAATGGAAGAGATATAAACAAAAAAGGTATCAAACCCGATATAAAAGTAGAGATGGACACCTCGGACATTGGGGTGGAAAACGACAAACTGTTAAACCAGGCAATTCAATACCTTGAAAAAGAGATTTCAAAAAAACCTGCTACCAAGATTAACTAATATAAAAATTATAAAAACATGGATATAACAGAAAAGATTAAAATGCTGCCCCAAAAAAGCGGTGTTTACATTTTCAAAGATGAGTTTGAAAGAATAATTTATATTGGCAAAGCCAATAACCTTAGAAATCGGGTTCGGCAATATTTTACCGCTCACGATAAAAACGAAGGCGGCCGCCGCCAATTGTTGAGAAATTTTATTAAAGATGTGGATTACATCGTGGTCAATTCTTCCATGGAAGCCCTGATCCTGGAAGCAAACCTGATTAAGAAACATCGGCCTTCATTCAATGTAAGAATGAAAGACGACAAAGCTTATCCAAGCCTGGAGATTACTTTTGGTGAAAATTTTCCCCGTTTAAAAATTACCCGGCGTTCCAGGAATAAGAAATCCAGGTATTTTGGCCCTTACACCCGCCCCGGTATGATGCGCAAAACTTTCAAGCTGGTTCAGAAAGCATTCAAAATAAGAACCTGTAAATACGATCTCACCCACCCCCTGGACAGGCCATGCCTTGACTACCATATAAACCTCTGCCCCGCCCCCTGCGTCAGATACATCACTGAAAAAGAATATAAAACCATGTGCAACCGGGCATCCAGGTTTCTGGACGGCAAAGCTGAGGATATGTTGAAAGGCCTGAAACTGGAGCTGGAAGAATGTTCCCGCAAACTGGAATTTGAAAAATGCATTCTTGTAAGAGATCTTATAGAGTCTATCGAGTATGTAATTCAAAACCGGCCTGTAATTTCAAAACCCGGTGATGATGCTGATTTCATAGGCATAGCTCATGGCAAGAAAATGGCAGTGGTTTCGGTGATTGAACTCAGAAACGGTAAAATTCTGAAAAACGATAATTATAAAATGGATATTCCCCTGGAAAATGACCCAGCTGAAGTTATTCAAAGTTTCTTTCAGAACCATTATCAAGCCGGCTACTTCGTTCCCCCAAAAATTTTCATTCCCATTGAAATTGAAGGGAAAGAAGAGATAGAACAATGGTTGTCGGGAATTCGGGAACGTAAGGTTAAATTGAAAGTGCCCCGGAAAGGGCAAAGGAAAAAAATGCTGGACATCGCCCTGAAAAATGCTGAAGAAGCTCTGATTATGGAGGAGAAAATGGCCATACAGAGGTTGGAAATGAACAGAGATGCGCTGGCAGATTTACAGAATATTCTGGGCTTGAAGGAACTTCCGCTGCGGATCGAAGGATTTGATGTTTCCAATATCTCGGGTAAACTTGCCACAGCATCTATGGTGGTTTTCAGGGAAGGAGAACCTTTTAAATCCCATTATCGAAAATTTAAAATCAGACACCTGGAAGGCCCCGATGATTTTGCCATGATGAACGAAACCATTACCCGGCGTTTTAAAAATTTAAAACTTGCAGAACTGGAAAGTTTTAAGGAAAAGCCCGATTTAATACTTGTTGACGGGGGCAAGGGCCAACTGAAGGCAGCCCTCCAGGCTGCCCGCGCAGAAGAAATAAACCAGATTAATATGATAGGGCTGGCTAAAAAAGAAGAAGAAGTTTTTTTGCCAGGCATCCCGGCTCCCCTTAATACAGATCCGAATTCACCGGGTATGAAACTCCTCCGCCGGATAAGGGATGAAGCCCACCGTTTTGCAGTTACCTACCATAGAAAACTGAGAAGAAAACAACTGGATACTTCATTGCTGGAACAGATTCCCGGAATTTCCCGCCGGCGAAAAGAAACTCTTTTAAAGCATTTCGATACCATCGAAGATATTGCCAGGGCAAGCCTGTATGATTTGCAGGAGCTTCCCGGGTTTAACCGGAAAATTGCTGAAAATGTAATTTCATTTTTAAAAGATGGTTAACTGAATTCAATCAATTTTATCCGGTGGTTTCAAGTTGCCGGGCTGGCTATCTTCCTTTTCTTTCTCTCCCAGTGGAACCAATTCGAAACCTTGGTTCTGCGCAGGTTTCACCTCTGCTTTAGAAGTAAAACCCTCATAAGCGTTAATTATTTCAGGTAATTCTGTATAATAAGCTGTAAGGCTGCCCAGGTTTTTCCTAATATAAGCTGCCAGTTTTTGGTCATCCGCCTGTAATTGGTTAAGCTGGTTTTGAAGTTGTTTCTGTTTTACCACCACTTCTCTTGCCTCTTCAATTCTTTTCTGATCGTTTGGATGGGTGTTACTCCATACAACTCCGGGCTGGCTACTTTCGTAATCGTTTAATTTCTGCAATAAACTGATATAATGGCCGGGCTGGTAATCGCTGTTTGACAAAACCGCTATTGCAAAAACATCAGCCTCGGTTTCAAACTGGCGGTTCCAGCTGTTTTTTAGATAAGATCCCGCATAATCAGCCAGGGGGGCAGCCAGAGGGCCGGTGCCGGCAAAATCGAGAAGTGTATCTACCAGGCTGTAATTTGAATTATTATAGAATAGTTTCAGAGAGTGTTTGTTGATGACATGGCCCATTTCGTGAGCCAGAACCCCTGCCAGTTCGCTGTCAGTTTCCAGCATCTGGATTAAGCCCGTGGTAATGTAGATTTTTCCGCCGGGCACAGAAAAAGCATTGGGGTTAGAGTTTTTAAGAACAAAAAATTCAAAATCATCTTCAAAATTGTTTTTTTCTGCAATTTTTTCATAAAGATTATTTATTCTTTGCAAATCTGAGCTGTTCTGCTCTATTAAAAATTCCGTTTCAATTTTTTTGGAAAGCTCAGTAGAGAGCGCAACCTCTATAACAGATGGATTCTTAGATTCAGCATAGTAAGGAAAGCAGACCGGGCAGGGTAAAAACTCATCCTGCCTGGCCTGTTTGAATTTCAAAGAAGTAACCTGCCCTGGTGGCAGATGGTTTACGCCAGTTTTATGAAAAAAGGTGCTTTCTCCGGAAACCTGGACTTCCATATCTTTTTCCAGGGTTTTCTGTTCCAGCAGGAAAGAAACCTGGCTGTAGGCTTTTGTTATGGCTTCGCCGGGCTCGGCAGCCAGTATGGGGCCCGTATGAACTGCAGTCCCGTCAGCAAAAGAATAGGCGGTAATGCATGCGCCCGGTTGAACTCCCATATTTTCTCTTTTTATAATGATCATAAAATCTGCATTAACCAGGCTGCCGGCGTCTTGCACCCCGGTTAAAAAAGCAGGGAAAAAAAGCAGTTGTCCGCCATTTTTTTTATCTATTAAATTGATAATCTGGTCCGGAGATGAGATGATTTCAAAATTTATATTATTACTGCGAATTCTGTTTCTTTCCGGCAAAAGTCTTTGCTGGGCTTCACGAAGCCACTTGCCCTGTTCGTCGGTTACAAAAACCATTACACTGGAATCATCTGCCCCATAACAATATTTAATTAAAAACAAAATTATTATAAGAATCTGAAAAGTTTTTTTAGTCATAGTTATCACCTTGAGTTAATTTGGATGGTTTTACTATTTTTTCCTTTTTGATTGATAAACTTTAAAAGGAATTTTATCTGTAGATAATAAAAATAGATTTATGGACGAAGAAACTTTTTCAGCAATCTATAACATCAATTTTGATGAATTCCTGGAAACTCTTTTAGCCCTGAAACCCCAGACAAACTACAGGGACATCAAAAGAGCCTATGATTTCGCTAAACTGATACACCAGGGCCAATTCCGGGATGAGGGCACCCCTTATATTTCTCACCCTTTGAGGGTGGCTTATTATTTAATACGATATTTCAGGGTATTTGATGAAGAAGTCATTGCTGGCGCCCTGCTGCATGATGTGCTGGAAGATTGCCCACGGGTTACGATAGAAAGTTTAAAAAAGATTTTCGGGGCCAGAATTGCATTTTATGTTTATCTGCTTACCAAGCCGGCTGAAGATCTACTGGAGCCCCGACAGAGAATTCTTCAATATCAACATCAGCTTTTAGAAGCCCCCGAAGAAGTTAAGCTGATTAAACTCCTTGATAGATTAGATAACCTGTTTTCCCTGCCTCTGTCCCCCGATCCGGGAAAAATTGAAAAATATATAAAAGAAACACTGTATTTATACATTCCCCTTGCAAGGCAGAGCCACCCAGGATTGGCAGTGAATATCTTCAGGCAGGTAAAAAAACTGGCTGCCGGCTTGAAGACCCCACCAGACGTATTTTAAGGAGGAAAAATGAAAAAAGTAGCAATTAAGACTGATAGAGCTCCCGCGGCAATAGGCCCCTACAGCCAGGGAATCAAGGCTGAGAATCTGTTGTTTATATCCGGCCAGTTACCTATCAACCCTGATACAGGGGAAATGATAGAAAGTGGCATTGCCAACCTGGCTATTCAGTGTATTAATAATATCAGGGGAATTCTGGAAGAGGCAGGCGGTACACTGGAAAACCTTGTTAAGGTAACCATTTACTGTACCGATTTAACAGAATTCAAAAAAATAAACCAGGCATATGAGGCCTTTTTCACCGGCACACCTCCAGCGCGGGCTGTAGTTGAAGTACAGGCCTTGCCTATGGGATCAAGAATAGAAATAGAAGCTATAGCTTTTATTTAAATTTAATTGAAAATCATATTTTTCTGTGCTAAAATTATGATGGAGGTGAAATAAGTGCTTCGTTCTAAATTAAAAAACAAAAAAGGTTTCTCAATGATAGAATTGATGGTCGCTTTGGTAATTCTGGGAATTCTGGTTGGACTTTTCATGATGAACTATAAACAAAGTGTTCGCAGAAAAGAGTTTGATACGACTTTTGATAAAGTAGTGGCATTGGTAAAAGAAGCTCAGGCAAAAGGGATCAACTACGGAAAGTATCCCGCTGGAGCCACAGACCTGGGCGACTCCAAGACAGACAGTTATTACTGCAGCAAAGTACTGGTTATTCATAACCGCGATGCCCTGACCAAAAGTGAATGGCGAAATGTTGAAGTTATCCTGGATGATATACAAATGCGTTTTAACTTTCAATCCCCTCCCCTTGAAGAAAGCGCCTTTTCAAATTTCCAGGGCGTAGCTCTACTGTTTCCCCTGGGAGCTGCCGGAGCAAAACCCGATTATTCTAAGGGAAATACCCTGGTATTTCTCCCCAACGGCTCAGCAGGCATTACCACCGGAGGTTCATTGCCTGGGACTTCAGAATATATTATTCAGTTGGAGCTTGTGGAAGGGGATGGAAGCATTTCAAAATGGGGCACTATCAATATAGACATAAAAACCGGAAAAATAAAAACAGTAACCGGCCTCAACCCGGAAACTGCCCCACCTTTAACAAATTCTTAATATTCTCAAAAAGCCCCATATGGGGCTTTTTGTTATCCTGTATGTTTTTTGTTATCTTATATCTTTTCCGGTAATTATGCGTTCCAGGTCATCCCCTACTTCTGCCAGGGTCAGCAGCGATTTCTCAATCTCTACGGGTTGAGTGGTTCTAACCAACTGGGTATCGAGTATTACCAGGTAATCTTTTCCATACAATTCCTTTATGGCTATAGCTCCATAATCAATATCGTTGTTCATTTTAAGAGCAAACTCGAAAAGTTTGGGGTCAGCCTCAGCGCAGACTGTAAAAACCTGAAAAATGTTCTCTCCATCTGCATCTCTTCGCTCAAGGGTAATATAGACTTTCTGCTGCCTGTCACAAGGCAGTGGCACCAGCAACTCAAAACCACTGTCTATTTCTTCAACTTCTATTCTTGTTCCCGAGGTAATCTCAGAAACCAAAGCTCGTAATGACTCAAAAAGCATCTGCTTTTCTTCTTCCAGTTTTTCCTTTGTTTTCATTCCCACATTATTTTCCATTTCCATCTTCTCCCAATCATGTTTTCTATTGATTTTTTCCACTATGTTCCCGTTATTCCTTTCTGAAAATCAAAATTTAACATTCAGAGGGATAATAAAAACGGAAATAGAATTTTTTTTTATGGATAGATTTTACCGCAGACAATTCAGAACTGAAAATGCATTTTCTTTCAAAATAGAACAGGAAGAAAGCGATCTTTTTTTAGTCTGTGACAGTGAGCTTAAAGAGCCAATCTCAAGAGAATTGTCCGTTTTAAGAAACCAGCTGAAATCATATATTAAAAAGAACCCTTTATTCCAAACCTCCCTTTCGCCCATAGATGTTGAAATAAACGCTCCCCTTTTAATTCAGAACATGGCACTTGCAGCCAGAACTTATAACGTTGGGCCCATGGCTGCTGTGGCAGGCTCAATTGCCCAGTCACTGGGAGATTCCTTTAAAAGCCAATGCAACAAACTCATTATTGAAAACGGAGGAGATATCTTCATAAAAACCAGGGAACCGGTTACTTTCTCTGTCTATGCAGGGCCAGTTTCACCCTTTACAGGAAAATTGAAATTCAGGTTTCCTCCCCAACCCGATGGCATGGGAATTTGCACTTCCAGCGCAAAAATCGGCCACTCCCTGTCTTTTGGCAATGCCGATGCCCTTGTGGCTATAGCTTCCACTGCCGACGTGGCAGATGCAGCTGCCACGTCCCTGGCCAATAAAATAAAAAACAAAGAAGATATTACAAGAATTATAGAAGAAGAAAAAAACAGACAAATATTGAAAGCCCTTATCATTGTTTTGGATGAAAATATGGGAATCTGGGGGGATATTGAGCTGGCCGGATAGAAGAATTAACTGAAATTTTGTTTCAACATTAAAAATTTCTCCTGAAATTTTTCCAAAGGAGTGGTTTTATGCAGAGAAGCGTTTATATGCACTTCTCCAATGAATTGGTGAATAAACCAATATTATCGGCGTTAATAAGAAAATATGATGTGGACATCAACATTCTGGAAGCCAGGGTAACACCAGATGAAGAAGGTTTTATGTTCATACAGATGATAGGCAATGAAGACAACCTGGATAAGGCTTTCGGTTTTCTGGTTTCTTCGGGAGTAAACGTAACTGTTAAACCCCAGAGGCTAATCTGGGACGAAGAAATCTGCACATCCTGCGGAGCCTGTGTGGGCCAATGTCTGCCCAAAGCCCTGCATAAAGATGAAGAAACCGGTAAAGTAAAATACGACCAGGAAAAATGCATTGCATGTTTTCTCTGCATTAAGGCTTGCCCTTATTCAGCTGTGCGCGAAGTTGAACAGGAAGTGGTTTAGAAGGAGGATATTCATGGCCAAAACCTTTGAAGAAATAAATGAAAAAATTAAGAATGGGTCTGTGGTAGTGGTCACTGCTGAAGAAATGACCGACATTGTAAAACGCCAGGGGCCGGAAAAAGCTGCCCGGGAAGTGGATGTGGTAACCACAGGCACCTTCGCCCCAATGTGCTCTTCAGGAGCAATAATAAATGTGGGCCATACTATCCCCAAAATGAAAATTTCCAGAGCCTGGCTCAACGGAGTAATGGGTTATTGCGGATTTGCAGCTGTGGATATTTTCATTGGAGCCACCGAGGTTGAACGGGACGATCCTTTGAACAAGGTATTCCCCGGTAAATTCCAATACGGCGGCGGCCACCTTATTGAAGACCTTGTAAGAGGCAAAGACATAGTCCTGGAAGCCCAGGGATACGGAACTGACTGTTATCCCCGCAGGGAATTGAAAACACTCATCAATATAAAGGATTTGAATAACGCTTTTCTACTCAACCCCAGAAATTCTTACCAGAATTACAATGTAGCCACTAATAAATCAATAAACAGAACTATTTACACATACCTTGGAGTTCTGCGCCCCAACATGGCCAACGCAAATTATTGCAGCGCTGGAAGCTTAAGCCCTCTGCTGAATGATCCCTTCTATAGAACCATCGGTGTCGGAACCCGGATTTTCCTGGGAGGAGGCACCGGTTACATCTATTTTTATGGAACTCAACATGATCCCAATATCCCCAGAACCGAAAAAGGCGTTCCCAGAGGCGGCGCCGGCACTATTGCAGTTACCGGAGACTTGAAGAATATGAGTTCGAATTTTCTTAGAGGAGTTTCCATGACCGGTTACGGGGTATCCATGGCTGTGGGAATTGGAGTCCCCATTCCAATTCTTGATGAAGATATGGCAAGGTTTACCGGTGTATCCGACGAAGAGATTTTCGCACCCATCATTGACTATGGATCCGATTACCCCAACATGAAGGGAGAACCCATCGACTATAAATCCTATGCCGAGTTAAAAACCGGAACAATCGAACTGAAAGGAAAAAAGGTGGAAACCTCGTCCCTGTCGAGTTTACCTAAAGCGCGGGAAATAGCCCACACCTTAAAAGAATGGATAAAACAGGGGGAATTTACACTGGGGAAACCCACACAACCACTTCCCACTGAAGGCGCCCAGCTTACCTGCCATAAAATGAAATATCGCCCCCTGTAATTTATTATTAAATTTTTCCCATTAAAAATGGCAGAATTTTCCATTCTTAATGACAGGATTCGATTATATTATTTCCTCATCACTGGCATCCGCAGGATGCATAGCAATCTCTGTACCACCCAGGTATGTGGGTAAGAACCCACCCGGTCTAAATTGAGATTCCCACGGTTTCTTTTAGAATTTTGAAAATTTTTTCTGAGCCTAAATAAAAAAGGCTGCCAGATTTCCCGGGCAGCCTTGTTTTTTTGTCTTACAACTAATTTGCAGGTTGCATACTGTCTATTTCTTCCAGTTGAATCTCCTGGGTATCGGGAGCTTCCTGAAGTTCTTCCCTTTCTTCAGGCTCGGCTTCCCCTTCCGTATCGGAGATTACTTTTACACCCACATTGTGGTACCGTGGCATTCCGGTTCCTGCGGGAATCATCTTTCCGATAATGACATTCTCTTTCAGGCCGATAAGGTTGTCAACCTTGCCTTTAATTGCCGCATCGGTAAGAACCCTGGTGGTTTCCTGGAAGGATGCTGCCGAGAGGAAGGAATCGGTAGCCAATGATGCCTTGGTAACACCCAGCAGAACATAATGAAATTCGGCAGGCTCCTTGCCCTCGGCCAGAACTTTCTGATTCTCTTCTTCCAATTCGAAAATATCTACCAGGCTGCCGGGCAGGAAGTAGGTATCTCCGGATTTTTCGATCTTTATTTTTCTCAGCATCTGGCGGACAATAACCTCAAAGTGTTTGTCGTTAATGTCCACACCCTGAGAACGGTAAACTTCCTGAACCTCGTCAACAAGGTATCTTTGAACGTCGTTTACTCCCTGAACACGAAGAATATCGTGGGGGTTCTTGCTTCCCTCAGTTAATGTAGCGCCGGCTTTTACATAATCGCCTTCGCTTATTTTCAACCGGATACCGAAAGAAACCTTTACGCTCCAACTATCCTTGGTTTCGGGGTTCTCAATAATTATCAACCGCATACCCTTTTCCTCACCGAAGCTGATAACTCCGGAAATTTCAGCAATATAAGAGTAACGTTTGGGTTTTCTCGCTTCAAACAACTCTTCCACACGGGGCAAACCTTGAATAATATCGGTTTCAGCCACACCACCGGTATGGAAAGTACGCAGGGTCAGCTGGGTACCCGGTTCACCAATGGACTGGGCAGCAATAATACCAACTGTTTCGCCAATCTCAATCATATCGCCGGTGGAAAGATCTCTGCCATAGCAAAGGGCACAAATACCGTTTTTAGACTTACAGGTAAGCACTGATTTTATGCCGACAGCTTTTTTATCCTCGTTTATTGAACGTATGAACCTGGCAAATTCACGGGCTTCATCTTCATCCACCATTTCATTATGCTCGGTGGCATATTTGTCCCATAATTTACGAAGATATGCCTGATAAGCATTACTTATAACTTCAGCTTCATCATCGTTGAGTAAAGTCCCGGCTTTAGCCAGAAGCTCGCCGGTTTCGGGATGATTCACATCTATTGCTGTAACTCTGCCACGAATTTTTTCATATAACCGGCAACGGGTGCTGATATCGTCGGATTCGCGATAGGCTTCCACCATAATATAATCGCCTTCAACCTCTATGACATTTTCCCCGGTAGCTGGCGCAAGTGTAGAACTGCAACTTTCACAGGTAACCATTCCAACACTGTTTTCCGCACCACAGTTATCACATATATGCCGTTTCAGACAATCATCTTCCTTGATGATTATATCCTGGGAAATGTCAATCAGCCTGCGGGTCAGATATCCCGAGTCCGCGGTTCTGAGCGCAGTATCTGCCAGACCTTTTCTGGCTCCGTGAGTGGAAATAAAGTATTCCAACACTGACAGGCCTTCACGCAGGTTTGCCTTGATGGGCAGGGGAATAATTTTACCTGAAGGATCAGTCATAAGGCCACGCATACCAGACAGCTGTTTAACCTGGGAAGTATTACCCCTGGCGCCGGAAGTTGCCATCATATAAATCGGATTCAGGGAATCAAGGTTATCCATCATGGCTTTTTCCACCCTGTCAGTGGCTTCCCGCCATATATCAATAATCTTCTCATC
The DNA here is from genome assembly GCA_964607865.1 of uncultured bacterium. Lineage (GTDB taxonomy): Bacteria > Vulcanimicrobiota > JAJTBE01 > JAJTBE01 > CAZSLZ01 > CAZSLZ01. The sequence goes on from CAZSLZ010000031.1 coordinate 12,447, forward strand.
CATTTCCTCGCCGCTCAGCCAGCCTTTCAGGAAGTATTCTTCCACCTTCCGGGCCTGTTTATCGCTTTCCTGCAAAATCTCCGGTTTTTCCGGAGGAATTTCGAAATCAATAATAGAAACGGTAGTGCCGGACCTGGTAGCATACTTAAAGCCCAATTCCTTGGCATTATCCAATAAATATGATGTAAATTTATTCTTAAATTGACTGTGGAAACTTGATATGAATTTTATCAGGTTTTTCTTGTTAAAAGTCTGATTCAGTGTTTCAAATTCAATTTTCCTGTCAGGCCTTATCCTGGACTTTACCGACATTAACCTGAACTCACCAGGAATAGCCTTGTAGAATATTATCCTGCCCACGGTAGTTTCAATAAGTCTCTCCACTACGGGGTCAATATAATATCCATCCTTATCTTTCTGAAAACTGGTTACATTTTTATCCAGATATTGCACTCTCACCTTTATTGGCGCCTGCAGTTCAATATAGTTTTCCTCATAGGCATTAATTGCCTCATCCATGCTTGTGAAAACCTTACCCTCACCCTTATACCTGGCCTTTTGAGAATTCTTCTTCATTTTGGGGTCTTCCTTATAACAATAGGTCAGGTAATAAATTCCCAGAACCATATCCTGGGTGGGCACGGTAGCTGGGCTTCCAAATGAAGGCTGTAAAATATTATTTGTGGATAACATCAACAACCTTGATTCCGCTTGGGCTCCTGCAGACAGGGGAAGATGAACCGCCATCTGGTCACCGTCAAAGTCAGCATTGTAGGGATTACAAACCAGAGGATGAATCTGGATAGCTTTTCCTTCAACCAACACTGGCTCAAAAGCCTGAATACCAAGACGGTGCAAGGTGGGAGCACGGTTCAGTAAAACGGGATGATCCTCAATAACCTCTTCCAGAACATCCCATACCTCGGGGCGAACCCTCTCAACCATCTTCTTGGCACTTTTTATGTTGTGGACCAGCCCCCGCTCAACCAGCTTCTTCATTACAAAGGGCTTGAAAAGCTCCAATGCCATCTCCTTGGGAAGGCCGCACTGGTGTAATTTAAGTTTGGGGCCCACCACAATAACCGAACGGCCCGAATAATCAACACGTTTACCCAGAAGGTTCTGGCGAAAACGTCCCTGTTTTCCCTTCAGCATATCAGAAAGAGATTTTAACGGGCGATTGTTAGGCCCGGTTACAGGACGGCCGCGACGGCCATTATCTATCAACGCATCCACAGCTTCCTGCAGCATACGTTTTTCATTCTTCACAATAATATCGGGAGCGCCCAACTCTAACAGCCGTTTTAAACGATTGTTCCTGTTAATAACTCTTCGATAAAGATCATTCAAGTCGGAAGTGGCAAACCTGCCGCCGTCCAACTGTACCATGGGACGCAATTCCGGCGGGATTACGGGAATCACTTCCAGAATCATCCATTCGGGCTTGTTACCCGATTTTCTGAAAGCATCCACCACACCAAGACGTTTGATTGCCTTGGAACGTTTCTGGCCCGACAAGGTACGGACATCTTCCCTGAGTTCCTTGTATAATTCCACCAGATCTATTTGGCATAACAGTTCCCTTATGGCCTCTGCACCCATCATGGCGGAGAAATCGTTTCCGTATTTCTCCCGGGCTTCCCGATAATCCATCTCGGTTAGCAACTGCTTGTGTTCCAGAGGGGTATCCTTTGGATCTATAACCACGTAGTTGGCAAAATATATAATTTTTTCCAACATCCGGGGAGACATATTCAATAACAACCCTATTCGTGAGGGAACTCCCTTGAAATACCATATGTGGGTAACTGGAGAAGCCAGGGAAATATGTCCCATACGTTCTCTTCTCACCTTTGATCGGGTAACTTCCACACCGCATTTGTCGCAGATTACGCCCTTAAAACGCACCCGCTTATATTTTCCGCAGTGGCATTCCCAGTCTTTGACCGGGCCGAATATCTTTTCGCAGAAAAGTCCGTCCCGCTCGGGCTTCAGAGTTCTATAGTTAATGGTTTCCGGTTTCTTAACCTCGCCATACGACCATTCTTTAATCTGTACTGGTGAAGCCAGACCAATTTTCATCGCTTCAAAATTGTTAACATCAATCAAGCTTCTGACCTCCTTTTGGAGCTTGTAAGTCTATATCAACCCATATGGGGTTATTTTCCAGTCGATGCCATCTTCAGGGTATCGTCATTAATATCCAACCCCAACTCTCTGGCAGCTGCTCTTACATCTTCAATTTCAATGCCCTTAATATCAATTTCCTTGGGCTGTCCCTTATCGGTTCCCGAAAGGATTTTCACATCCAGGCACAGGCTTTGCATCTCTTTAATAAGAACCTTGAAACTTTCAGGCACACCGGGTTCCATGATATTCTCGCCCTTGACGATAGCCTCGTAAGTTTTAACACGGCCGACCACATCGTCAGATTTGACAGTCAGCAATTCCTGCAGGGTATGGGCTGCGCCATAGGCCTCCAGGGCCCAGACTTCCATTTCCCCGAATCTCTGTCCGCCAAATTGCGCCTTTCCACCCAGTGGTTGCTGGGTTATCAGCGAATATGGGCCGGTTGACCGTGCATGAATTTTGTCATCCACAAGGTGGGCCAATTTCAGCATATAAATCAACCCCACCATCACCGGGCTGTCCACGGCGTCTCCGGTTCTTCCGTCAAAAACGATTGATTTCCCTGTCTCTTTCAACCGCTTATATTCATCAACATAGGTTGTCAAATCCTTGAGCAACTTATCGTCAAACTCAATTTTCCGGCGAACCAGGATATCGCGGACCCGCTCTTCAGGAGTCATTTCCTTGATAACCTCGTCAATCTCTTCCTTGCTGACAGGAACACTGTTATCTTCACAAATCTTACGAACCTGGGTTTTCAACTGCTTGCCCTTCGCAAGCTCTGCAACCGACAACCGGGACACATATATATGCCTTTCCCGGAAAAACCGGCTGATCCGGTCTTCCACAGTATCAGACCCGATAAGCTCTTCCACATCTTCCCGGGACAGGTCAATTCCATGAATTCCCAGGTCCCGTTTCAGATGATACATTTTTACAAACCCGACAATCTCTTCCTCGGTGGCCGAGTCAAAAACCGGACATTCAAAGCTTAATCCCAGCTGTCTTCCAGCCAGCCCCAGGTGGGTTTCAAGTACCTGCCCTATATTCATACGGGAAGGCACGCCCAGGGGGTTAAGCACAATCTGAACCGGTGTACCGTCAGGTAAATAGGGCATATCTTCCACGGGTAGAATTTTGGCTATTACACCCTTATTACCGTGGCGCCCTGCCATTTTATCACCCTGTAGAATTTTCCGTTTCTGGGCAACATAGACACGAACCAGCTTATTTACACCGGGAGAAAGCTCATCGCCATTTTCCCTGGAAAATACCTTGGTATCAATAACTTTACCTTTTTCGCCGTGAGGCACTTTCAGGGAGGTATCTCTTACATCCCGGGCTTTTTCACCAAAAATCGCTCTCAACAGGCGTTCTTCTGCAGTGAGCTCAGTTTCGCCCTTGGGAGTAACCTTACCCACCAGAATATCCTCTGCCTGTATATCGGCACCCACCCGGATAATACCCTGTTCGTCCAGGTCTTTCAGAGCATCTTCTCCCACATTGGGGACATCTCTGGTGATTTCTTCGGCGCCAAGTTTGGTATCCCGGGCCTCACACTCGTATTCTTCAATATGAATTGATGTATAAACATCCTCCATCACCCGTTCTTCGCTCCGCAAAATGGCATCTTCGTAGTTGTAGCCTTCCCATTGCCTAAATGCCACCAGGACATTCTTGCCAAACGCCCGCTTTCCGCCCACACTTTAGCCTCCGTCGGCAAGAACGTCCGCGACTTTGACATATTCTCCCTTACGCACCCGAGGGCGCTGGGTTATACAGGTGCCATTGTTTGAACGCTTGCATTTATTCAATTGCTCCATTTAATATACCCCTGTCTTATCTCTCATACAAAGGCAATTGGGGCAGGTTATATAAGCAGCTTTTTTATCAACATTCTTCTTGAGCCACTGATGGTTGCATATAGGGCAAACCATCATATTGCCCTCAGAAAGGGTTACCATCTCCATGGTTTTCTTGTCCAGAAGCCTGACCAGAATGGTTTCTGCGGTTACGTTGGTAACCTCTCCGCTGTATTTGGAAACCACCAGCGCTCCTGAATCCTTGACGGAACAATGTTCCATCCCCGTGCCCACCACCGGAGCCTCGGGTTTAATCAGAGGAACCGCCTGACGCTGCATGTTAGCTCCCATAAGAGCACGGTTTGCGTCGTCATGCTCCAGAAAGGGAATCAAAGCTGTGGCTACGCTGACCACCTGTTTTGGCGATACATCCATAAAATTGATTTCTTCCTTGCGGAACATCCGGGTTTCTTCCTTCGAACGAGCCACTACCCGGTCATTAATGATCTGGTTGTGTTCGTTCAAAATGGTATTGGCCTGGGCGATAATAAACCGGTCTTCCTCATCGGCGGTAAGATAACGGATTTTATCGGTTACCATGCCATTCTCAACGATTCTGTAGGGTGTCATTATAAACCCGAAATCGTTTACCGTGGCATATGTGGCCAGATAAACCACCAGGCCGATGTTGGGGCCTTCAGGAGTTTCAATGGGACAGATCCGTCCATAGTGGGAATCATGAACATCACGGACTTCAAACCCCGCTCTTTCTCTGGATAACCCTCCGGGGCCCATTGCTGATAATCTTCTTTTATGGGTCAACTCAGAAAGGGAATTGGTCTGATCCATAAACTGAGATAACTGGTGGGAGCCAAAGAATTCTTTTATGGCGGCAACCACAGGCCTTATATTTATAAGAACCTGGGGTGTTACAGTTTCAATATCCTGAACTGTCATTCTTTCCTTGACCACTCGTTCCAGCCTTAACAGGCCGACACGGAACTGGTTCTGAAGGAGTTCGCCAACAGCGCGGATTCTTCGGTTACCCAGGTGATCAATGTCATCCTCGTTAACGGAAACACTGTATCGCAACGGGGGTTCCTCAGGAGTTTCCCTGTCACCCCTCATCAGATATATGATATATTTTACAATATCAATTATATCCTGGGGATCCAGAATGGTGCTGTATTCAATTGGAGCCTGGCACTCGGAGCATGTTACAATTCCCGGCTCAATCAGGCTTCCGCACTGACTACATTCCAATCTTCTTCCCAGTTTCTTGTTTATCTTGTAACGGCCCACTCTGGCCAGATCGTAACGCTTGGGGTCGAAGAACAAATTGGCCAGCAAGGTTCTGGCGCTATCTACCGAGGGGGGATCTCCGGGGCGTAACTTGCGATAAATTTCCACCAGAGCTTCATCCTGGCTTTTCACGCTGTCCTTATTCAGGGTGGGTTCAATTAACACTTCTTCGTCCACCAGTTCCTGAATATCCTGGTCGGTTTCATATCCCAGTGCCCGCAATAATACAGTTACAGGTATTTTACGGGTTTTGTCAATTCTACACCATATAATGCCGTTACCGTCGGTTTCAAATTCTAACCAGGCACCGCGGTTGGGGATAATCTGGGCAGTGAAAAGAATTCGGCCCGCCTGGTCGATCTGGGATTGAAAATAAGTTCCCGGAGAACGGATAAGCTGACTGACTATAACTCGTTCAGCCCCATTTACTATAAAAGTTCCTTTCTCCGTCATACATGGGAAATCTCCCATAAAGATTTCCTGTTCCTTTATTTCTTTAATCTCCCCGTCTTCCTTGGTAATCAACCTCACCTGAATTTTCATAGGCTTGGCGTAGGTCATGTCTCGATCTTTACATTCTTCAACGTTATAATTTGGTTCGCCCAGCGAGTAATCACCGAATTCCAGCACAAGGTTTCCGGTAAAATCTTCTATGGGAGATACTTCGTCGAATATCTCTCTCATGCCGGTTCTTAAAAACCAATTGTATGAATTTACCTGAATCTGAATCAGATTCGGGGTTTCGAGCACATTGGGGATAGTCTGGAAGCTAACTTGTTTAACTTCTTGGGGGGTTTCTGTGCTGCTATATGCCATGCAAGGACCTCCTCTATAAATGCAAAAAATCGGAGATACAACAAGCCCGTCCCATCATCCGCGGGCCTGACAAATCTCTCCAAATCCTTATATTTTTAACATTCCATGCACTTTTAACATCTCAAAGAGCTGGTATATATTATCACATTATAATATGACTGTCAACAATAATAAACAAAATAAATTATTTTTATTTCACTTCATAAAAAAATGTAGAAAATGCAAGTAACTCCTTATAATAAAAGGAGGATAATTATTATTACCCTCCTTTTGAGTGACTGTTTTATTCTTTAACCAGGGTCATTACCGTCTTACCCAATCTTATTACATCATTCTCATTCAAGAACTGCTGCACTCCCTGGGCAATACGGACATTATTTATAAAACTGCCGTTAGATGATCCCAGATCCTCAAAAAGAAAACCATCATCTTTTCTTATTATCTGGGCATGACGTCGGGAAACATAAGCTTCTTCATCCACATCGGTCAGGTCAATATCAGGAAATATCCCATCAGCGGGACTTTCTCTTCCCAAGGTAATTATATCCTTATCCAATAAATATTCCTGGTCATAACCCTGAACCACCAGTTTGGCCATTCCAACCGGAGTTTCCGGAGGTTCTTCTGTTTCTGTTTCTGCTTCAGATTCTAATTCTTCTACATCTTCTTCTACATCTTCTTCAACAGCGTCCAGACTTGCACCACAATCATCACAGAACCTCGAACCGGCAGGATTCTCTGTTCCACAGGCAGCGCATACAATTCCTTCACCCGTCATTTCCTCTACCATCTCGGGTTCCTGGTCCATATCAAAGGGTTCTTCCTCAAAAGATTCCTCTTCCATTTCAACCACTTCTGCTGGAGGTGGGGAGGTCGGCAGCTTGGAGCCACAGTCCTCACAATAAGCTGCGCCTTCCAGATTTTCAGCGCCGCAAATCGTGCACTTCATATTTGTTTCCTCCTTTTTTTTGTTAAGTCTTTATTCTTATTAATAATAATAATTCCTTTAATTTTTAAGGAATCGGGGGCACCTGATCCAGTAACTGGGTCAACTTACGGGTACCATATTCAAGTTTTTTGGTACCTTTATTGGTCATCCGGGCGCCGCCTTCAATCCGGCTGGCTTCTTCCATGGCCTGGTCTGCCAAATCCTTCTGTCCATGCTGCAACAGGGTGGTGGCAGCCGACCGCAACAATCGGGTTGCCTTATTCTTTTCGCCAGCCTGGGCAAACTCCAGTGCCTTGGTCTGTTGACGGAACACTGACACCAGATCTACCACCTGAATAACCTTGGGGTTAACTTTAGAAGCTTCCCTGGGATCTGTAGTATAAGTAATGGTTATATCCTTCTTAAGGGCATCCTGAACTGCCTCCTGGCCGGGAACATCATACTTTAAACCTACCTGGGCTATCCGGTAAGTACCCGCTCTTCGCGAGGGAAGAACCAACTCGAACACCACAGATTGAATCTCATTTTTCTGCAAATCCTGAAGTTTGATTGTAGCTACCCTGTTTATAGTGGAAAGAGCACCAAGATCACTTATCAGGGGTTTTACTTTATGAGCACGCCGTATATCTATATCCTTGGCCAACTTCAGCGTAAGCCTGGGGTTTAAGACCGTTACCGATTGTACGCCGGTCATTTCCTGATTGAATATCTCGGGAATGTCCCTGGGAACATCAATATAATATGACTTGCCCCGGCAGGCGTCAGCGATATCCAGTAAAAATTTCTCGTTAAAATCATCACCCACTCCGATGGTGGAAAAGGAAACCCCTCTTTCCGAACCTTCTTCGCAACGGGCAAGGCATTTATTTTCATGCAGGGTCAATCCGTCGGTTAACAGTATGCAGTGGTTTGTCCTGTCCTTCGAAAAATGCTTTCCTATCTCATCTATGGCGGCGTTTATACCCCGCAGCATTTCCGTTCCTGACCCCACATCGATATGATCAATATTCTGCAGAATACGCTTTGCAGATTCCTTATCGTGTATAGGCCCCGAGGGAATAACCACCCTGGCCTTGTCGGCAAAAGCTATAACCGAACAGACATCGTCAGGACGTAGCTGATCGATTAAATGCTGAACTGCCTGAACTACATATTCTAACTTTTCCTCGGCATACATGGAACCGCTTTTATCTAACACAACTGATAAATTCAGCGAAGCCGTGGAAGCTTCCCCGCTTAATTCCGCTGTAGGCGATGCTTCTGCCAGCAAATAAACCAATTTATTCTCGCTGGTTACCAGTACATTATCATAACTTGTCTGGCAATCTAATCTAACTGGAGTACCCATAAGTCTCCTCCTTATATTGTATATTTTAAACCGAACTTATTCTTTTTTTTCATCAGAAACGTTCTCCCCTGAATTTTCAGGTTCTGCAACTTCTTCTTCTGAACCTTCAGGTTCTTTTTGTGATTCCCTGGCCTTCTCTTTTTCATCAATTACTTTTTCAAACTTCTCAGCCAGCAACTCATCCTGATTCTTCTTTGCCTTTTTATCTTTTTTACTGATGGATTCTTTCCGCTTTTCTTCCTGTTTCTGGCGTTTCTGTTCATCGGAAATAGGTTTGAGAGTTTCGGTTTTATCCTTTCGGCTTTTCATCTGCTTGACACCGTTGCTGTCCGATGCCTTAAGAACAATGAGAGTGGCGTTATCGTCAGCTCCCCTGTCAAGACAGGTCTGAACCAGTTTTTCGGCAATCTTCTGAGGTGAACCTTCCCGTAATATTATGGAAGATAATTCCCTGTCCGGAAAATATTCCCATATTCCATCAGAACAGAATATTATAATATCCTCATCCTGAATCTGGTATTGATAAATATCAACTTCAAGGGTGGGAGTGGTTCCCAGGGCGCGGTAAACTGCACTGCGCTGGGGAGAACGCAATGCCTCCTCACGGGTCAACTGGCCCAGCCGAACCAGCCTGCCAACCAGAGAATGATCCTCAGTCAACTGTTGCAAACCGGTATGGGGGTTAAAAGCATAACAACGGGTATCCCCGGCATGGCCCAGGCATAGATTATCTCCCATTATCAAACCCGCCGATATTGTGGAACCCATACCCCTGCGCGCCTGGTCCTTGCGGGAATACTCATATACAACCTTGTTGGCCTGGTGTATGGCCCTGGCAAGAATAGAAGCTGACCTGGCCTGAACATCATCCTCGGGATACAGAATCTGGGTGGCAGTGGAATTGTTGATGGGCAGAAAACTTCCTGTCACTTCCTGGGCAATTACCCTTACTGCAAGAGATGAAGCCTTGTCGCCCTCAGCTTCCCCTCCCATGCCGTCTGCCACCACAAGTAAATCATATTTCGACGCCCTGGATTTTTCATAGGAATCCAACCCCGACACCAGGTAGGAATCCTGATTAATTTTTCTCACCCTGCCCACATGGCTTTTTGCAAAAATTTCGAATGAAAGTTCTCTCAACTGAGCCTGCCGGGTATTCAGACCTTTTTCCCTCAGCCTGGTAAGCTCTTCCAGCATCTCATCTATTCCGTCAAAACGGGCGATGGGCTCCTTTTTTACAGCCCGCATAACAATCTGCTCAAAATCAGGGTCCATATCTTCGGCAACTTCACTTAAGAGAGGAAAATTAAAAAAACTCTCTCTGGATAATTTGGGCACCTTGCCAGCAAGAAGATAATATATTGTAGCACCCAGGCTGAAAATATCAGATCTCTGGCCCAGCCTGCCCCCCATTAAGCCATAAGCTTCGGGGGGAGAAAAACCTTCAGTTACAGAATTGTCGGTATTAATATTTCTCATAGAGGTTATCCGGGATAATCCGCTGACCTTCACCACATCTTCATCAGTCAGAAAAAGATGGGCAGGCTGCATATCCAGGTGAAGAATTGCATGGGAATGTAAAAACTTCATTCCACGGGCTGCCTGAATAGCCCAGTCCAGAATATCATCCTGGGTTATACTCTCCCTGTCGGCATCTATGAGAGATTTCAGGTTTTCACCTTCGTTCTTTTCAAATATTATATAGATACAATCTTCCCGGCTGATTATTTCCAGGGGTTTTACTACATTTTCATGGCTCTCTTCCAGTAAAATTTCGTATAACGACTTCTGGGCTTCATATTCTTCGGCGGCCTGCTTTCTGTGTTTAACCCAAACCATTTTCCCCTCGGAATTTAAATCAATGGCGATATAAGAGGAATCGGTATTCCCCGTCTTCACCACCGCCACTATTTCATATTTTTTATCTATTACATCACCGGTACTATGAATAAACAAACAATCGCCAGAATTTGAGTCCGAATCCGGGTTTTTTTCCATTAAAACCCCGCATTCCTCACAATAGGTGGCGTCTATTTCGTTGTTAAACCCACACTCGGCACAGACAACAGAAGTCATTGATACACTCCAAAATTATATTTACACTTATTTTAACTTGCATTCAGCAAATTCAGTATTAAACAGTTAAAAGAATAATTCCTTTTGATTAACAGAATTAATGTTCCTAATTGAAAAAATAATTATTCAAATAATCAAACCAGCCCAGATAATACCCGCCGGCTAACAGCACTCCCGTAGAAATAATCCATAAAACCGCAGCAAAAATGCTTACATAATAAAACACCTTCAAAGATTTTCTCTCTCCCCGGGGAACCGAATTATAAACCACCATATTCAGAATAAAACCCAGAAGGCCGGCTATGGGCACCAGGCTGACCAGTGTAAAGATAAAACTCAGCACATAAGATAACAGGTTCAAATGCTTCGGTTCAATTTTTAATGTAACCGGGACCTCTTTCCTTATCCCTTCTCCCTTTAATATCAGCCTTGAATGATACTCGCCGCCATGGTTAAGCTGAGATGTATAAACCGTAACCCCCACCGCCTGGTTTGCTCCGTCAACCAATGAAGGATAAGCCTTCAACCAGTTGTCCTCTTTCTTTACTTCCAGCTTATTCACTATTCCCTTTATAATAAATGATTTTTTCCGGTTACTGCCCCTTTTTACAACCCCGAAATTCAATTCTCCGGGCTCTATTTCGATTTCAGAAGCATCTGCATCAGAGGCAGGAGGCAAAAGAGTACCGGAAAGGCCGGTAGTTATATTCTCGGTTCTGGCTTCCGCGCCAAAAAGATAGTTTTCCAATTCCTTCACCGATGCAAAACGCCGGGCTGGATCCATCTGAACACACTTCAGTATGGCTTTTTCCAATCTTTTATAAACTTTGGGGTTCAACTGGGAAGGGTTTTCAAAATGAAAGGGGTTATCTGCGGGGTCCTGGCCGGTAAGACAAAAATATAATGTTGACCCCAGCCCGTAAATATCAGAACGGGGATCGGACTGCCCCGTGCCGTATTGCTCGGGGGCTGCATAACCGGGAGTTCCCATTATAATTGTATCTTTTTGTTTACCTGCTGTAAAAATCCGGGCTATGCCGAAATCAATCAACTTCACTTTGCCGCTGCTACTCACCATTATATTGGCAGGCTTCAAATCCCTGAAGACTATCGCTGGCTCCTGCAAATGCAAATACTCAAGAACCTGAACCAACTGTTTCAGAATTTCAATTATGTACTCCACTTCCAGAGGCCCGCGCCGGCCCTGCATTTTATCTTCCAGGGTCTCCCCTTCCACCACATCCATTACCAGATATTTCTTGTTATTTTCCAGAAAATAATCGGTAATTCGAGGAAGGTTGGGGTGATCCAGTTTTGCCAGAATAGAAGCTTCAGATTGAAATTGATCCTGCACCAGCTGACGGGTTGAGGGATCGCCGAAATCCCATAATTCCTTTATTGCCCACTTCTTTTCAGGAATACGCATATCTGAGGCCAGGTAAACCGCTCCCATTCCTCCCTGCCCCAGAACCATTTCCACTTTATATCTATCGCCAAGCAAGGTACCCGGTGATAACAAAACCGACAATTAAAAAGCCTCCCTGCAACCACACAATTCCATTTAAACTTCTTCATTTTTATAACTTTCCCTGTCTTGTGCCCAGCTCAAAAAAAACGTAAATATTTATTATAACCATACATATTAAAGAGGATTAGAATAATTAAAAAAGAAATTATATTTCAGGCGAGGTGAAAAAATGAAGTCCCAGAATAAAAAAAAGATCCTCATCTTCTTCATAATAACAACTCTGGTTATAGCCTTTTTCCAGTTCACCTTTTTATTTGACTTTTCCGGCGCAGACGAGAACCTTACTCAGGAAAAGAATCAGGGCCGAATGCCGTTATTTTTTTTAATAATCACCCTGGCATTACTGCCAAGTTTTATCGCAGGCTATGGCAAATTTCACCCACTTGTCGGTTTCATACCCCCATTCCTGCTTATGTCTTTGTTCTGGTTTTTAATTATACACCAGATGAAAATATCGAATATTTCTCTGGCTATCACAGGAAACCAGGTATATAAAACCGCATTTTTCACCACTGTTATAATTTCATGTTTCGGAATAATCCTGACCTCGGCAACAGGAAGAATCAGGAAGGAAAAAACAGAAAAAACCACAGAGCAGAATCAGCCTGCTGAACAAACACAAACTTCCACAACGGTTAATGAAAAAGAACAGGCCGAATTAGAAAATAAAATCAGCGAAAAACCTACAGAAATAAAAAATGATCCCCCGGAAAAAAATCATGATTCTATCTGAACTTATTGAAAAACTCAATAAAACCCACGATAACCGAAAAATTAAAGAAATCCTTTCCAACCTGGCTTTTGAAACCCGGTTTAATTACCTGCGCGAATTAATTTACCATATTGATATTTACATGGCCGAAGGAAAATACGGCCAGACCGATGAATTGCTTACCAGCGCCGAAAAACTGGAAAACTTCCTCAATATTGACAGCAGGGGCAAAATCTCCGACAAAGTCCGAACCCTGCAAATCATCACCAAAAAGAAAAGAGCTAAATTTTTCGATAACCAGGGAATGAAAAGAAGAGCAATAGCTCAATATAAACTTATTATCAGCGAACTTCAGTTGCCAAGGGAAAACAACTTCCTGGCTGAACTTCTTATGGAAATAGGTATTATCGAGGAACAACTGGGATACAAACAGGAAGCCTTCAAGAAGTTCGGCAAAGCTGTGAAGGTTTACGGCAGGCAGAAAGACAAATTTAATTACGAGGCAGCCATGTTCAATTGCGCTCATGTGTTGTACGATTTAAGATTTTTTCGCAAAGCTGAGGAATTCTGCCGGGCGTTGATTGATCATTACAGAAAAACAGGAAAGATGCAATCCCCTATTGCCCATGCCTACCTGGAGATGGCTAACATTCGCGAATTGAAGAACCAGGGGGATGGCGCCCGCGCTTACTATAAAAAAGCTCTGGATGCATACCGGCA
>CAZSLZ010000032.1:0-25750 GCA_964607865.1 uncultured bacterium
CTATTTGAGATAAATTGAGGGACGTCCACATTCAATGGAATAAAGAAAAGCCGGTGGATGGGGTGGATATGCCTTAAGAAAATCGGCGGTGATTCCTGTAGTTTATATATCAGGGTTTCATTATGCAGAGAAGTCTTGAAGGTGAAAATTCCATCAGGGTAGCGATCGATAATCTTTATTTTGTTGTCGATATTTTTCAGTTCTTTGTATGCGTTTTTTAAGTATTTTTTCTGAGCTGTTCCAACAAAATAGTTATTAAAAGCGTATATGTTCAAAAAATTTCCTCCCCGGAGGTTTTATTTTGCAATAACTATTATACCTTAATTTTTCTACAAAATAAAGCAGTTTACCTGTATTTTAATATTTGTTATAACTATTATTTCAATTTGTGATTATAATCACTAACAATTTTTCTGCAAAAGGTTATAATGAATATGCTCCTAAAACTCGTGGGCTCAATTGCCGGATACCTGATCGGGTATCTGTAATACCAGCCCATCCTTAACCTCTAACAACGGCGATAGAATTTATTTCTATCGCCATTTTTTTTAAAAAAAGGTTTATACCGGTAAGAAATCGAAATATTAATTGAAAACAAATAAAGATGAGGTTTTCTGATTGAAAACAAAAATATTGGCAATTTATGGAAGTCCCCGCAGGAACGGAAATACCGATCAACTTATGGAAGAGATGCTGGCGGGTATTTCCCGTGACGGCGGTGTGGAGATTTCCAGGGTTTATGTAAGCGAAATGAATATCCAGCCCTGCAACGGCTGTTCCAAATGTGAGAACACCGGGGTTTGCGATCTGGTAGATGATATGCAGGATATTTACCCATTGCTGGAAGAGTCAAAAATTATAATAGTTTCCAGCCCGGTTTATTTTTACGGTTTGACTTCCCAGCTTAAAGCACTTATCGATCGTACCCATGTTTTCTGGGCAAGGAAGTTTATTCTGAAAAGGCCCTGGTCTATAGATGATGAAATATTCCGCCAAGGTTATCTGCTTTGCGCAGCGGGAACCGAATTGCCCGAACTCTTCGTGGCTCCTGAGCTTATAATAAAGTATTTTTTCAACTGTATGGATGTTGTATATACAGGAATGATAGGGGTAACCAATATTCAGGATTTCGGAGCCATCAAAACCAAGCCCCAGGCTTTAAAGACGGCTTATAACCGCGGGGTTGAACTGGTTAATCCCTTCTAGAAAAAAACTAATTTTTTTACATTTTTATTGAAGAAATAGACTTTTTTTAAAGTAAATAGATGAATAATCGAAACATTTTTCTGAAAGGGGATTCATATGATTAGAAAAACATCAAAATTTGTGGTTGTCCTTTTAGCAATGGTTCTATTAGCCCTGTCTTCTCAGGTTCAGGCTGCTGAAAAAGAAGAGGTGGAAAAGACAGTAACCAGCTTTTATAAAGCAGTGGAAAAAGGCGACCTGGATAAAGCCAGTTCGTTGATGGTGCCCGAGTTGCTGGATAAGGTATCCAACACCGAAAACCCTGAAGACCTGGGTGAAGTGGGTTTCATTTTGTCTATAGCGGTGGATGTTCAGGAAGGTTATATCACGGCGAAATTTTCTGATATGAAGGTGGATGTTCAGGAACAGGATAGCAAGTCAGCCAGGGTGCGAATCAGTTTAGTATCGGAAATTACTGAAAAAGAAAATCCTGATAAATTGAAGGGCCAGATAATAGATATAGTATTTCTGAAAATGGTTGAGGGAAAATGGCTTGTGGAAAATATTGAAATGAAGGAATCCACGGATCAGGCCGAAACTGAAGAATAAGAAAAGCGGGTCAGTCCCGCTTTTTTGATTAATAAATTGCTGGAGATAGAACAAATTGGGCAGGGAATAATTATGAAAATTCAAGTTACTAATGGGGTGGAGAAATCCGCCTTTTCTTTATTATATCTGGTTTTTATTTCAAAGGAAAACTGATGAACCGGATAGAACTTGGTTATTATAGTTTTTAAAGGAAATCAGTATGTTCTGTCCCGATTGTGGATTAAAAAATAGAGTTAAGGCCAAGTTTTGCAGCAATTGTGGAGCCCGGATGAACCAGGGCTCCAGTGGCAGTTCCGCCAAATCTCATAAAAATGCCCATAGAGGGGTTTCTAAAAGGCCATCAGCTTCCCGACGGTTGAAAAGTTCCCGAAAGCCTGTCAGGAAAGTATCTCATAGCCACAGGAGCAAGCGTCCGGCAACTTCCCCGGCGCCTTCCCAGCCTGCTCCTATTTCCTCGGTTCAATTTTCCATGCCTTCGGGTACGTTATCGGTAGGCCAGGTTATTGATGGCCGGTATAAAATTTCCCAGCATGTTGCTACCGGAGGTATGGGGGCAATTTATAAAGGCGAGGACACCCGGTTGAAAACCACAGTTGCCATAAAAGAAATGCTGGACTTTTTTCAGAGCGATGACGATCGTAAATATGCCATTCAGCGTTTTCAGGAAGAAGCTTTGCTGCTGGCGGATTTGCGTCATCCGAATATTCCAAGGGTTACCGATCACTTTATTGAAAAAAAGCGTTATTATCTTATTATGGATTTTATCCAGGGAAAAAGTACGGAAAAGATTTTACAGGAAAACGGTGGCAGGGGGCTTCCCCTGGACCGGACAATAACCTGGGCTTTTCAGATATGCGACGTGTTGCATTACCTGCATTCCCGGCAGCCTCCCGTAATTTACCGTGATATGAAACCTTCAAATGTAATGATTCAAAGTAACGAGAAGGTAATGCTGGTGGATTTCGGTATTGCACGGCACTTTTCTCCCCGTCGCCCTGGAACTATGATAGGGACCCATGGTTATGCGCCACCGGAACAATACAAGGGAAACACCGAGCCCAGATCAGATTTGTATGCCCTGGCTGCAACCCTCCATCATTTAATCTCAGGAAATGACCCGACCCAGGGAGTGCCCTTTCAGTTCAAGCCTATCCGTGAATTTCGACAGGATGCCCCGGTAATGCTGGAAAATATTTTGAAGAAAGCCCTGGAAAACCGGCCCCAGGAAAGATTCCGGGACGGAAATGAAATGAAGTTGGCCTTTCAGAATTTGTTTAACAGTATGAAGGGTGTTACAGCCACCGGTTATGTGGGGGGAGGGCAGGCTTCCTCTTCAGGGGTGAATTATCCCCAGAGGATGAGGCCCCAGCAGATAAAACAGATTCCCAGCGCCCCTGTTTATCAGCAGAAACAACAGGACAGCGCAGTGGTGGAAGCACAGAAGCATTACGAATTGGCTAAAAGATTGATAGAATTGGGGCAATTCACCAGGGCAAAAAAAGAATTGAAGAGGGCTGTCAGCTTGAGCCCTTATTATCCTGAAGCCCACACCCTACTTGGTTTTGTCCTGACCCGCCAGGGAAAGTCGAAAGATGCGGTTCGCCATCTCACCCAGGCAGTGAATTTAACACCGGGAAGCGCTACCGCGCATTTTTATCTTGGCAAAGCTCTCTCCAAAATTGGCAGATACGACGAGGCCCAGAAGGAATTCCGTATAGCCGGGAATCTGGATCCCAAGGTTTTGTCCAGAAATAATGAAAGTTTTCTGGAAAAGATCATCCGCTCCTTACTTACCTAGAAAGGGATTGAAATGAAGAAACTTACTATACTGGGGTCCACCGGTTCCATCGGTGCCCAGACATTGGAAATTGTGGAAAACTACCCCGATAAGTTCAAGGTTTCCGGGTTATCCGCCAGAAACAACTGGGAGTTGCTTGCCCGGCAGGCGCGAAGTTTCTCCGCCGAAGTGGTGGCAATTGCCAACGACGAGCATTATAATGCCCTGAAAAATGCTCTGGCGGATACCGGCATAAAAGTTCTTGCCGGTGATGCCAGCATTTGCGGACTGGCAGCAGAAAGAGTTGATATTGTTGTGGTTGCCCTGGTGGGGATATCCGGGTTGCTGCCCACCTTGAAGGCAATTGAGGCGGGTAATACCATTGCCCTTGCCAATAAGGAAACCCTGGTGGTGGGGGGAGAGCTGGTGATGAAAAAGGCCAGGGGAAACCAGGTTCCCATTTTGCCGGTGGACAGTGAACATTCAGCAATTTTTCAGTGTTTGAACAGAGAAAACCCCAGTGATATAAAAAAAATACTGCTTACATCCTCCGGTGGGCCTTTCAGAATTACCCCGGCTGAAGAATTGAAAAAAAAGACATCATCAGATGCTTTAAAACATCCCAACTGGGATATGGGCAAGAAAGTTACAGTAGATTCGTCCACACTTATGAATAAAGGTTTTGAAGTGATAGAAGCCCATTGGCTTTTTGATGTGGATTCTGAAAGAATCCAGGTTCTGGTTCATCCTCAATCGGTTATTCATTCCATGGTGGAATTTGTGGATGGATCCATAATCGCCCAGTTGTCCCTGCCGGATATGAGAATCCCCATTCAGTATGCCCTGAGCTATCCTGGCAGGTTGCCTGCAGATTTTGTGAAAACCGATTTTTTTGAAATCGGCAGGCTCGATTTCGAAAAACCCCGCATGGATGATTTTCCATGTTTGAAGCTGGCTTATGAGTCTTTGAAGCTAAAAGGCACCATGCCCGCCGTTTTGAATGGCGCCAACGAGGTAGCTGTGGAACTGTTTTTGAAAGATAAAATCGGTTTTCTGAAGATTTCTGAAATTATTGAAAAAACCATGGAGAATCATGTTTTAATAAGCCAACCTTCATTGGAGGATCTGTTGGATGCTGATGCCTATGCCCGACAGTCCGCTCTGCTTCTGGCAGAATAATTTCTTTTTAATGGAGAAACTAATAATTTCAGCTAAGGGTTTTTAATATGGGTTTTAAAGCCCTTTTTTTCAAAGGAGATTTATCCGGTCAATAGAAAATATAAAATATAGTAACCATGCCTTTTAAAGAACAACAGGTGAAGTTTTGAGTAAAGACAAGAACAGTAAACAGAATAAAGAAGTTCTTGATTCCGATAAAACGAAACAACAGAATAAAAAACCCGCTAATGTGAAAAAATATTTAATTATACTGTTAGTGGCCTTTTTTGTTTTGTTTATGGTATTTCTTATTTTTAAAAATTCTATGGGCCGTGCCGGGGTGAAAGGAATTCTGGACAGCCTGATTTCAGGCGATTCAAAAATTGGCAGAACCAGGGTAGGGGCAGGAAAAACCGTACTCGAAAATGTTAAGCTTTTATCTGACGAAGGGGAAATATGGATTAGCGTTGATAAAATCGTGGTAACTTATAATCTGGGCAGCTTGCTGAAAAAACCCTATGGACAGAGGGCAATTAAAACTGTGGAGATTCACAAGCCCTATGCATTGGTCAAGAAGCTTGAATCCGGGCGATGGAATATGGGAGTTCTGTTTGACCCCGTTCTTGGGGGAGAGCCGGGCGAGCCTCTGGATGTAGGTATGGATACCACCCTGCATATTTATGATGGCAAGGCCGAGTATCTGGATAATACCGGCGAGGTGAAATATCATAAAATAATCGAGCCAATAAACGGTAAGGTTCAGATGAAAGACGACCGGGGGATTATAGAATTTTTGAAACTGGATACTGAAGAGAATTCCGGTGAAATAGATGTTAAGGGCGAATTGTATCATGATTTTTCAGGAATAAAAGCCCAGGTGAAAAGCCAGCCTTTGAAAGTTGGGGAATTGACGGCTTATATCACCAGTAAGTTTGGAATCGATCTTGAGTTATCGAAGGGAAGAGCTGTTATAGAAGGCACTGTGGAAATTCCTGCTTTCTATTCAAAAGATCTGGTGGAGGAGCTCAATTATAATGCTGTGGTTTATCTGGATGGTTTTGAATTGAGATATGAGGATATCCCGGAAAAGGTAACCGATATTACGGGTAAGGCTATTTTGGCTACCGAATATGTGGGAATCGAAAGAATTACCGCCGGTTATATGGGCAGCCCCGTCCGGGTTACCGGGCATCTGTTCGGTTTTGAAGAACCGGTATTGCAAATATATGCCGATATAAAAAATTTTCAGCTGGAAAACCTTGAAAAATTCAAACATATTACCGGTTTGACAGAGAGAATTTCAGGCAGGGCAGATGTGAACGCCAGGCTGACGGGCAGGGCTGAAGCTTCTATTATTAAAGGCAATACCACTTTTGACAGGATTAAAGTAAGAGAACAGTTGGTAAGAAATGGAAATATTGATTTCAGATATTTTCAAAACCTGGTGGAGTTCAACCTGAAAAATGCTAACTGGGAAGAGGGGACCTTCAGCGGAGATGGGCATATACTTTCCAGAAAAAATAAAAGTTACCTGGTTCTGGAATTAAACGGTGAGAATGCCAATGTGGGTCGTTTAGCCCATATTATCTTTCCTGAATACAATATACAGGCCTATTCCGATTTCACTGTAAAAATACTTGGGACCAATGAAGACCCTATAATTATGGGAGATTCCTCCTTTTCTGGCGTGGGTTATAAGAACCTGTTCCTGAACTCTGGCGAGACCAATTTTTTATACACCAGCGGAAAATTATTACTGAGCGGATTGAAAATTTTCAATGCCGGCGGAGCGGCAATGGTGCCGGTGGCATTTATAGACCTGGAAAATGAATACCTGAACCTTACTGTTAACACCAGAAATTTTCCCATACCCGCCGGGTTAATGCCCAATAATAACCTGACGGGAAGCCTGAACCTGGAAGCCAGGGTTGTGGGAAAATTTAAGAATCCGGTAGCTTTCGGAACCCTGGAAAATTCTGTTATAAATTACAACGGAAGTAATTTTTACGGAACTACGGGCGGTTTTATCTATGGAAACAATACGGTTTTTCTGAACAAGGTGCGGGCAGGCCTGGATGGGGCAAATCTGATGCTCAGCGGTTGGGCGAAAAAGGGTGAAACTCCTGAAATGGAAGTTGTCTTTAATGCCATGAACCTGAATCCCAGGGAATTAAAGAATTTCAGCCCTGCTTTGAATACCTACCCGCTGGACGGCCGTATTGACCTGATGGGTGCCCTTTCCGGTGACAGGGGAGTCTATCACTGGCAGTTACTGGGAGATGGCAGCCTGGGTGAGCTGGTTGCCTATGGCAACATGGATACCCATAAAAAATACCTGGAAAATACCTTGGCGGGTTGGAACCTGGAACTGGAAAAATTCACACCTGCCCAGGTGAGTGAAATTATTGATACAGATCGGGCAAATCTGGCTCTAATCAGTTACGGTAACTTCAATCATCTTAAAAATGATTTTATGATAGAAATGCCCAGTGGGGAGGTACTGGGTCTTCCTCTGACCAGGGGCGTGGGAGAATTTGTTTATAAGGGCAATGAGTTGGAAATAAATGATTCCCAGTGGGTCGGGTTCTCCAGCAATTTGAACCGGGATGACCGTTTCCAGTATGTGGCGGATTTATACGGGCTTACTACCTACTGGGGGGCGGATGTTCATAAATTGAGAAGGCAGGGTATGCTCGCCCGGATGTATTATATGCCCTATATGCTGGAAGATTACGTCTATACTGCCCAGGGCTGGCAGATTAAAGCAAAAACCCTGGTGCCCCTGGTGGGACAGAATATCTACGGCGATAAATTTCCTGCTGTCAGTGGCCTGCCTCCTATCTGGAATGTGGAGGATTTTCATCAGTTAAGATATGTAAGCGATGGAGGGTTTCCCATAAAACTTGAGATAGAAGATACCGAAGGCAGGGATGACAGACAAAGATGGCGGGCACTTGATGCTTCCATATCCGGTAATATTAATTTTGCCGATGAAACTCTCAACCTTTATGTGAATTCTCCAAAACTGAACCTGGGTATTATTGAAAAGAACCTGGACTTATCAGCAGTAGGAATTTCCTATGACGACATTGCCAATACCATGCAATGGGAAGCTCTGGAAGGAAATGCCAGGATAAAAGGTTTTGTAAAAGGCTATTGGTCCAATCCCATATGGGTAGGTAACTTGAGTATAAACGATGGAATAATCAATAACGATTACTTTGCACTGGATGCCTGTTTCATGGCACGGGAAAAAGGCCTGGAGTTTGACGAGTTTACTTTGGTTCAGTCTCAAAGTAAATTTACCGGCCAGGGCAGAATAGATTTCCAGCCTGAAGTTGCATTGAACCTGGACCTGAATGCAGAAAGAGGGCAGTTATCCAGGCTTTTATCGTTTACTCCATGGCATAGCATACCCGCATATGGATTGATAAATGGTGATATTCATGTGGATGGCAACCTTGATAACCTTATGATAGATACGGATATCACAGTAGATGATGCGGAAATCTATCACCAACCCATTTCCCGGATTGATATTGAAATAGATTCAACTCAGGATCGGGTTCAACTTGAGAATTTCCGCGCCCAGTTAGATGGCGGCGAAATTTCCGGTTCCGGGTATCTGCAGAATCAGAATATGAATTTTAATTTTAATGCGCAGAATTTGCCCTTATCGGAAATTTATGCATTAAAAACCGTGTTTCCCAATATTAAGGGATCCACTAGGTTTGGCCTGGGCTTAGAAGGAACAGTGAACCAGCCCAGGGTAACGATAGATTTTGCTACCAGAAAACTGGTGGTAAGAAATGAAGCTGTGGATGTTTTCAAGGGTAACATTAACTGGGCTGACAATAGCCTGACAATTGCTCCCATTCAGCTGGAAGTGGAAGACAGCGCCTGGAATTTACGGGGAATGGTTCATTTTCCCAAAGGAAGAATACCTGAAAGTTGGGGGAAATTTACAAAAACCGGGGGGGCTTCATTTGAAGTTGAAAGCAGTTTCAGGAACTGGCAGATTCAAAAGGTGCTGGCAATGCTTGATCACCCCCAGAAAAAAAACATTGAGGGTACTTTAAATGGCAGTTTGTCAGGAAGCGGTAGTTTTCCTGAATATAACACCGAGTTAAATCTGCAGTTGTCCAGGGGCAGGGTACATGATATAAATTTTGAAAATTTTGAAATATCTGCAAATGCTAATGAAGATATAATAAATATAAGAACCATTGAACTGGCAGCCGAGAATTTCAGTGGAAATGCTACCGGCCGATATAGCGAAGAAGAAGATACGATAAACCTGGAAGCCCATGCAGAGAACATTCCTGTAAAGTTGTTGCATCCTTTTGTCCCTGCATCCCGTTCTGTTAATGGCAATTTTTCTGTAGATTCCAGAATCTGGGGGCAGACTCATATTCCCAATATGGAGACCACTGTTTTTCTTCGTGAAGGAAGTTTCGGCCCTGTTCAGTTTGATGAATTCGGCGGCGGGGTCAATGCCAGAAACGGTCTGGTTTCCCTGGAGGATTTCGCTCTAAGAAAAGACAAAGAGAAAGTTGATATAAAAGGTGAAATCCCCCTGGCTTTTACTGAAGGCAGGCTTATTAACAGCGGGCCTATGGAAATTTCTGCAGATATCCGGGAAAAAGACCTGAATATTTTGCAGGTTTTTGTCCCCTATATTCAAAACACTTCGGGTTCTTTGAACGGTAATTTGAGTGTAACGGGAATTTACCCGGACCTTCAGATTCAGGGAAAAACCCGAATCAGAAATGGCAATATTAAACTGACCCTGTTGGATAACCAGATTGAAAACTTTGAAACCAATATTGATTTTAATGGCAAAAGGCTGGTGGTTGATAAGTTCAGTGGAAATATGGGGAATGGAATATTTAATTTGAATGGTTTTGCCAGGTTGGATCAGGAAACTTTCTCTATAGAGGATATGAAATTTGTTTTTCTGGGTAAAAACCTCACAGTACTTATGCCAGGGCTTATCAGGGGCAGGGTGGATACAAAAGTTACTCTTACCGGAGCCCAGGATAATATGATAATAGGTAAAACCAAAAGACAGGAGGGTAATGATTACCTGAGAGTTTATAACGCCACATTGTCCATGCCCAAGGGAGAACTGAAGAATCTTTCTCAGTTGGTTCCCGCTGATGAAGGCCAGGAGGGGGAACAAAAAACTGAAGCTGGTTTGGAAATTCCAATTCCCCGTATTACCAACTTTATTATGACCCTGGGGGAAGATGTGTGGGTGGATTATCAAGACCTGTTTATAAAAGCTTCGGGAAGCCTGAAACTGGTAAGGTTGCCCAATCAGAGTGTGAGAATATTCGGCGAACTGGGGTTCTCTAAAGGCACCCTCAAGATTCCTTTTGTAAAAACCCAATTCAGGGTAACAAAAGGGACAGCTTATTTCCATGGGGGTGATCCGGTTACTGAACCCGATTCCGATGAAATTAAAGATTATGCTCTCAATCCATCTTTTGATTTCTCGGCGGAAACCACAATCTCTGATTATGATATTTATATGAATTATCGGGGAGATATGGAATCTTTACTGGCAGCTTTCAAAAACCAGGACCAGATGGGGATCAGCAAGGGTGATCTCACCATGTATTCGGTTCCGGCGAGGTCTGAACGGCAGATTATGCAACTGCTTTTGTCCTCAACTTTTGTAGGAGGCCTGATGGAAGAAGAACAGGGCGGAACCGCCGCGGACCAGTTTACAGTTGAGGGGGCAGCGGTGAATTTTCTTTCCAACTATTTGCAGAATATTCTTCTGGGTTCTCTTACCAGGTCACTGGGAAGGGATTTATCTCTTGCCCAGTTGAGTTTTGAATATTTACCCGGCGGTTTTCTCACCTTTGAGATTTCTAAGGCTCTTGATGCCAATGAAAGGTTTTTTATAACTTACGCCAAACGCAAGGGCCCCCAGGAGCAGCAATGGGATATATGGGGCCTGGAATGGGTTTACAGGCCGGGAATGCGGTTGAGGGTGGCAAATGAGGATAACACTTTTGTTTATGGGGCAAGAGGCCAACTTGTATTTGACAGTATTGGTGAATTCTTTGAACAGCTTTTTAACCTTGCAACTTTCAGCACCGGCAAAAAACCCCGCCCGCAAGCTGAGGAAGAAACTGAACCTGAACCTGATGAAACTGTGGATGTGGAGCCACCAGTTGATGAAGAGAGCCTGGAAAATCCCTGGCAATAAAAGTATCAGCCCTGTGCTAATACAATAATTCTGTCATGGCCTTTCAGAGTGAATTTTTTCGATTTTGCAGGGTTTATAACTACACCGAAGGCTTCCTCACGGCGATCGGCTCTGTCCAAAACCCGATATCCTATAGCTATTTCATTTTTCTGTTTTGCTGATTCCACAATGGTATAAAAATTAACTTCTTTGTTAATTTCCACGTAATCGCTGGCAGGTTTCAAATAAATTTCATTTCCCTCGGCATCGAAAATCTCGGCAAATACTCCGCTTAAAAGTTTGTTTTCTGATATCTGGGTAAGCAGGAAGCTGATTAATTCGGTTCCCACAATGAAATCATCAGCTTTTGCCACCGATGCTAACCGGCAGTTGTTGGAATCAATCATCTCGCTTACGATTGAAAAAGGCCTGTTGAGATTCCTGGAGATATCTCTCAGATGCAGCAGGGTTATAAGCAACTTGGAGTCTGCCTGTTGAGGGGGCAAGTTCATATCAGTCAGTAAAATTATGTGATCAAATTGTTCCAGTTCCAGTTTTTCGAGTAGCTTTCGATTGGTGGTATCTCCGAATATATGGTTAACTTCCTGGTTTCTTAATTTACATTCTTCAGGCAGGATTTTTTCAATTCCCGGTTTATCATCAACTACGGTAACTTTTGTTCCTTTGGCTACGTAATTGTCCAACTGGTTTATAATCATGGTGGTTCGGGAGTTCCAGCCCAGTATTAAGGTTTTTTCGGGCGCAAGTTTACAAGGGGTAGCTTTTCTTATGATGCTTTCATCAATTTGATAATTTGTGTTGTTAGAAAGATGTATTGTGCTCTGATCAGCGGATATGAATATCAGTTGATCTTCAGCTTCAATTACAGTTTGCATATTCGGGTTCAACCGGGGCGGTTCACCTTTTTTCATAATTCCAATAAGAAGAGAATCTTCAAATTTAAAAAGAGCTTCGGCAAATGTCAGCCCCTCGAGTTGAGGTTTTTGAGAAAAATAGATTTCATCGCCGGCATAATCCAGAATTTCCTTATAAATTACTGAAAGTCCCGATTGCCTGCAGGTCTGGGCGATGATGCGGGAGATTATATCATCTTCCATAAGCAGTTCCACTTCGTCTTTACCCACCATTTGCGCTACCTCGAAATTAACCGGGTCTTTCATTGATGCAACAATATGGTATTTTTCCTTTTTCCTGTCGGGATTATTCACAATTGCCAGTGTGGTTTTTATTACCTCGGCATCGGGGTTGTTGTCATCGGGAGACAGAATGATAATAGAATGGGCGGTTTTCAGGTTGGTCATTTCCAGGTCGCTGAATTCAAGGGGGCTGCCGGTGCGGCAGACAATTTTTGTATTTTTGCAGTCTCCAATCTTTTCTCTAATTTCATCTTCCATAAAAATCTTGTCTTTTTGAGCCAATATCACCACGCTGGGTTTATGCTTGTTGATATTGGTTATTATCAATTCGGTAAGAATTGTAAAGATTTCCTGGGTCCAGCCAAGAATTACTGTGTGGCCGTTTTCAAGAACCCGGGACCTGCCTTTTCTTAACTCCTCGAGTTGATCAAAAATAACATTGTTAATAACACCAATGAGAGTACTTATTATGAAGATACCCCCCAGAGTAATAATTAACATTGATATAAGAAAGGGCCAGGAGCCCTGGTCGCCGCCCATGGTGCCCGGGTCCAGGGTTCTCATAAGGCTCATCCAGAAAATTGCCACAAAACTGGGAGCATCAGGGGCGATCTGGGTTGACCATACCAGATATGAGATAGCAAGAATCAAAAGAATTGAAAACAATGCCAGCCAGCCTATCAAGCCAACTGCGCCCCTGGAAAGAGTTTCGTCAAATTTGTATCTGAGATAATCTATGAAGTTGGGTTTGTTTTTCATTTCTGCTCCTGTAATTGATGTCGCTGTTATTTTCTGGTTTATTTACCTGAGTTTTCGTAACGGGCTATCATGACTGGGGAGGTTGCTCCCTCAAAGGTTTCATCTTCAAGTTTTACCCGGCATCTTACCCCTTCAATTTTCTTATTTGCCCTGCCTGCAATTTTTCTTATAAAGAAATCTTTTTCTTTAACTATTCTGATTAATTCCTCGGGAAATTTTACCAGGATGAAATACTTTTCTTCTTTATAGCCCACCCAGCGGGCCTCGGTTTTCTTTAAGCCAAAATATTCAAAAGTGGTGAATTCAATAAAGTTGTCATCTTTTTCCGGTTCAGCCTGCCTTGCCAGGTTTATAATTTTGTCAAGTTCCTCATCCAGGCCCGGACCTGCCTGGTTTATTTCCCTGTCCAGAACTTCAGCTTTTAATTTTGCTTTTATTGCCAGCACAACATAAATAAAACCTGTTATAACAAAAATAAGCCCCATAATATCGGCGCACTCATCGGGTACGCCTATCCATATTGCACCCAGCACTATGAACACTGCCGCCATTATAAGCTTAGCTTCGAAAAGCCTTCGGTTTTTATGCACATCATTCCATTGTTTTGTAATTTTAATCAATTTTTCCATAATTTTTCCGCCAGTTTTTGATCTATTTTTATGTTATAAAGAAAACCGCCGCTTTCTTTTTTCAGGTTTCTGAGTTTGTCAACTGTGCTTCCAATAGGTTCGAATATTAAACTGTAACCGTTTATTACCAGTTTTCCCTGAATCACCCCCAGCATTTTGGTTCCCTTGAGTTCAACAAATATTTTAAAATTCTCCGGCTTGGCTACAAGAAACCTGTTTCCGTATGGAGAAAACAATACCACACTGGCTTCAAGAAATGCTATACACCATATTCCCCTATTCTCATAGTTTTTAAATGAAGCATTTCTGTTGTCATCAGTTCTTTCCTGAACCTGAATCAGGTTGGGGTCGGTTACTTTTATCTCCAGAACCTCTTTCATTGCTTTCTGAACTTTGGCAATTTCCTCACTGGAAAATTGCTGCAACTTCAAATCTGCTTCTTTTTTTAACTTTATTGGTTTAACTACATTGTTTATAAAAAACAGGGGAATGACAAAACTAAAAGCTCCTGAAAGGTTTCCTTCTTCATAGTATAAATAAACGGTTATTAGAAAGGCGGACAATATAATATATAACAATATCCGTGAGGAAGCTCGTATTTCTTCTACGGCCATATTTCGTTCCGTCCATGCTCTTGCAACTTTTTTTAAATCAGAATAATCTTTCATTTTTACTCCTTTCTGATTAAATATTCTTGAGTTTTTCCAACTCCCCGGGAGTGATAATACCCTTTATTCTGTTTTCGCCAATTTTAAACTGAATATTTAAATCCCGTGAAAACAAACGTTGGCCCCTGTCTGTAAAATCTAACTTCTTTATGCCGACAGATGAATTTCTTCGGAAGGGAGGCGTATAATTCCGATAAAATTCTTGACAGGAAAGTATGCAATTTTCCATTTATTTTTTTGCATTTCGACCAAAACCAGTGTAATTTATGAATTCAATTGTTCTGTATCTGGATTCTGCATTTTTGTCTTTCAAAAGATGTTCTTCAAATTTGCTCATAAGATTGGAGTCCTGTTTTTCCAGTTTCTTTCTTGCCAGATGCAACCCTGAGAGATATTAAATGAGGAAAAATGCAGCAATAATAATGTTTTTACCAAAAAAAATGAATAATTTTCCTCTGTCTTTATGGCCAAAATTATCATTTAAAGAAAGAATTGAACAAATTATAGTTGTCAATACAATTGATGCGAATACTCCCAGAACTTTTTTCTGGCAGTGTTTACCCTGTTGTATTGTCTTGCGAGCTGGTTTAATCTGTGGTAATAATTCATTCTTTCCCCCGAGGAATTTAAATTATAATTTAGATTTATTTATGTACAATTTCTTTGTTTATATGTCCGATTTATAAAAAGAAAGATTTATGGCAGAAGTTTCCCCCTTTTTTTATCCAATTCTTATGATGCTATATCAGGCAAAGAAGGAGGGAGTCTGAGCTCCCTCCATTTATGGGTTTTATAATGTTTTTTTAATATCTTTAATGACTTCGTTGGCTATAACGTTTCTCTGTATTTCGTTGGTGCCTTCGTAAATCTGGGTGATTTTGGCGTCCCTGAAATATTTTTCTACCGGGTATTCCTTCATATAACCATGGCCTCCATAAATCTGGATAGCCTCGGTGGTAACATACATTGCGGTATCTGCGGCGAATAATTTGCACATTGCAGATTCCTTGGAATAGCTGGATGCTCCGTTATCAATCATCTTTGCAACTGACAGGGTCAATGCCCGGGCTGCCTCTATCCGTGTCTGGCACTCAGCTATTTTGTGCTGTATTGCCTGGAACTGAACCACGGGCTGGCCGAACTGGACTCTTTCCAGGCCGAATTTAATTGCGTGATCCAGGGCTCCCTGCGCGATACCTACTGCCTGAGATGCCACGCCGGGCCGGGAGCGGTCCAGGGTTTTCATTGCAACTATAAACCCGTATCCTTCTTTTCTTAAAAGGTTTTCTTTGGGAATTCTGCAATCCTCGAAGATTAATTCCCGTGTAGAAGAGCATCTGATTCCCAGTTTGTTTTCTTTTTTTCCAAAAGTGAAGCCGGGTGTGTCTTTCTCAACTATGAAGGCGGAAAGCCCTCTGGCGCCGCGGGCAGGGTTGGTAGAGGCAATAACTGTGTAAACCTGGGCTTCTCCGCCGTTGGTGATCCATTGTTTGGTTCCATTTAATACATAATGTTCGCCATCAAGTTTGGCTGTTGTTTTTATGTTGCTGGCATCAGAACCGGCGTCGGGTTCGGTAAGGCCGAAAGCTGCCAGGTATTCGCCGGAAGCGATTCTGGGTAGGTATTTCTGTTTCTGTTCATCGCTGGCGAATAATAATATAGGTAAGGTTCCCAGTGATGTTGCAGCATAGGAAACCGCCACACCGCCACAGGCTTTGGAAAGTTCCTCCACAGCGATGCAAAGCTCGGTAACTCCTCCGCCCATTCCGCCGAATTCCTCGGGCAGGTAAAGGCCCATAAAACCACTGGCTGCCAAGGTATTTATGGCATCCCAGGGGAATTCTCCGGTTTCGTCCCACTGGGCAGCTTTTGGCGCAATTTCTTCTTTTGCAATTTTTTCCGCCAACTCTTTAATCATGAGTTGTTCTTCTGTAAATAGATAATCCATCAATTTCTCCTTTCACTCGATAACATATATTTTTAATAATCATCTTGCTAATTATTAAATATTTTTTGTGAAATAAATAAAAACTCCTTCGATGGTGGAACTAAAAAAGAGGCTGTCTTAAAGACAGCCTCTTTGTATTTTTTGTCCTAGTTATTGTAAATTGTCTGTAAAAGGGCATAATAGTTGGTGTTCTGGGCCAGTCCCAGGGCAGCGTAAGTATTGCTGTAAACGCTGAATTCTGTAGAATCGGGAATCCAGATGGAAAGCCCATTGTATCCGGCGGTGTATGTCCAGGTGTTTATAATAGCATCTGAAGTTGCCGATTGAACTGCTGCAGCGTAAAGTTGAATCTGGTTGGTAACCCCGTTGCTGCCGGCTATAACGTTGCAGAAACCGATCAGATCTCTGTAAGAAGAGAAAGCGCTGTCAGCGGGTGCAGCCGAAGTTCTGGCGGTTTCCAGGGCGCTTTCCAGGGTGTCGTCCATGTTGTTAATGCATTCAACAGAAAAAACATCGACTGCCTGGGCGATTGCTCCTACTTTGGAGGAATCCAGTGCGGTAAGAGTGGGATAATTATAGCTCTCATTTGAGTAATGATCCCGATATTTGTCAACAATAATTGAAGCGAAATCTCTGGCAGTTGCGGTGGGGTTTGATTTGAGGTAACCCAGAACCGTATCATGAGGCCAGCCGGTTCCCGGCTCGGATCTCTCGGAAAGCACTTGAAATGCCGAGTAATTTCTCATGTCGTAGGCAACTTCCAGGGTTCCCATAAGGCAAGCATCCATTCCAAGAACATCGATAGCTGAGCCGCGGAATGCAACTATTTCAGACATTGCCTGTACTAATTCCGCTTCGGTTATAATATCGTTGCTGGTATCGTCAGAGCAGATGCCCCTGACTGTTTCTCCGTCCACTTCATGGCGTTTCCAGCCGTTGCCGTGGTCCCATAATACCAGGCAGTATTTTTCTGCGGGGTAATTGGTAATTCCCCATTTTGCGAATTCCACCAGGGTGTTGGGGTCTCCCATGTTTACATTGCCCATATCGGCAACCATGGTGGATACCACAGTCTGTGAGCCGGTGGGGTCCTGTACGATTTCATATCTTCGGCAGCCGCTCCAGTCAACCGCTCCGTAATTGTCCCATTGAACAATAATATTCAGGTTCTGGTCGGAACCGACTTCCTGCATCTCAAAAATGTCGTAGTAAGCTGCTGTTTCCAGGTTGTTATCTCCATCCAGATAAACCATGTAGGTCCATTTTGCTGTGGTGTTGGTTGAGCCGTCTGTGGAGCCGCCGCCGCCGCCCCCGCAACCGACAATGAGTCCCATTGTTAACAGTACGAGTACAATGATGCTTAAAATTTTGAACGATTTTTTCAAGGTCTTCCTCCTGTAAAATAAATTTAACTCTCTAAAACCCGGGTAATCTGATAACGCTCAATCTTGAAGTCAAGGCGTTTAAGAGCGTAAACCAAAGCCCTTTTATTGTTAATTGTAACTTTGCCTGTCAGGTATCCAAGTCCTTTCTCACGGGCAATTTTTTCTGCTTTTTTTATTAATTTGTCCACCACAAATTTGCCCCAGAAATCAGGGGATACTGCCAGATCATAAATAAAAGCCTGCTTTTCGCCAGTGCTTTCTTCAATATCGTTAAGTAAAAGCATGATATATCCCGCCAATTGTTTTTTTTCTTTATCTTCAGCTACCAGAATCTTGAAATTTTTTGATTCCATATTGAGATCCAGGTTGTCAAGAAAGCTCTGGGCTTCTTTTTTCAGCCGGGTTTTATCAATGTTTCTGGTTTGGGGTACACTATATAAAATCGAGTCCAATGCCAATTGACGTATAAAATGCAGATCCTTTCCGGTTCCCTCTCTTACATTTATTTCGCTCATAACCCCATCTTTCTTCTTAAACGGTTGATATCCAGGTAAATTTTGTCCACAATATGTTTTTCCGGTTCACATTCCAGCGCCATATTTAAATAGGCCAGGGCCTGGTCAAAATTGCCAAGTTGTTCCAATACTACCGAAAGGTCTTTAAAATAATACCATTCGGTATTGTTTTCCTCAATTGCCTGTTCGTAAAAGGTGGCAGCTTCATTCCAATTGCTGTTTCTGGCTGCCATACCGCCTTTCAGCCAGTAAATGTAATCCTGGCTCCGGGGGCAGTTTTCCAGGGCCTCGTCCATAATTTCCTGGGCGCCGTCTTTGTCGCCCAGTTGTTCCATTAACTCTGCCATAACTTCATAACTTTCCATCTGGGGAAATTGGAAAATAGCTTTCTTGACCATGGAAACCGCCAGCATGATATTTCCTTTTCCTCTGTAGGCAAGAGCCAGCTCCCTCATAATGTCAGGATCGTTGGGGGAAAGTTTGGAAGCCCGGTTCAGATAATCAAAAGATTTTTCAAATTTCTTCCTCTTGTTGAAGAGCATTCCCAGATAGAGCAAGGTGAGAGGATCGTTGGGGTTGTTCTTATAAGCCGACTGTAAGACATCCAAAGCTTTATTGTATTCGCCCTGTTCCACATATACCCGCCCCAGGTTGGCGTAGGCCTTTGAAATGATCTTTGTTTTTCTGGCAGATGAACCCGACGGGGTTTTTTCAATTGCCCGGCTGAAAACTCTGGCTGCTTCATTCAATTTACCCATTTTTGTAAGGGCTTTTCCAAGGTAAACATTAAACATATGGCTGTTTGGGTTAAGCTCCAGGGCTTTTTTATATTGGAAAACAGCCATGCTTAAAAGGCCTTTTTTGGCGTAAACCCTTCCAAGCATTCCCTGGGCCAGGGCGTCGGAAGGATTGCTCTGTATGACCTTCTGAAATTCTTTTTCCGCATCGTCCAGCCGATCTGTCTCTTCAAGCATGACTCCCAGGGCTTTGTGGTAATCGGGGTTTGTTGAATCCAGGGTTGCTGCTTTTCTCATCTCAGCTATGGCTTCGTTGTATTTGTTCTGGGCATAGTAAGCCATTGCCAGGTCTTCCCGGTATGTGGGGTTATAGGGTTCCAGTTTTGTAGCTTTATGAAATTCCTTGATGGACAGGTCGGAATAATCCTTTGTCTGGTAAATGCTTGCAAGTTTATGGTGAAGCTCGGCGCTGGTCTGCTGGCTGTTTACAATTTTTTCAAAATGTTCCAGGGCGCGATCAACCCGGTTTGTTTTTATGTAGAGATCTCCCAGGGTTTTATGAAGCTCGGGGTCTTCAGGAGTGAATTGCACAGCAGTTTCCAGTTCGTGGGTGGCAAGATCGGTACGATTCATTCTTGTGTAAAGATCTGCAAGTTTTTTTCGCGCCTCCACGTTGGTGGCATTTGATTTTACTGCCTGATCCAGGTGGTTGAGAGCCTGATCTACCCGGTCCTGTTTTTCATAAATTTCGCCCAGAGATACAATTGCCTCGGGGTCCTCGGGCTTCACCTCCAGAACTGTGTTGAAAATTTCTTCGGCATGGCCCAGTTGCCCGGTTTTTACGTAAAGGTTGCCCAATACCCGGTAAACTTCTTCGTCATCGGGGTTGTAGTCCAACACCCATTCAAATTGACGGATAGCTTCCTCGAATTTTTCCATGCTCATATAAAGATAACCCAATTGGCGGTGGGCTTCCACATTCTGGGGATCAATACTCAAAATGCCCAGATACTCTTCAATTGCCCTGTAAAAGTTATCGTTCTGGGAATATAGAAGTGCCAGCTGGTTTCTAATTTGAATATCTTCAGGCGCTAACTTGGAAGCTTCGATATATTCTATGATAGCTTCATCGTATTTTTCTTCCAGCCTGTAAGAGTCGGCAATTAAAATATGGGGCTGGGGGTCTTTTTCCATAAGCGTTGATGCGGTTTTATAGGCTTCCCTTGCTTGTGAATTTAAACCCAGTTCACTGCGGATTCTTCCCAGTTTCATAAATGCGTCAGCTAGTTTTGGGTCTTTCTTTACAGCCTGTTCATATTCTTTCAGGGCTTCTTCAATTCTGCTGTCTTTTAAAAGTTGATTTCCCTTATCATAATGCTCCAGGGCTTCCTTATGGGTTAAAAATTTTGACTTGGAGATTCTATTGCCGCATTGATAACAATACTTCCGGCTGGGTTCGTTCTCGGCGCCGCAACGGGGGCAGGCAATGGGAGTATCGGAAACGCCGGCCTGATCTACGGCAGCTTCGTCTTTTTTTATTCTGTCCAGAACATAACGATAACGTCCCCATTTTTTCTCTTCTTCCGCCTCCTTCATCCATTGGGTACTGGCAACTGGCTTGTCGTTATCCAGTTTGGCGGGTAGCTTTTTGGGTGAAGGTTTTACCGGAATTTGTACAACATTGTTATTTTGAACAGGTTTCTGATAAGTCTTGTTTGAAACTTCTGTTTTCTTTTCGGTTCCGGGGCGGGCAAAACTTCCACCCATGGGAACATCATCCCTGGCAAACCCTCCGCCATAGGGAGTATCCTGCCAGTTAACTGTTTTTTCAACTTCCCTTACCTGGTTCGCATTGGGGGTAACATTTATATGGCGGGAAATGGAACTGGAGGATGGAGCAAAACTGCTTCGAAAACCTTTCTGGGCCTGGCGTTTTTCCTTTTCTTCCTGTTTCTGCCGAACGAAACTGGAAAAATAATCCCTGGGCGGTTTCTCACCTGTGGGTTTGGGCGCCGGGGTTTCTGGAGCGAAACTGGTCTGAACCTGGTAGGGTTCTTCAGGCTCCTGCTGGTATTCATCATCGCTTTTGTTTACGCCGAAAGCTGATGCAATGCGATCTGCCAGGCTTCTGGCCTGACCAGGCGTGGGCTTAACAGGAGTGGTTTTTTCTTTCTCTGGAGGTGTTGCATCAGGTATGGCAATTTTGCTCAGGTGCAGATTTGCAATTTTCTGCTGGCTCAGCCAGTTTTCAATTTCATCAAGCATGTCAAGGGCATCCTGGTATCTTTTTTCAGGAACTTTTTCCAGGCATCTTAATATGATTTTAGAAAATAGATTGGGAATTTTTGGGTTTCTTTTTACCGGATCCGGGGCAGGAGTATTCAGAACATGAGCGATCATCTGGCCCGGATTGGTGGCTTGAAAAACCAGATAATTAGTAAGCATCTCATAGAATATGGCTCCCAGTGAATAGATATCGGATCGGCTGTCCGCCATATCTCCCCGGGCCTGCTCGGGTGAAAAATAAGCTACGGTTCCCATAACCTGGCCTATCTCGGTCAGGGAATGACGGTTTTCAAGCACAGCCAGCCCAAAATCCATTACTTTCACACGGCCGTCACGGGTTAACATTATGTTGTCAGGTTTTATATCGCGATGAACGATCTTTTTGGAATGGGCATAAGCCATAGCTTCAAGAATATCAAGAAAAATTTCTGCCATATAGTTTATATCAATATCTTTTATCTCGGATCTTTCCTCGATCAGTTCCCGGAGAGTACTGCCGTTTACGTATTCCATCACAATATGGTATATATCTTCTTCCACTCCGATATCGTGAATTTTTATTATGTTGGGATGGTCCAGCTTGGCTGATAACCGGGCTTCCCTGAGGAAGCGATCCACAGCCTTTTTGTTTCTGGTTTTTTTGGGTGGAAGAACCTTGATGGCAACGGGCCGGTCAAGGAGGGGGTCAATTCCTCGGTAAACAATGCCCATACCGCCTCTTCCCAGCTCTTCAATTACTTTGTATCTTCCTACATAAACGTCTCCCAATGGGAATGCCTCCTAGACTATGATTACAAGGAACTATTTTGTTAATTATAATAATAAAACCTTTAAAAACAGTCGATTTTATCAACTGACTTTATTTTCTCCCATCCAGTTTTCCAGTATATTTATTATCTCTCTGGAGTGTTGAATTCTCTCCAGGGGTTCTTTTTCAATGCATTTGGAAACCATATGGGCAATATCCACGGGTATCATGGGGTTGGCTCTTCTGGGATCCGGGGTCATGGTAAAATTCTGGCCTCTGCCGCCGGGGCCAATGGAATGATATACAGGTTGGCCGGTAAGCAATTCGAAAAAAACCACCCCCATGGAATAAATATCAGATAACTGGTCAGAAAATCCGTCTTCCAATTGTTCAGGGGAAAGGTATGCCACTGAACCGGTGGCGCGATAATGCCCTGTCAGTTCCTGAATCATTTCCGGCGAATCCAGCCCGAATTCCATAATTTTGATATTATTGCTTTTGTCCAGCATTATATTTTCAGGGCGGATATTTCCATGCAGAATACTTCTGTCGTGGGCATAATCCACTGCCCTTGCCATGGATAAAAATATCTTTACCAGTTCAGGTATTTTTATAATTTCCTGTTTGCCTTTTTCTTTCAGGAATTTTCTGAGGGTTTTGCCTTCTATGAATTCCATTACAATATAATAGATGTTTTTATCCACCCCAACATCGTAAATTTTAACAATGTTGGGGTGGTCCAGTCTTGCTGCTCGCAGGCCTTCCCGTAAAAACTTGAAACTGGCTTTTTCGGTAAGCCCTTTTTTGGGTGGCAGGGTTTTTATGGCAATTTTTCTTACCTTTTCCAGATCCTGGCCGCGAAAAACTACACTAGCTTTCCCCCGGCCAATTTCCTCCAGAACCTGGTATCTGCCAATAAACCTTTCTGCCATAATAATTTCCTACGCTCCGAACTTGTTCAAACGCAGAGCTTTTGCCATTAAAAGAGGCATAAGATCGCTGGCGGGAATGACTCCCAGTAAACCCCGTCCGCATTCCTTTTCGCCAAAGTGCTCAGCATAGTCCATGCGTCCATATTTACTATAAATCATGGTAGGAACCGGATGCCATGAGTGGGCCTTTAAAAGCGCCGGTGTGGAATGGTCACCGGTAATGACGAAAACATCGGGGGTCAGCTCCAGCACTTTGGGTATAAATTTGTCAACTTCTTCTATGTTTTTAACTTTTCTGTCAAAATCACCGTCTTCACCGGAAGAATCAGTCCCCTTTATATGAATGAAAAAGAAATCGTAATCGTTATACACTTCTTTCAACTGTTCGAATTCGCCCTCGTAATCTTTGGGGTTGGGTAGAACATCCATACCCACAAGTTTAGCCAGGCCTCTATACATAGGATATACCGCTATGGCGGCGCATTTTAATCTGTAGATGTCAGGCAAGGTTTCCATTTTGGGATAAGCTGCGTAGCCCCGGGTGAGGATCATGTTTGCAGGATGGTCTTCTTTGAGCAGATCGCGGATCTGATCAGTGATCTGGTTCATTATTTTAGCTGATTTCCGGGCTTTTTCGGTATTTTCCGTGGGTTCAACATTCAGGGGCTTTTTGCCGGTCATCTGGGGGTCGGTGTCTGCCAGGGCGTCGGATAAACCTTCGCCTCTTACTATCATTGCTGCACGGTGTTCCTTTTCGGGTTTAAAGAATACTTTTACACCTGGGATATTGACGTTTTCTTCAATTTTACTGGCCAGTTTCTGGTTTAATTCAGTGGGGATACGGCCTGCGCGGCGGTCGGTAACCACACCGTTATCATCTATGGTGCAGAAGTTTACCCTGGCGCAGACATCATTTTTCTCGACAGGAAAATCAATACCAAGTGCGGAAAGTATCCCTCTTCCAACGTTGGTCTGTATGGGGTCGTAACCGAAAAGCCCCAGGTGGGCAGGGCCGCTTCCAGGGGTTATGCCCTGGGCTATGGGAACAGTAAAGCCACATATTGATTTCTTAATTAAACTATCCATGTTGGGAGTTCTGGCGGTCTCCAGCTCGGTGAGGCCGGTTTCGGGGTGGGGAAGCCCACCCAGGCCGTCCATAACCAGCATGACTATTTTGGAATCATTGGTAATTGCCAGATTTTTTATTAATTCATGATTAACCATTTGTTTTCTCCTCTCAATTATTGGTTGTAAGGGATTCTACCCGAGTTCGTAATTTATATTCCTAATATTTGAATTTCTTCATTAAAACTCAGGTTCCTTTGAAAATTAAAAAGTGAAAATCCATGTTCCTGGGATGTATTTACATTTTTGTTACATTTATTATGTTTTTTTCATTGCCTTTTTTAACAGAAATCGTTACAATAGTTACAGGTTATTTTATGGAGGAATCATGAAAATAACAAACAGTGCCGGACTATCAACAAATGTTTTCACAAAAAAACAAAACGAATTGGTTCCTGAAAAACAGAATTCAATAATTTCAGATCAGGTAACTATCTCGAAAGCAAAGCCGGAACCGTCCTACAGTAGAATATTTGGAACTATCGGCGCCGCAGCAGGCGCAGCTGTGGGCAGGTTGACAGTACTTTCTTCTGCCGGCGCAGCTGTTGCAGCCCTGGCAGGCTCAGCCTTAATAGGCGGCCCGGTGGCGCCTGTAATTCTAGGTGTGTGTGGTTTTGCCGCTGGCTTGTATGCTGAGAAAAAGACTAGAATTGGCCGTTTCATTGGTGGGATTGCAGGAGGCCTGACCGGAGCCGGGGCAGGCAAAGTGGCAGATCTGGCAGGGAAAAAACCTGAGGGAAAACTGGCAGAGGAAACCAGGGGTTTTGGATTGAAATCGTTGTTAAGCAAGTTATGGAAACCCAAATATACCAGCCATAAGAAAATCAGCTCTGAAGAAGCAAAAAGAATCGTTGATGGATTAAAACCCGGAGATTTAATTATTACCAACCACGATGGCGATTATAAATTTGAAATTGCCCAGAAACTGCTGGGAAAAACCGGTAACTGGACCCATATAGGCCTGGTAGATGAGAAGAATAATATTCTGGAAGCATTGGTTGATACCGATGGGCCCGTGGAAAACAAGGCCCAGGATGCAATAGAAAAAAACCATCACGTAATGGTATTGCGGCCCAACTACAACAGCCCCGAATCTGCCAGAAAAGCTATTCAAAAGGCAAGAGATTATCTGGGAGAGGCAAACTACGATTTCAGTTTCAACCTGGGCGACGACAGCGAGTTGTATTGTCAGGAGTACATTTATAATGCCATGCAGCACGGCGCTCCCGAAGTAAAAATAGAACCCACCAGTTTTCTGGGTAAACAAATAATAACCGCTGACGAATTCATTAATTCCAGGGATATGAAAACTGTTTACAATACCGGTAGCAATTTCTGGATGAACTATTTGAGTAAATTTGACTGATTTAACATCGTTTTCAGTAAAAGAAAACAGCCACAGGCTGTTTTTTGTTTTAAGGCATGAAGTTCAGTAATTTGACGTTTTGGTAACACTTCTGTAATAACTGTTAACATTTTATTAATTGAAATTCATCACAGATGCTGTAAAATATAATTACAAAGTTAATTGAGGTGTGGTTATGAATAAAAACGAAGCAGACAAATCAGATAAAATCTTCAGAACTCCCTTTGCATTCAGAGTGGCAATACAAACCATCGAAAATGAAGAACAAAGCAGTGTGGAAGAAAAAGAAAAAAGGGCGGCCCATTCATATATCCGTTTAAACTCAACCCCGGTAGAATCGGTTTTGTGTGTGGAGCAGAACAACCTGGTTTTTGATGACCCTGTTCTGGATGGATTCATTCAAATTTGCAACAGAATCATTTATTTCTTTTCCAGTTTATCGGAAAAATTAGTGCGATAACATTATTTAATAAACATCTGCATAAAAAGCAGCTGCCCTGAAAGGGCAGCTGCTTTTTATATAATGAATAATTTTGATATTTTACATTTTCTTTAATTTCTACTAAT
>CAZSLZ010000033.1:0-25244 GCA_964607865.1 uncultured bacterium
GCGACGTGGCGATCTCTGCACCACCCCCATTAAGAATGGAGGAACATGCGGGTTTTTAATAATGATTTGTTGTGAGCAATAAAATGAAAAAGTAATGGCCTGAAAAAAGTATGTGGGTTGGGAACCAACCCGATCTAAATTGAGATTGCCACGGTTTCTCCGAAACCTCGCAATGACGAAATACGGGGAAGTTAAAAGGGAAAGAAAGAAACTAAAAGGAATGGAATCTCATGGACAAAATAACAGTCAAGTACAATAACTTACTTAAGGAGGAATCATGCAAAAATGTTCTTATGTATATATTATAACCAATAAAAAGAATACTGTTGTCTATACTGGTGTAACAAGTGATTTAAAGAAAAGAATATATGAGCATAAGAATAAGATGATTGATGGATTTTCCAAAAGATACAATTTGACAAAATTAGTATACTTTGGTGAGTTTACAACTATCGAACAAGCTATCATTTATGAAAAGAAAATAAAGAAAATGTCAAGAAAGAGAAAGAATGAATTGATAAACGAGATGAATCCAGGATGGGAAGATTTATATGAAGGTATTCTGTAATTTAGGTGAGGAGTTTTTCATCTCTAGAGATTTAGTTTCTTAACTTTCAGGAAGACTGTCATCGCGAGGAGCTGCCAGGCGACGTGGCGATCTCTCCCCATTTGGAATGGGGGAATGTATTGTTCGCATTATAGTTAGTTACAACGGCGAAAAAACCAGCTGCTCACCGACGCAAGGTAAATGGGTAGGGAACAAACCCCAAATTTCGTCATCGCGAGGAGCCGCCAGGCGACGTGGCGATCTCTGCACCACCCCCATTAAGAATGGAGGAACATGCGGGTTTTTAATAATGATTTGTTGTGAGCAATAAAATGAAAAAGTAATGGCCTGAAAAAAGTATGTGGGTTGAGAACCAACCCCTGGTGGGTATGTGAAAACCTTTTGGGTGCAAGCCAGCCTTAAAGAGAAATCATATAAACAAAGGTTCAGAAGAGAGCGAATAGAATCAGTATAAAAGAAAAAAAAATATAAGGAAAGAGGAGAACAGGTATGGCGGTTTCCAGGCTTGGCCACATAAGCATTCTGACCAGAAAGCCCGATGAGGTTATAAGTTTTTACCGGGATTTTTTCGGGTTTGAGCTGACTTTTAAAAACGAAATTGAAGTTATGGGCATGGTAATTTTTCATCTTAAAAAGGGGGATGATTTTATCGAGGTGGTTCAGCCTTTAAGCGAGAACCAGAACACCGACGGCATAAAACACATGGCTTTTCTGTCCGACGATATAGAGTCAGATTTTGAGGAATTCAAGGAAAAAAAGGCGAATATGATTTTTCCTGATATTCAGAGATTCGAAAAGCAGGCGTTCTTTTTTATAAAATCTCCGTCGGGTGAAATGGTGGAAATTATACAGTATTTTTAACAGGAGGGTTTGAATGGATTTAAGCTTGAAAGATAAAGTTGCAATAGTAACCGGCAGTTCAAAAGGGCTGGGGTTTTCAATTGCGGGGTTAATGCTGGCGGAAGGCGCCAGGGTGGTGATTAACGGAAGAGATGAAAAGGTACTTGAAGATGCCCGAAATAAGCTTGCCGGGCGGGAAGATAAGCTGATGGCTGTTGCAGGCGATGTTTCTGAAGAGAAAGTGGCAAAGGGTATTGTAACCAGAACCCTGGAAAAA
The DNA here is from genome assembly GCA_964607865.1 of uncultured bacterium. Classification (GTDB taxonomy): domain Bacteria; phylum Vulcanimicrobiota; class JAJTBE01; order JAJTBE01; family CAZSLZ01; genus CAZSLZ01. Next base: position 1,686 of record CAZSLZ010000033.1, read on the forward strand.
TTCGGAACCATAGATATTCTTATAAATAATGCCGGGGTTGCCCTGGCAAGCACGGTATCGCAAACTTCCCTGGAAGATTGGAATAACTGCATGAAGCTCAACAGCACCGGGGTTTTTCTGCTTACCCGAGAAGTTGTGAAGTTTATGGGTAAAAACAGGGTGCCCGGAAGCATAGTGAATGTTTCTTCCACAGCTGGGCTTACGGGAATTGCCATGGCTTGCGCCTATTCGGCTGCCAAGGGCGCAGTGGTAGCTTTCACCAAGTCGCTTGCCAAGGAGTTGGCGGGCATGGGAATTAACGTGAACTGTGTATGCCCCGGCGCCATGGATACGGATCTTTTTCAGAAGGATACCATTGATTTTCTGGCGGAAAAATACAATATGGGCCGGGAGAAGCTGATACAGAGTACCCTTGATGTGATACCTTTGAAGCGGCTTCTTGATCCGGCTGAGGTGGCGGATCTGGTTGTTTATCTGGCTTCGGACAGAGCCAGGGGGATTACAGGCCAGGCATATTCCATATCATGCGGTATGGAGATTCGCTAGAACCCTTTCAGGCCGTCAACATCCTTGATTTTATTTTTTATAAGCGACAGCAGAAAAAATATATCTTCTCTTTTCTTGAAGGCGGTTACAGGAATAAAAATGCATGTGTATGGGCTGAGGAAAAACATATAGAGCCCAAGGCCCTTGTCTATTTTTTTTATGTTTTTCCAGGGGACCTTGTCTTTTCTGCCGTCCTCGAAAACGGAAATCATGAAATCCTCGGTAAATTCAACATGGTGTCTGGCAAGGCCCACGGCCTGCTGGTAATGTTTCACCTGCTGTTTTATTCGGAATTGATTGTAAAGGGGGATGACTACCGCCATAATGATGAAAAATATGGATATTGCGGGTTGCTGGCCCCAGGAATAGTAAGCTGCCACCAGGAATGCCAGGTAGGCAATGGGCAGGTAGTAGAATTTTCGATAAAAATTATAGGCCATTATTACCGCCAGTTTTTTTGCGTTCAGTTGAAACTGTTTGGTTTTCAGCTCCATTATCTGAGCTCCGCCATAAGGCTGGCCATAAGAAGAGGCCTGACGGTCAGGCTTTCAAAGGCCATGAACTCATCGGGAGTATGAACATTATCGCCTATGGGCCCCATTCCGTCTAAAACGGGCACGTTGACGGGCACAAAAGAGCCGTCGGAACAGGAAACCCGGTGTTCATGGAAGAGTTTGAAATCGAGTTTATCGGCAGCCCTGGCCAGTTTTTCTATCATTTCCCAGTGTATTCTTTCAAACACCAGTGGCGGCCGTACCTTTTCGCCTTTAACTGTGCCGTCCACCTTGAACCTGGAAATGGAATTCTGGACATCCCTCATGAGCGCCTTCAAGAGATAATCCCCCTCGGGTTCCAGGGGAAAACCGAAGTAAATGCGGGCTTTTATGGAATTATTGCCTTTGTCCAGCTGTTTTATTCTTACCATTCGCCGGAAGTCGGGGCCTGCCAGAAAATATGCATTTTCTATGATGTCCAGCAGGGCGGTTTCAACCTGGGGGCCGGTAAGGTTCAACTCCAGGACCCCGCGGCCCAGCCTGCTGGTTACGACTGTGGCGCCGTTCTTAACCGGTTTTCCGTATTCCACCACAAAAACCAGGCCGGCAGTGGATGCAATTTGCCGGATGAGATTCCGGGAGTGGTAGGAACCGGTTTCTTCATCGGTTGTAAGCAATACCTGAACCGGAATTTCATCAAGAAGGCCCGCTTTTTTCAAACCGTAAAGAGCCTGCCAGGCTATCACAGCCCCCCCCTTGTCGTCACAGCTGCCGTTGCCACGGTAGCGGCCTGATTCAATAGAAAAGGGGATGTTATCCTCGCCGGGAGGAAAAACCGTATCCATATGGGCAAGGAACAGGTATCCGCCTTTTTTCTGTTTAAATGCAGGGTTGGTAATGTGGAGAATGTTGCCTACTTCTTTTTGGTGGTTGGTTTCGGTTGACATATTGAGGTCTTCGAAAAATTTTTGAAAAATCTGGCCCACCTCGTTGACTCCGGGGCGGTTTCCGGTGTGGGAATTGATATTTACCACGGTTTTAAGAAGCTCTTCTGCCAGTGGCCTGGCATCGTAAATCTCTTTTTTCAGGGTTTTAAAAATTTTCTCCATAATTGACCTCTACTGTTTGGGCACAAATTTATCTTTAAAAACACATACAAAAGGCAGGTGGCGGAATTTCTGCTTGTAGTCGAGGCCGTAACCCACCACAAAAAAGTTGTCCAGTTCGAACCCCTTGTAATCGGGTTGAATATTTTCCTTTGTTCGGCGGTGAGGTTTATTTAAAAGGGAGCAAATTTTGATGTCGGCGGGTTTTCGAAGGCGAAGAAGCTTAATGAGGTAATCCAGGGTAAGTCCGGTATCCATTATATCTTCCACAATAAGAATATTCCTGCCTTCGATATCCTCTTCCAGGTCCTTGGTAATACGGGCGATGCCCGAGGTTTTTGTTGAATCGCCGTAACTGGATACGGCAATGAAATCCAGGGACATGGGAATTTTTATGTGACGGATAAGATCTGCGGTGAAATAAAGGGCGCCGGTAAGAATGCAGATTACCAGCAGATCCTTGCCCTGGTAATCCAGGGTGATCTGCTCGCCCATTGATTTAACTCTTTCCTGTATTTCTTCTTCGCTGAACAGAATCCGGTCTATGGGTTCCGCCAGTTTGCCTGCTATGTCTAATGCTTTGGTCATCATTATTCCTCTGCTTTTTTATAGGTAATATTACATTATCCGGTAAGGTTCTCCTTCATTGGTGGAAACCCTGATCTGCAACCGGGGAAACTTTTCTGTTAATAATTTCTTCAAATTATGCATAACCGGTTTTTCTGAATAGTAGTGCCCGATTACCGCTGCATATAAGCCCTCCTGCCTGGCTGTAAGGGCATGGTGGTAAGATGCTTCACCAGTAATTATTAAATCATATCTGATTTTCAATTTTCCCAGAAGCGATCCTCCGCTTCCGGGTAATATTGCCAGGGTCTTAACCCGGTTGGTTTTGCCGATAAGTTTTATTTCCCGGCAGTTTAACCTGTTTTTCAGAATGTCAACCAGCTGGGTTTCGTCAAGGGAATTTTCAAATTCCCCGGTTATTACCATGTTCATCTCGTCATTTTCATCATCGGTATAACGTTGTATGTTTTTAAGCTTCAGCAGTTCAGCCAGGGCGAAACCTGTGCCTTTATAACTGCGATCAAGGTTGGTGTGGGCGGCGAAATGGGCGATGCCCGCTTTTATGAGCCTGCCCACCAATTCCCCCACAAGAGTGTTAAAACGGATGGATTTTAATGGGGAGAAAATCAAGGGATGATGGGTAATGATTAATTCAGCTTTAAAATTCTCAGCTTCGTTTATAGTTTCCGGGGACATATCCAGGGCTAATAAGACTTTTTTCACCCTGTCTTTTTCACTGTCCACCTGCAGCCCGCAATTGTCCCAATCCAGGGCGGTATTAGGCGGTGCCAACTCTTCTATGAAATTAAAAATTTCCTGAATTCTAACCATGATAATTCCTTAAAAATTAATTAACTGTTTCCATGCCCCCAACATAAGAATAGATTCTATTAAAACAATGAATGAGCCGATAAGGCAGAAAATTCGCCAGCTTAGTTTTAAGTGGGTCTGAAGAAAATATATCAGTAAAATGAGTGAAATTAAATTCATTATTATGGTGCGTGCCTCTACGGGGGTAATTTTCCATTGTTCCAGCAGGTTGGGATACATATAAGTTATTATTACCGCTGCGAAAAAAAGAACGGTAGCTAAAAAATTAAATATTGATGTAGCCCTTTTCAATGGATTGTACCTCCTGGGTTAATATTTTTCGCCACGGTTTAAAATCCTCTGTAAATACAAGGGGCCTGAAAATAAGAGTAACTATTTTTAAATTAGCAACTGTTCTGGCAATCCCGGCAGAGCCCGTAAATAATCAACCTGTGGCCTGACATGGCAAAGTCAAATTTCTGAGCCACTTTCTTTTGTAATTGTTCGATGTTTTCATTGTAGAATTCAATGAATTTTCCGCATTGGTTGCAGATAAGATGGTCATGATGGTGATGGTTGTACTTATGTTCGAAAATCATGGTACCATTGGGAGCCTGAATTTTTCTCGCCAGCCCGGCTTCCTCCAATAGTTTCAGCGTTCGGTAAATGGTGGAAAAACCTATGTTCTTATTCTCACGGGAAGTTATTTTATATAACTCCTCGGCAGTTATATGGCCTTCTGTGGATAAAAAAGTTTCCAGAATAACTTTTCGCTGGTTTGAATACTTAAGCCCTCTGGTTTTTATAAAGTTTCTAAAAATTTCCAACTCTTTTCTCATAATTATTATCATCAGCTTTCTCTGTTTAGTAAAATATGAAGAATATCCCCGGCAATATTCTTCCCTGTTGCCTTTTCAAATCCTTTGATTCCCGGTGAGGAGTTCACTTCCAAAAACTTCCATCCCTGGTGGGTTTCAATCAAATCAACTCCGCCGAAACAAAGGCCGATTTCCCTGCAAATTCCCAGTGCGATTTCTTTTTGCTCTTTATTTATGGGGCAGGATTCAATTTCTCCCCCCCTGCTGAAATTTGAACGAATCAGCCTCCGGGTTTCATGGTTGTTTACAGGGTTATTTCTATTTGCCCGGTTTATCACCCCCCCAAGAATAAATTCTTCAAATACCAGTATCCGCACTGTAGTACCCATTGATTTGTCGGCGAATTTTTCTATATATATGTTGGCGCCGTAGGCCCACATTGCCTGTGCCGAGGCCCGAAGGGTTTCCAGGCAGGGGCAGTAAATAACCCCTATGCCCCGGGTTCCGAAAATGGTTTTTAGAAATACCGGAAAACCTCCCAGGTAAGAAACTGACTGCTCCAGGTTTTTTAAATTTTTTACAGCCACAGATTCCAAAACAGGAATATTCCTGGTTTTTGCCCTCGAAAGAGTTAAGAATTTGTTACCGGTTATTTCAATTGCTTCCACCGGATTAATAACTCTGTTTCCTGTGGAGGAAAGAATTTTTCCCAGTAAATGAATATAATCTTTTTGCTCTCGGTATGGCGGGGTGCGAATAATGCAAATTTCGCCATGGGGTATTCTTTTTCCGTCAAATTCAACCCCGTCGGTATGAAGAATGCAATTAAAAGGGTTTGCCAACTGTATGGAAATCCCTGTTTTTCCAGCTTCCTCTGCCAGGCGGAGGTTAAAATAAGAATCTATATTTTTTGAAAAAATAGTTATACCCATAAATTCCTTCCATTTATAAATATATATTACAAAAATAATAAACATCCTGGAAAAACAGATAAAATCTTTGTGGAAGGGAAAAACCGAATTTAATAAAATAGCCAATTAATATTTATTGAATTAAAGTATAATTTATGGTTACATTATTATTGAAATGAAGAATATGAAATTTACATATAGATTAATACTGGTTGTGATTTCCTGCATATTGGCCATAATGGCCTTTCCTCTGCCGGATATGTGGCTGCTGGCGTGGTTTTGCCTGGTACCCGCCCTTGTTGCCACCAATAATTCGGGATTCTGGAAGGGTTTGCTGTTGGGGCAAATCTTCGGCCTGGGCTTTATAATGGGAATTACCAGGTTTCTTTTAATTTTTGGCTGGGAACCATTCCTCTTTGGGGGAATTTATTGGGCTCTCCATTTTGCCCTGTTTTTTGGGCTTTGGGGTTGGTTCTCAGAAAAATATGCCCCGGCACGCCACTGGGCAAGGCTGGTTGTGCCTCCCCTGTTGTGGGTGGGGTTGGAATGGCTGAAAAACCAGGGTATATTCGGTTTTGCTTATGGAATGCTGGGCCTTACGCAGTATGACTTTTCCGCTCTTGCCCAACTGGCGTCGGTTACCGGGGTTTTTGGAATTTCATTCTTTCTGGTGGCATTTAACACCCTGGTTGCTGAAACAATTCTGGGAATTATTCAAAGGGGTAAGGAACTGGGGTTGGAACCATGGAAAAACTTTAAATTTTTTGCGTTTTTCGGGCAGATATGGACTATCAAGAGAGATATGTTAGGTCAAAATGCCAATAATAAAGTTTTAAGATATTATTTAATCTGTTTTTTTGTCCTGTTTTTTGCGGTGATTGCAATGGGAAGATTTTCCATACCCTATCAGGTGCGTTTCGGGGCTTACGAAGAGTTGGGAAGAAAACCGGTAAAGGTGGGGATCGCCCAACCCAATATTCCCGAGAACATAAAGTGGGAAAAAGAAACCTTTATTCCCAATTTGAAAATTTTATCGGAACAAACAGAAAAAATGGCAGGGGCCGGCGCCGAGATTGTTATATGGCCTGAAACAGCCATCCCTCATGGCGATCCTCTTAATGATAAAAAAATAAAGACCTTTTTAACCAACACAGTCCGTAAAAACCGTATCTATCTTTTAACAGGGCTCATAGAGCGTAATGGAGGGGAAGTTTATAATGCAGCTGTCCTTTTGAACCAGCAGGGAGAGGTTCAGGACACCTTCAGAAAAATCCAGTTGGTTCCCATGTCGGAATATCTACCCCTTCCAGAAAAATTCAGACAGTATAAATTATTCAGCAGAACCAGTTATTATACTCCCGGTAAAAGGGCTACAGTGTTTAATGCCCGGGGGGTAAAATTCGGAACCCTGATCTGTTTTGAATCAATGTTTGACTTTCTTGGCCGTAAAATGGTAAAGAACGGCGCTGAATTTCTGGTGGCCATTACCAACAATGCCTGGTTTCTAAGAACCAATATGGCAAAAACCCATTTTATTATGGGAAAATTCCGGGCCATTGAAAACCGTGTCTGGTTTTTGCAATCCGCAAATACGGGAATATCTGGCGTGGTTGATCCCTGGGGCAATGTAATCCAAAAAACTGATATTTTTGAAAAAGTGTATCTGTTAAATACAGTTTATACCAGGAATGAAAAAAGTTTCTATACCCTTTATGGCAACTGGTTCCCTGTTACCTGTTTTATTCTGGCATTTTTATTCCTGTTCTCATCTGGTAAGATAGATAAATTATTTCAGAAGTTCTATAAGGAAAAGGGTAGAAACTGGGAGGAAAAACTGAACCAGACTTTCAAAACCGGTAGGGCTGATGATAAAGAATAATAAAAAGACATTTCTATTAATTGTTACTCTTCTTGTCTATACTCTGGTTCTGGCATTCTCTACCAGGCTGTCCGAAACTTTTGTCCTGCCTAAACGTTTTTTCTTATATTTCTTTGGTACTATAGCCCTGGCATTCTGGTTCTTCAACCTGGAACCCACATTCGTAAAACGCCTTAAATCTCCACCGGTGTTTTTACTGGGAGCCTATCTTCTAATTACCGCGGTTTCAGTTTTTACCGGTGTCGATGTCATATCCAGTATGCCGTATATGATTGACCTGGCTTTCAATATTATTGTCTTTGTTCTGGTATTTACTGCTTTTAATAAGGAACAGGGTGAAAAATTTTATCACCTGGCTGTAATTCTGGGGGTTATAGTGGCTGTCTATTCGCTGATTCAGCATTTTGGCCTTGATTTTGTAAACTGGGTGCAGGTTGAACTGGTAAAAAACAGGAGTATATCAACTCTGGGCAACCCGGATTTTCTCTCTGCCTTTCTTTCCATGATTATACCTCTGGTACTTTCAATGGTATTCTATGAGAAAATTAAAATAAGAAGCTGGCTCTGGGTAATTTTGGCGGGTTTTCTGATTTTTGTTAATATTTTTACCTATACCCGTACCGGCCTTGTTTCAATGCTGGGTTCATCGGTAATAGTTGTTGCAGCTGTGGGGTGGAACAAGCTCAAGGAAAACTATAAAAAAGTAATTGCAATTATTCTGCTTATTGCTCTTGGGGTTGGTTTGATTTTAATCCTGGAAAATGCCGGGGTTACGAATCAAACTTTAGTTGGCAGGATGGAAGCCTTCAGAAACCCCGCCGAAAGAAATGTTTCCGCCCGGATTTATCTCCTGAAGGTTGCCATGAGTTTAATCAGGGATAATCCCTGGCTGGGGGTGGGCCCTGATAATTTTGGCAAGGTGTATTTTCCATATAAATATCTGGAGCCTGAGTTAATGAGAGCGCGAAAACGAATACCAGGCTCCTCTCATAATATTTACCTGGATATTGGGGTCTTTTCTGGTGTTTTTGCCCTTCTGTGCTTTCTGGGCTTCATTTTTTATCTTTTTTATAAGGGGCTGGCTTTTTTCAGGAATCACTTTGACACTCTGCCTGAAAAGGAAGAAATGGTGATTGCAGGTTACGCTGCAGGGGTTTGTGCTTTCTTAATCCATCACCTGGCTGTCTTTTCGGTTTTACCCGTAGATATTCTATTCTGGATTTTTTCAGCTTTCTGTGGAATCTATTTTATCCGGAGGCCGGTGGAAGAAGAGAAAGTTACTGCGGGTTTCAACGCGGTTAAAATTGTGCTGGCAGTAGTTGTTATAATTTGTGGTGGCTTAATTACCTGTGATGCAGGAAGAAAAGTTGCAGCCAGTTACTATTACAGCCGGGGAAGTTCATACAGAAAATATTTCGACACTGCTGCCGGTGATAAGGCGAATATCTGGGTGTTTAACCTGGCTTCTTCCAACATGAAAAAAGCTGTTAACCTGGATTCAAAAAACTATGAATACTGGTTGGGCCTGGGAAAAGTCCATGAAGAATTTGCCATAGTCGTAAATAACCAGGAATATGCTCTTGAGGCTGGAAACCTTGCCATTGAGAATTATTTTAACAGTATCAGGCTGAATCCAGGAAACCCTTATGCCTATGCCGACCTGGGCAGGTTATACAGGAGGTTTGGCCAGCCCGGACTGGCATATAAGTATTATAAGGCTGCGGTAGAAACTGATCCATATCAGCCAGTATTTTTAACTGATTTTGCCACCCTCAATGAACAGTTGGGGAATATAAACCAAGCCGGGTTGTATTATAAAAGAGTGTTGGAACAATATTCTCGGGAAGACTGGCCTTATTTGAATATCATTCTTTTTTATGTAAGAACAAATAATAATGAAAGGGCTATGAAGTATCTGGGCGAATATTCAGATTTTAAGCCCGATTTATTTAAAATATGGGATTTCAGAAGTTTAATTGTCAGAAGGAAAGGAATTGATTGATGACCTGGTTCTGGACAACAGTTGCTACTGTTTACGGCATGTTGGTGGGTAGCTTTTTAAATGTTTGTATATTTCGTTTACCACCCAGGGTGTTTTGTTTTGATGATTTGTTTTATGAAAGCCGGCCCAGTGACTTGTTTGGAGATATATTCTTATGGTGGAAAAACTTATTTAACAGTTTATTAAAGAAAAAGAAAAAGAAGGAAATAAAACTGGAGCCTTTTCTGTATGCGGAAGCTTTCTGTGTGGCCACCATAATGCCCGAGTCGGTCATTACCGGAGTCATGGCCCATACTTTCAATATTTATAAGGAATTCTTAGGTGAAGAACTCTCGGTGAGCCGGCCTGCCCGTTCATTTTGCCCGAAATGCGGAGAAATGATTAAGTGGTGGATGAATATACCTGTGTTCAGTTATATCCTTCTGGGGGGAAAGTGCTACTACTGCAAGGGAAAGATTTCACCCCGCTATGCTCTTAATGAGCTGCTGTCCGGTTTAATTTGTGGTTCGCTGTTTTATGTTTACGGAACACAGAACCTTTTTGTATTCTTTTATTATTATTTACTGGCTGCCCTCTGCATTGTGGTCTTCTGGATAGATTTTGACCATTGGCTGATATTGGATGAGATTACTGTTCCTTTTTCACTGGCGGGAACAATCGGGGCAATATTTGTCCCTGCGAAATATTTTACTCCGGTTAATCTACATGAACTGGGTTGGAGCATGTATAATACCGGTGAATTGCCGGCAACTGTCAAGTTGTACCAGGTTCTGGATAAATCATTGCCCACCTGGATTCACCTGGATAGTTTTCTTCATTCACTTGTTGGGGCAATTTTCTGGTTCGCAGCTTTCTACATAATTGGAGTGGTGGGAACAGCCCTGGCTAAAAGAGAGGCAATGGGTGGCGGTGATATTAAGTTTGCCTTGTTACTGGGTGCTTTTCTGGGGGCCCAGAAAACCGCAGCTGTATTTTTTGTTTCGGTATTGGTGGGTGTGGCATTTATGGCTCCCATGCTATTGATGGGCAGAAAGACAGGTAAGGACCAGGTTCCTTTCGGTTGTTTCCTGACTGTAGCTACTTTAATAGTGATATATTTAGGAGACAAAATAATATATTATTATTTGAACTGGCCCGAGCTGTTAGTTAATATTGGCTTCTAATTTTCTGTTTTTTTAATGAAATCTATAAAAATTTAATATTGAAGGGAAAAAGATAAAAATATAGAAAGAACACTTGGAGTTTTTCGACTATAAAAAAGAAATGGTTAGAAGATTAATGATTAAGATTGAAGAAAACCAGATATTTGTTGCCAAAAAAGAAGGGAGGTGACTTGAACTAGATGGACTTTTTCAAGAAATTATTTGGTGGTTTTTCAGCCCCCAGCGCTATAGGGGGGCTTGATATAGGAACAAGTTCGATCAAGATGGTAGAGTTGAGTAAGACCAATACGGGTTATAAAATGGAGAGATATACCGAAGGCCCTACTCCCGCTATGACATTAAAAGATGGTTTGGTCACCGACCCTGGAGCATTGGCAGATGCCCTTAAGGATTTACTGGCAAACAGCCAGATGACAATGGATAAGGCAGTGGGAGCAGTGACGGGACGTTCTGTTGTGATTCGCCCTATTATGATGACCCAGATGAAAAGGCATGAAATGCAAAACGCAATACGTTTTGAAGCAGAACGGTATTTGCCTTATTCAGTATCGGAAGCAGTAGTTAGAGGATCGGTTTTACGCCCTGAGGTTGAGGGCGAAGAAAGCATGATGGAAGTACTGCTGGTAGCAGCTCCCAACGAAATGGTGAATGGAATTCAAGATGTTATCAGTTTGTCGGGAATAACCCCCAAGTATATTGACCTGGAGCCTTCGGCATTATCCCGGGCAATTATGGCAAACCTTTCCGATGAAGTTAAAAAACAGACAATAAGTTTGATTAATCTTGGTGCGAGTTTTTCCAGTATTAATATATTTAAGGATGGCCTGTTACGGCACAACCGTTCGATATCAATTGCAGGTAACAGTTTTACCAAGGCAATAGGCCAATCATTAAATCTCAGTTTCGAGGAAGCTGAGAAATTGAAGAAAGAAAAAGGCATTATTCGGGTGGAAAAGGATGCCACTCCGGTGGCGCCTACCACCATGCGAATATTTAATGTTATTTTGCCTGTTTTAAATGATTTGATGACTGAAATTCAACGTTCCTTTGATTATTATCGTTCTCGCTATTCCGGCGAATCGGTAGATTTTGTTGTAATTTCCGGAGGAACTTCGAAATTTAAGAACATTGATGAATACATGGCGAATGAGTTAGGAATTCCCTGCGGATTAGCGAATCCGCTTGTAAATATAGATATTACCGATGTGCCGGGTTATACCCCTGAAGAGTTACAGGAAAAGGCTCCTACCATGATGGCGGTATTGGGCCTGGCACTTTGGCAATTTGAATAAAAAAAGCAATTAATCCTCCCGGAGGTGAAGAAATGACAATAAAAGTAGATCTACTTGACAAGCCAGGTCGAAGAATGGGTTTTGATCCCATGATCTTCTTTCTGATTATTATTGTCATTATTTCTGTAGTCCTGTTCTATTTTTACGGCAATACCTTAAGTCAGAAAATTACCGTAAAAAAGAAAGAGATTGCAGAAGTTGAAGAGAAGATCAGAAAAATAGAAGGCCAGATTCCCAAGATCCGAGAACTGGAAGAGGTTAACAGAGAACTGGAAACCCAGATCAACATTATCAAGCAGTTGGTTTATGACCCAATTCGATATGCAAATCTATTGGACGAGTTAGCATTTATTATTCCAAAGAATATTTATGTTTCAAAGATAGATATTGACCCGAATAAGAAATTGATCAAGTTTTCTGGCGAATCTGTGGGAATTGGCGGAGAGAAACCCTTGAAATCAATTTCCGATTTTATGCAGAATATCCAGAATTCCCGGTATTTCAAGACTGCTGATTTATCTGGAGCCAGTCGTGGTAAGGCAAAAGGTGGCGAAATTACTTATAAGTTTAATATTACCACTCAATACGATCCCGACGCAGCTACTACCCAATAACATGAAATCAGACAGGATTTTTCCTGCAATTGGAGGTGCAAATAAATGAGAAAAAGGAATATCCTTTCATTCTCAGCCATATGGTTACCTATTATACTAGTGGTATTATTGGTATTTTCCGGGTGTTCTGGGAAGAAAGAAGAAAAGAAAGAGAATGACGAACCCAAAGCTCCGGTTGAAATTACTGCAACTGACGCAATTGATCCTATCGCTGAGGAAACCGAAACTCCTGAAGAAGCTTCTCCTACTCCTATTACTGGTAAATTTACCAGAAAATCTTACAGAGATCCCTTCACATTGGCTGTTTCCGCTCAATCTCTGGATAGCCCGATTGTGCCCGAAGAAGTAACTCCTACTCCCACAGAAACAAAGGAATCCCCAAAGGACACAATTCAGGAAGTAACCGGCAGTTCAATAGGAGTTGAAGTAACTGGTATTATGCGTGTTAATGGCGGTTACCAGGCTATATTGAAAAGTTCGACTAAGAGTTATCTCGTAAGAAACGGCGATAAAGTCGGGGAATGGAACGTAGCCTCCGTAACACAGGACATGGTTACATTAAAAGCCAAGGGTTATATTGCAAAGTTACCCTTGAAGGAAGACGTTGGCTTGCCTGCTGAAACTGAAAGCTCTTCTGATACCGAGTCGGGTCCCAAAGTTCCCGGAGGCGATGAAAGTAAAGGCGGCGGAGCCGGCGGAGCCGGCGGTGGTAAAGGTGGCCCCGGTGGAAAGGGCGGCCCCGGCGGAAGATAAATAATTCCGCCGTAAATCTTTTCTTGAAAAAATCATGTTTTTTCAAGAAAGAAGGAGAAAAAAACTTTTCCACGAAGTTAAGTTTGGAATAGACAGCCGCACGTCTATTTTTTATAAAAATATCTTAAGAAACATTCTTTGTAGGAGGTGTATCAAGAAACAATGTCCAGAAAACGAGGCTGGAAAATAGCCAGACTCGGAGTTTTGACCATTGCCATGGTTTTACTGGTCAGTTACGCATGTTATGCATCCACAGTCACCGGAATGACTGTGAAGAAATCTGACGAAATTGTAGAGATACATGTAAATGCCAATGGCCCGGTCCACTACCGAGTAACGAGCTCTTGCGAGCCAAAACAGTCCATTGTCGTTGAGATGTCATCGGTGGCAATATTAGAAAGCGCCGAAAAGATTGTTCAAATCGACAAGGGTATTATTGAGAGAGCCAAATTAATGCGCACTTCTGCAGGTAAAGCTCGCCTTGTTGTTGATGTCCTTCACCCGGTAAAATATTCCATCGAAGCGGCAGAAGGTGGAAGGGGATTTGTTCTGACCATGAGTACTCAGACCGTGGCAGCGAAAGTCTCGAAAGCTGTTCCCAAGGTAACTACTGAGGAAAAAGTGGTAGAAAAAACACCTGAACCGGTAGAAGAACCCACAACAATACAAGAGAAAGATACCTGTGAGCCTTTTGACCATGTCAATATCAAGGCCCAGAAGAGAAAAGCAGCAGCCAAGAAGAAAGCAAAAACTAAACCCGTAAAACTGGTTAGCATTGACTTTGTTAATGCAGATCTCATTTACGTGTTAAAACTTTTGGCAAAAGAATTGGAGCTTAACCTGGTGACCGATTCATCAGTTACCGGTTCTGTAACCATGAGTTTGAAAGATGTTTCTGCTCAGACGGCTCTGAATATCATCGTTCAATTGAACGGTTTTAAACAGAAAAAGTTGGGAAATATTTTATTCGTAGGATCAGAAGATACTGTCAATGCCATAACTCCTGATGTGATTGCTTACCAACCAAGTGGAGATGTTCAGATTGAAACTATCAGATTAGAATACCTCTCAGCAGGTGACGCTATTGATACAATCAAAGCATCATTCCCCCTGGTTGAGGCTCATTCATCACCCCAGGGAAATGCAATTATAGTTCAAGCAAATCCTGAAATGATGGAAGAAATCAGAGGCATGATAACCGGTATAGATATTCCGGCACCGGAAGCCCCGGCAATGCCTTCTGAAACAGTTGAGATCTACAGGGTAAAATATGGCGATGCCAATGCATTAATCCCGACAATCCAGACTTTGCTTGGTGCAGATGCGCCGGCAACAATGGAAGTTGAGCCCAGGCTCAACGCCATAATCTTCAAGGGATATGAATCACAGATTGAAAGAGCAAAAACCGCTCTGGAAGATCTGGATATTCCCCTGGAACAGGTTATGATTTCCATTAAGGTGGTTGACCTTTCAGAAACTGGAGCCAAGAATCTTGGTGTAAGTTGGCAGATTGGTACCGGAGATGGTACACAACCCATCACTTGGAGTGAAATACCTGACGACTATGCAAATAATGCAAGCCCGACAGGTTATCAGGCTTACAATGGCGAACCCTTTGACCCATGGTCAACAGGCCCGCCCGACTATGCCGGATCGCCTATAGGATTCTTTGTGAGAAATCCCTTTGTGCTTACTTCTGCATTATCACTGCAGATCACCCAGGGTGAAGCCAAAGTGTTGGCTACCCCCAGAGTGGCGGCTATCAGCGGACAGTCTGCACAGATTCACATTGGCGACAAGTATCCCATCGTTTATTACGATCCGAGAGCTGGTCAGTATCAGGTAATTTACATTGATATCGGTATTCAGCTTACTGTAAAGCCCACAATTACTTCAGACGGATATATCACCACCGATGTGGCGACTACCGTATCTGACCTGCGTGAGCTTATCAATAACCAGTATCCAAGAACAACCGAAAGATCAGCAAGTCTGACTATCCGTGTAAAGGATAGTAACACAATCGTAATTGGTGGAATGGTAAATGAATCAACAAGAAAAGCAGTTTCCAAGTTACCATTATTGGGAGACATACCTATACTTGGCAAGCTTTTCTCAAACACTTCAATTGATAGATCTAAAGGCGAAGTTGTCATTATGATAACCCCCAAAATTATCAACCAATAAGTTGCAAAATAAGTAAAAAAAGGAGATCTTTAAGATCTCCTTTTTTTTTGAATAATTTCCTGCGAACTTATACTATTATTATGTGCAGCTCGAATATAAAAAAAGATGTAAAACAGAATCCTAAAAACACTTGAAATGAAAATAAGAAATGTGATTTCATCATTAGAAATTATAAAGGAAAATGATGAGAAATAAAGAATATATCCCTATTGCATGGGAATTATTTTTGCTTTTTTTATACTATCTAATGTTGCAAAAAAAATAAAAAAAGCTGTGGAACGCGACTAACATGCTCGTAACGAAGGATTTGTTGTTAAATAACATGTAATACCCTGGAAGGTGGTAAAATAATGCCCGACAATGCACTAGCCTTGATGAATGAGGCGGAAGAAGCAAGAAAAAATAAAGAATGGGATTTGGCTATAGAAAAATATAATCAGGTGCTGGAAGAGGATCCTCAGAATGAAGAAGCATGCTCCAAGCTTGCTCAAATGTATGCCATGAGAGGGCTTATCTCTGAAGTTATTCAGCAATATTTTATTATGATTGATATCCTCGAGCAAAAAGAAGAATACGACCTCGCTGTGGAAGTCGCAGAATGGATTATGAAACTGCAACCAGAGAATGATAAGGCCAGGATGAAGATTATTCTTATTTATAAAGAAAAAGGGGACATGGAAGAGGTTGTAAACCAGTCGCTGGAGCTTGCTAGGCTTTATATCGAATTGGGACAGGGAGATCAATCCATTTTACTGTTGAAAAATGCCCAGGAAATTGCTCCCGATAACCTGGATATTGGGCTGGAACTGGCTGAAATTTATATTAGTTATGGACAAATCCAGGAAGGAACCAACCAGTATAGAAAAATTGCCAATGCATATTTAAACCAGGGGAATATGGAAAAAGCTGCGGAAGCTTTCAGAAGAATGAAAATTATCGTTTCCGACGACCCCCAGTTATTGTTTACCTTGGGAAACCTTTATATGCAACTTGGAAAATATGACGACGCGGAAAATGAATTCAGAGCCATATTACGTTTGAATTTGAATCATACCGAGGCCCTCATGGCTCTGGGGCAGGTATGCCAGAAAAAAGGACAGTTCAGGGATGCAATTCTTGCATTCAGCAAAATTATGTCACTTGACCCCCAGAACGAAATTGCAAAAGAGCGGCTTGGTGAATTATATCAGGCACAGGGAGCTACCGGCGAAGCTGTGAAATATTATCTTCAGGCAGCAAGTGCTCATCAGTATGGTGACAACGTTGATAAAGCAATTCGCTTATATCAGAGGGTTTTGAAGATAGATCCCACAAATCCAACAGCTTGCAGGGAATTGACCAATCTGGGCGCTCCTCTTGAACCTGAGGATGATTCCGACGAGGAAGCTTACAGCCCTGAAATTGGACAACTTGATATCGAAGAGGGCGAATTGGAGTTTGCAGGCCCTTCATCATTGGAGGAAATGGCGGGAGCAGAAGCGCCTGAGGAGCCAGAAATGCCGGAAACCGGGCCTTTAGATGGTGAGGAAACAAGTATGCCCGGCCAGCAACGAGGGTTGAAAAAAGATATCCGTGATTTCAGGCATAATGTGGGCGACGATCTTCAGTTTACAGGGGAAGACAGCGGGCAGAGCGATATCTTGTTAGATGCTGAAATGCAGCAGGACCAGGAAGCAGGTTCCCGCAGGGGGCTTACAAGAAAGGGCCTGAGCGGAGGCGGAGTTCTCGCTGGCAGAGGAAGTTCCCTTCGTAAGGGGTTATCAAAGAAGAAAACCTCCAAGCTTGGAGGAGGACTGAGAAGCAAGAGCCTGGGCGGAAAGAGAATGGGTAAGAGAGGAGGGTTGGGTAAAAAGCCCGCCGGCCTTCTTTCTAAAAGAAGAACATTGAAAAAAGAAAAACCTGAAAATGAACCTGTAGTTGTTTCTGAAGAAATTGAAGAACAGGAAATGGTTGTTGAAGAGAATTTCACAGAAGACATGCCAGCTCAGAATGCCGAACTGACCGAAGAACTTCAGGTGGGTGAGGAAGAGCTTAAAGTTTCTCAAGAATATGAATATGACAAGGAGTTGCAACAAGAGGCAGATATGGAAGTTCCCCATAGCGGAGCTTATGACATGCCTGTAACCGAGGGTGGAATTGAACCAGAGGAAGAAATTCCCGAGATGGAGAGCCAGGAGTCTGCAGAAGGAGATCTGGAAATAGGCATGGCAGCATTTCCTGAAGAGGGCGAATTTGACATGGAAGATTTGCCGGATTTGGAAGGAATGGATGACCTGGATTCCCTGGAGCAGCAGGCAGGAATAGATTTGGATGTGGGTATGGGCCAGGAATTTCAAATTTCTGAAGATGAAGAAATACAAATTGAACCTATTTCCCTGGAAGAAACTCAAAGTGAGCCTGAAGAAGAAATGGAAATAGAATTGGAATTACCTGACATTGAAGACATGCAGACAGCAATCAATACCGAGCCAGATCTTGATGAAGCTGCCCTGCCTGATGTAGAAGAAAAGCCGGAGGAGAAGAAAAAATATTCCAGTGGCTTGTTAGGCAGAAAAAAGAAATCTCTTAATGCAGTATTTAAGGAAGAAGAGCCGGGGAAGGATGAAATACCGGAAATTGAGTTGTCCGGTCTGGATACCGGAGATGAGGTTTCAGGCTTATCCGGCGAGGAGATATCCGAGATTGGTGGTCTTGATGAAGAATTAGACATAAGCGCCCTTGAAATTGAAGATGAAATTCCTTTGTCCGGGGAAATCCTTGAAGAAGGGGAAATTGCTGAGTTACCTGAGCTCAATATTGAAATGGGTTCCGATGAGGAACTTCCTTCTCTGGAAATACCAGAAGAAGATATTTCAGAATTGGCTGATTCCTCGGGTTTGAATATATCATCAGGAGAAGAAGAGATTTCCACCCTTCCCGGAGAACTGGAAATGGAAGTTCCTGAAATCGAGTTATCAGAAAATGAACTTGGTGAGGCCATGGATGAAATAACTTCCAGAGAGGCGATTGAAATTTCCGCTGATAATGTGTTGGAACTCGAAGGCATTGAAGAAGAATTCCCCGATTTAGAAACCGAAGCAAAAATTGAGCCCATCCCTGACGTTCCGGAAAGTGAAGCGGGTGTTCAACTGCCAAGCCAGGAACAGGGTGACGAAATGGATATGGGAGATTTATTCGGAGGTTCTGATGACGAATTCGGCGGTTTTGGAGATCTGCTCAGGTTGGCAGAGGAAATTGAAAATATAATTCCCGATGAAGAAAGAATCAGAGAAGCTGAGGAAAGAAAAAAAGAAGAAGATGAAAAGGCTTCTGTCGAAAAACCTGAAAGCAGTGAAGACTTTGAGTTGGAAGAAATGCATACCCCCACCATGCTTCTGGACAGTAAGGGTATGACAGCCCCGGCAACGGTAATGCTACCTGACTTACCCGGTTTGTTTTCACAGGAAGATGAAACCGGGGAGGAAGGCGTAGTTGTTGCCACCACTGAAGAATTTTTGGAAAATGAGCAGGCTGACGCCGAAGAAACTGTCACCACCGAAGTGGAGATGCCGGTTCCCGATGTTGAACAGGGAGAAACCATGCTGCCTCCTACCCGCATTCTGGAAGGAATTGCCTCAGCTCCCGAGATTGAAATTGCCGAAGAAGTAGCAACCGAGAATTTTGAGGAAATTCCCGGCCCCTTCCCTGAACCTGAAGAATCCATCGAAGAAAAAATTACCAATTTATTGGAAGAAGGAAATCTTGGGAAAGTATTTCCTCTTTTTCAGGAGTATCTGGAGGACAATTCCGATAATCGTGAGAAATTATTGGAATATGCTGAATTAAGTTATAAATATGGCCTTTTGGATGAAGCATCCCGTTCTTATTCCAAATTATTCGACCAGGATTCATCTGATACGGAAATCTTAAAGAAGTTAATAAAATGCCAGTTAATAGCTGAAAATATTGAAGATGCGGTGGTTTCGCTGGTAAAGCTGGGCGATCAATTAACCGGTGCAGAACAGCCTGACGAAGCTCAGAGAATTTATCAACATGTCCTGGCCCTGGATGAAGACAATTCTTTTGCCCGGGAAGCTTTGGCTGAAATTTATTTAAAACAGGAAATGAACCAGTTGGCGCTGTATCATTTGAATATTCTGGCAAGACACCTGGAAGCCCAGGAGAAGATTGACTCTACCATTGATGTGTTGAAAAAGATTTATACTCTGACTACCGAGTTGGAAGTTCAGGAGAAACTGGCTTCGGTTTATGTGGATTACGATTATAGAGAAGAAGCGATAACCGAGTTGAAGTTGTTATCCCAGCGTTACATTCAGAATGATGATTTCGTTAATGCCGTTGATAAATTAAAAAAAGTTGTGGAAATTGTTACCGATGACTTGGAGGCGCACAAAAAACTGGTAAACCTCTATGAGAAACTGGATGATATGGAATCAGCCTATGAAGAAAAGGTTATTGTGGGTAATTTGTTATTCAATAATAATGAATATAAAGAGGCAAGGCAGTGGTATGAGAATTGCCTTGATTATAAAGGTTATGATTATAAGGTTCGCCATAAGTTAGTGGAAATTTATCTTGAGTTGGATAAAATTGATAAGGCTCAGGAAGGAATAAAAGTTCTATCTGAGGTTTATCATAAAGATAGAAAGTACGATGAGGCAATTGAGTTATACCAGAAGTTTCTGGAAAAATCCCCGGATAATTTATCTATGCGTGACAGGTTGGCAGAATTTTACGTACTGGCGGAAAAATTCGATAAGGGGCTGGAGCAATTGAAAATTGTTGCTGAAACTCTGGTTGAGAAAGAAGACTGGGACGATGCAATAAAAATGTACAGGAAAGCTCTTACCATAGATGAGAATAACCCCGAATTGCATTTCAGAATTGGAAAAATTTATCTGGAACACAAGAATAATGTTACCGAAGCCCGTTATGAATTCGACAAGGTTTACAGTATAGATTCTTCTCACAAACAGGCTATGGAGCATCTGGTTAAACTTTATCTTCAGGAGGAACGGCCTTCCAAAGCAATCAGTATTCTGTTGGAGTTGATTCAGAAAGACGATTCCTATGAGGATTTAAAGAAAAATATTATTGACGATTATAAATCCAGGATTGCTGAAGATACGAAAGACTATAAAGCTCATTTTCATCTGGGAATTATATACAAGGAGCTTAAAAAGTGGAAACAGGCAATTGAACAATTTCAAACCACCCGTAAGAGCAAGGATTATGTTCTGGAATCTCATAATATGCTGGGAATCTGTTTTGCCCAGCAGCCTTCCATGGTCAGCCTGGCCATCAAAACCCTGGAAAAAGGAATTAAACTGAAGGGGTTTGAGAAGAAAGATTATATTGATTTACATTATAATCTGGGCAAACTGTATCAGGGTATAAAAAAATACGAAAAAGCAGCTGATGAATTCCAGGCAATTCTCACCCTGGATTCCCATTATAAAGATACTGTAGATTTACTGAAGGAAGTAAAGAAGAATATAAGCGGTTGAAATTTTCATTTTTAACTGATTCTATATAAAGGCGCCGATATTGCCTTTTTATAGGTTTAAGTAGATCGATATTGGAGGAAATTATGTCCAACGGTTTTGAAGAATATGTATCCGAAGCCCAGTCACTGGCTGCAGGCGGTGATACCGAGGGCGCTATAGAAATGTATAAGGCTGCTCTTACCGAAAACCCCACCAGTGAAGAGGTTCATAGAGAAATAATTAACCTGACCCTGGAAAAACATGACTTTCAACAGGTTATTGTGGAGTATTTTGATTGGGCAGAAGCCTGTCAGGTCGATGGCGAAATTGATGATGCCATTAGAATTTATCAGGAAATTCTGGAATTAGATTCTATTCTTCATTCTAAAATGGAAGGTTATGACCCCGAGTCGGTTCAGGAAGCCATTTCTCAAATTCAGGAAATCATAGAGTCTGCCAGCGGTGCTATTTTCTTCAACATGGGTTATCTCTACATGGAAAAAAACAGTTTGGATGAAGCTGTTTCCTCTCTTCAGAAAAGCCTGGAATATAACGCATCCGATGCCAAAACCCATGCCCTTCTGGGGCAGGTTTTCATGCAAAAGGAATTAGACAAGGAAGCAATTGGCGAGTTTCAGGAAGTAGTAAGGCTGGCTCCCGACGAGGCAGCCTATGCTTATGAAATGCTGGGTGAAATATTTATCCGTAGCGGTAAACCTCCCCAGAGTACCGTGGTCTGGTTCAGAAATGCCGGAGACCTGTATGTGAGGCATCAACAATATGAAGAAGCAATAAGGGCATATGAAAGAATTTTGAGTTTTGAACCTGATAATAAAGATGTAATATTAAGATTGGGGGAAATTCATGCCGAGCAGGGTAATTCCCAGAGAGCTTTCGAGATTTACCGGGACCTTGCAGAGATTTATAAAAACGACGGCCTTCTTGACAAGGTTATAGGGGTTTATGAAAAATTATTGGAATGGGATCCTGAAAATACCGAAGCCCGCCAGAAGATTATCGAAATCTATCAGAAAATACTGGAGATGGATCCTTCCAACCTTTCTGCCCGTTCAAAATTGATCAGCAACATTTTGCGTAAGGGAAACCCCGAGGAAGCAGTCCCTGAGTTTCTGGCACTGTCAAAAACCTATCTTGAAAAAGGAATGCGTAAGGAAGCCTTTGCAGTATGTAAAAAACTGCTGGAGCTGGATCCCAAAAATGAAAAGGCTCATGAGTTAATTGCAGATATTTTTTACGATCAGGGCGCCAAGGACAAGGCTCTTCCCGAATATTTGATGGTAATAAAATTATACCAGGAACAAAATGACGAAGAAGAACTCAACCGGATAAACGAGAAGGTAAACAAGAGATTTCCCGGAACCAAGGAAGTTACTTACAAGTTGGCTCAGGCATACGTGGAAAAAGGAGAATATGACCTTGCCCTGGCGGAATATCAGAAAGTTTTAAACCAGGAACCTGCCAACCTGGATATCCTTACAGCCATGCTGGAAATTCTGGAAAAAAAGGAAGACAACGAGAATGTAATAAAATTCGCCGAGCGAATCATTACCCTGGCCCCCTCACGAACCGGCATTCAGGAAAAGATTATTAAAATATATGAAAAAAGCGGAAATAATGAAAAGCTGCTGGACTATTACAGGAAAATATTGGAAAACGAGCCTGAACGCAATGATATCAGGGATAAAATTCTTGACATATATGAAAGAACCAGCAAAACCGATGAAGCATTAAGTTTGTACAAGGAAATATTGGAAGCTGACCCTGAACGAGTTGATGTTCGCCAGAAAATGATTGAACATTATGCTTCCGCCGGTGAAATTGAAAAGGTTCTAAGTCAGTCCTCAGCTTTGGCTGATATATTTTTAAATTCGGAAGATTTTGACAAGGCCGAGGGGCTTTATAAAAATGTGCTGGCATTTATGCCCGGCGACGTTACTATAAGAGAAAGGCTTTGTAATATTTATAAAGCCCGTGATGAAGAAGAAAAGGTAAAAGAAGAATTGTTGGTTCTTGCCAATGTTAACTCCCGTGAGAATAAACTGGGTTCTTCCATAGAATACTGCAGAAATATTCTGGAATACAATCCGGATGATTTAAGTATTAAATTGCGGATAGCTGACAACGCGTCCAAAATGGGGGACACCGATCAGGCTGTGGAACAATTCAAGGAAGTTGCCAACATATATATCGACAAGAAAATGACTCAACCTGCAATTGTAACAATTGAAAACATTCTTGAAGTTGACGAGCAAAATGTAGTATATCGCCAGAAATTGATAACTATTTTAAAAGATCAATTAAGAATTGAAGAAACAATTCGTCATTATAAAATTTTGATTCAACATTTCCTGAGAATGAAACAGAACGATGAAGCGATTATCGCAGCAAAGGATGCCATAGCTCTGTTGCCCATGGACCTTGAATTGAGAAGAGATCTGGTGGAATTATTCCTGGAAGAGGATGACGTAGAGAACGGACGGGCATTTTCTGAGGAATTGATTAATTTACATCTGGATCGCAGCGAGTATCAGGAAGTAATTGATATTCACCAGAGGATATCCCAGATTTACAAAGATAAGGAAGATCTCGGAACCTATTTTGAATACCGGGAGAAAATCGCACAGGTTTACGAGAAACAGGCAAAATTCCACGATGCAATAAACGAATATATAGCAATTCTGGAAGGAAACCTGGAAACTTCAAATACCGCTGAAGCCCAGAGGTTGTTCCCTGTAATTATCGATCTTTATTTAAAAGAAGAAAGGCCTTCAGAAGCTGTTGATTGTTTCAGGGAAATTTCCAGGAAACTTCACGACAGTAATAAAGTAGAGGAGGCAATTCTGGTATTGGAACAAATGGTGGGTATTGAAAAACGGATAGAGAAATTCGACTCTGCCCTGGAAGTCCTGA
>CAZSLZ010000034.1:0-25142 GCA_964607865.1 uncultured bacterium
CAGCGGTAAATGTTTCAACCGATAAAATTGAAAATACGCTTTTATCCCTGGTGGCGGAAAAAACCGGATACCCCACCGATATGCTGGAATTGGATATGAACCTGGACTCGGATCTGGGTATAGATTCCATAAAAAGGGTGGAGATATTTTCAGCATTGAAAGACAAGATTCCCGGGGCCGACAGCATTGGCCCAGAACACATGGGCTCTATGAAAACCTTGCGTGATATCACCGAGTTTGTGGCAAAACAGGCCGGTGGCCAGGTACAGGGCAAGGCCAGTCCTGTTGCTTCTTCTGGGGCCCGTGATGTGGAAAAGATTCTTATGGACCTGGTGGCGGAAAAAACCGGTTATCCCACCGATATGCTGGAATTGGATATGAACCTGGACTCGGATCTGGGCATCGACTCCATCAAGCGGGTGGAAATTTTCTCCGGGTTGAAGGAAAAAATACCCGCAGCTGAATCCATCGGCCCTGAACATATCAATAGCATGAAAACCCTTCGGGATATAACCGGGTTTATTTCCAGTGTGACAGGGAATGCCGGCAGTGAGGAATGCTGTTGTTCTGGAAATTGCGTTGAAAGTTCTCATATTGATGAAGGTCAGGTTTCTCAGGTGCTGCTGGGCCTGGTTTCGGAAAAAACCGGATATCCAGTTGATATGTTGGAACTTAATATGAACCTGGACTCAGATCTTGGCATCGACTCCATTAAACGTGTAGAGATATTCTCGGCCCTGAAGGAAGAAATACCCAGTGCGGACAGCATTAAAGCTGAAGATATGGGGGTTCTGAAAACCCTTAAGGATATTGCCGAGTTTATTGTAAAAAAGAACGGCAACGGTGGAGTATCTAAAAAGGTTCTGGTAGGAACCGCTCAAAAAAAAAATAATCTGAAAGAACACAGTTTTTTAAAACGGCTTGTTCCGGTTCTGGAACCTGTTAAAGCCCAGAGAAACAATATTCAGATATCAGATAATGATATTATTTGGATAGTTTCAGATATACCTGAAAAAGCAGGGCAATTTGAGAAAACACTGAATCAAAAGGTGCAAAACACCGAAATTTTAACTATAGACCAGGCTCTGGCCAGAGAAATACCATCAAATTTGGCAGGCCTGGTTTTCTATATTGCCAGTGAGAATTTTCATAATAAGGATATGAAGAACCTTTTCTTTGTGCTTCAAAGAGCTGGGAAAAAACTTGAAAACAGAGAGCATTGCCTGGTTGCTTCTGTAACCTTCATGGGAGGGCACTTCGGATTGAAGGGGCTTTCGAGTAAAATCAGCCCGGTGATGGGTGGAATTGCAGGTATGATTAAGACCGCGGAAAAAGAATGGGGAAAAATTTCATTCAAGGCAATAGATGTTGACCCATCTCTGAAGAAAAAAGATTTGAATGAAGCTCTGGCTGAAGAAATACTCACTGCAGGCCCTCTTGAAGTGGGAATAAACTCCGAAGGCAGGTTCGAAATAGCATTGAAATACATTCCTGTTGGAAAGGAACTCAACCCCGATGTTTTACCTCTTGGTCCAAACCCTGTGGTTCTGGTAACCGGTGGTGCCAGGGGAGTTACTGCCGAGTGTGCCTGCAACCTGGTAAAAAAAGCCGGCAGTGAAAAGCAGATCAATTTAATACTTCTGGGGCGGAGCCCCGGGCCTTCAGATGAACCCTCCTGGTTAGCGCCTCTCACCGCGGAAGCGGATATTAAAAAAGGAATTATTCAAAACTCTTCCACCCGTCTGACCCCTGTTCAGGTGGGACAGGAGTATAAACGGATTGTTTCAAACCGGGAAATTTCTGAAAACATTGCCCGGATGGAACAAGCTGGTGCCAGGGTTCATTATTTTTCTGTGGATGTTCGCGACCGGGATGCCTTAAAATCCTTCGTTGAGAAAATAACCGATGAAATTGGTGTTATAAATGGTTTCATTCATGGCGCCGGCGTAATTGCTGACAGGTTCATAAAAGACAAGAAGGCAGAGGAATTTGACAGGGTTTACAATACTAAGGTGGTTGGCCTTCAGAATCTTCTGGAAGTAATTGATACGCAGAAATTGAATTTTCTGGTATTATTCTCTTCGTCAACAGCCCGTTTCGGAAGAAAGGGGCAGGTGGATTATGCCATATCCAATGAAATTTTGAACAAGACAGCTCAAAAATTGAAGATGCAGTCAGGCTGCAGGGTTGTTTCAATTAACTGGGGCCCCTGGGATGGCGGAATGGTGAATGAATCACTGAAGAAACTTTTTGCCGGCGAGGGTGTGGGAGTGATCCCCCTGGAAATGGGGGCAGACCAGATGCTCAGGGAAATCAGCTTCAACCGGGCTGAGACTGCCGAGGTAGTTATTATTGGCAGTATGCCCGGTGAAAAAGAACCCGAATATGAGCAGTTATCGGACAATTCGGAAAAACAGAAAATGAATACAAAAATAATTTTTGAAAAGGAACTGAGCCTGAATTCGTTTCCTGTGCTGAAATCTCATATTATTGACGAAAAAGCTGTGATGCCCCTGGCTCTTTCCGCAGAAATAATGATCCAGGCTGCGGTTGCCGACAATCCGGGTTTGAAATTCTTCAGCATAAATAATCTTCGGGTTTTACAACCCATCAAACTCGGGCCTGACGATAAGTTTACTCTGGAGGCAAGAGTGGCAGTTCCTGTGGAACAGGATGATTCCTTTAAAATTTCCACTGAAATACATATTTTTGATTCCAATGGCAACCGGAGTAAGAATATTACGGCGGAAGTAGTTTTGATGAATCAACTTCCTGAAGGTAAATCGGAAATTAATGATTTTAACCTTGAAGATTGTGTCCCGCCACCTGATGAATTTTACTCAGAATATCTTTTTCATGGTAAGGATTTGCATGGAATAGTCAATGTATCTGGCTGCTCAAATGAAGGGATAGTTTTTGAATGCCAGGCAGCCCCCAGGGCAAAAGACTGGATGAGAAACCCTTCCCGCAGCCGATGGATTACCGACCCTCTGGTTGTGGATTGCGCTTTTCAGGCATTGATTTTATGGAGTTATGCCAATTATGACCAGGCGTCGATTCCCATGTTTGTGGGCAGCCTGAAGAGATTTGCCAGGTTCCCGAAAGATAAGGTTCTGGTGAAGGCCCAGGTAAGAGAATCCAATGATTCCAAGGCAATTTCTGATATCGAATTTTTTAATGAAAAAGGAGAACTGGTTGCCAGAATGGAAAACTTCGAATGCATTATCAGTGCTAAAATTAATGAAGCATACAAGAAAAATAGATTCAAAGAAAAAGTTGTAATTGAATAGCGAGGCAAAATGAAATTCACTGAACCTGTTGCCATTGTTGGTATTGGAGGAGTTTTTCCCGGAGCAGACAACCTGGATGAGTTCTGGAAAATAATTGAGTCAGGAAAATCCGTATCTGGCGAAGTGCCAGATGAGAGATGGGTGATTTCCAGGGATACAATTTATTCAAAAAATAATGATCAAGTTGACCGGGCTTATTCAACCCGGGGTTGTTTTATTCGAGATTTTGACTTAAGAAATTATCATCCCGAAGATTTTATTATTGATCTTGAATTGGTAGAAAAACTGGATCCACTTTTTCAGATTACACTGGCAGCTGGAATTCAGGCTTACAAAGATGCAGATTTAGAAAATCTTGACAAATCCAGGGTGGGGGTTATTATGGGCAATATAGCTCTTCCCACGGAAAAAGCTTCCCGTTTGTCTTATGAGATTCTGGGAAAAACCCTGGAAGAAGAATTATTTTCCACTGATGAAACTCCGGATTTTGAAACTGTCAGTTATTTAAACCGCTATGTTAATGGGCTTCCTGCAGGTCTGCTGGCGAAAGCCCTGGGCCTGGGTGGAGGTACCTTTACCACCGATTCGGCATGCGCTTCGTCTCTTTATGCCCTTAAATATGCCTGTGATGAATTGTTGATGGGCAGAGCAGATGCAATGTTTACCGGTGGAGTTGCCCGCCCCGATTGTTTGTACACACAGACCGGTTTTTCTCAGCTGGGTGCGCTTTCTCCCACGGGAGTAAGTTCGCCTTTTGATGAAAAGGGAAACGGCCTGGTTATTGGCGAAGGCGCTGGGGTTGTGGTGCTGAAGAGATTATCAGATGCTCTGAGGCATAATGACAGAATCTATGCGTTAATCAAGGGTATCGGCCTTTCCAATGACAGAGCCGGCAATTTGCTGGCTCCCGACCAGGAAGGCCAGCTCAGAGCTATGAAGTCTGCATATGAACAAACCGGCTGGAAACCGGCTTATCTCGATTTGGTTGAATGTCATGGAACCGGAACACCGGTGGGAGATGCTGTTGAATTTAACAGTATGAAAAAAATGTGGCAACAGGATGAATGGCAGCCAAATCAATGTGTGATAGGGTCGGTAAAGTCTAACATAGGGCATCTTTTAACCGGCGCCGGCGCTGCTGGGCTTATTAAGGTTTTGCTGGCAATGAAACACAGGAAATTACCTCCCACTGCCAATTATGAAAAACCCACATCAAAAATCGATGTTGAAAACAGTCCCTTTGAAATTTTAAAACAAAGCAGGGAATGGAAGAATAGGGAGCCCGGCATTCCCCGGCGGGCAGCAGTAAGCGCTTTTGGTTTCGGCGGCATTAATGCCCACGTTTTGCTGGAGGAACCCAATGAAGGCATCAAGGTGGAAAAGAATAAAAATAACAAAAAATTGCCTCCCGTTGCTGTGGTTGGCATGGATGCATGTTTTGGAAACTGGGCCGATATGGAAAAAG
The DNA here is from genome assembly GCA_964607865.1 of uncultured bacterium. Classification (GTDB taxonomy): domain Bacteria; phylum Vulcanimicrobiota; class JAJTBE01; order JAJTBE01; family CAZSLZ01; genus CAZSLZ01. Next base: position 4,756 of record CAZSLZ010000034.1, read on the forward strand.
TGGCCAAAGCTCTGCTGAAACCCGATGAAAACAAGTCGCCCGGCCCAAAAACCAATTGGTTCGGGGTGGACAAATCAAGGTGGTTTAATAAATGGAGGCATACAGCTCTGCCTTTCTGGGGTTATGGTATTGAAGAACTGAAAGCGGAGTTGGGACAATTCAGAATACCTCCTGTAGAGTTGCAGGAAATGCTTCCCCAGCAGTTGATTATGTTGCTTACCGCGAATCGGGCTCTTGAAAAAACCGGGTTGAAGAAGAAAGATCATTTAAAAACAGCAGCCTTTATAGGAATTGGCTTCGATTTTAACACCACTAATTTTCATGTTCGTTGGAAAATAAGAGACAGGGCCCGAAAATGGGTAGAACAATTATGCCCTGATGCTTCGAATGAAGATAAATTAAAATGGGCCGAACAGATTCAGGATGCGCTTTCCCCCCCCCTGAATGCAAATCGTACCATGGGTGCGCTGGGTAGCATAGTTGCAAGCCGGATTGCCCGGGAGTTCAAATTCGGGAGCCCTTCCATAGCTATTTCCAGCGAGGAAACTTCAGGCTTACGCGCCCTGGACCTGGCAGTCCGGGGACTTCAAACCGGTGAAATTGATCTTGCTCTTGCCGGGGCAGTGGATATGGCTGGTGATATCCGGGCGCTTATATGTGCTTCCCATCATCGTTGTTATACCAGTACCGGCAATGTAAAACCCCTGGATGGAAAATCCAATGGTGTTCTTTTTGGCGAAGGAGCTGGAGTTCTTGTCCTGAAACGCCTGGAGGATGCAGAAAAAGATGGAGATAATATTTTCGCAGTCGTTAAAGGGATTGGTTTTTCCACTGCCAGAGATTTTTCCAATCCCCTCCCCGATGATGATTCTTATATGCTGTCGATGAAACGGGCTTTGGATGAAGCCAGTGTAGGGCCGGATCGGGTCAGCCTGTTTGAACTGAACAGCGCTGGTTGTTCCCGTGAAGACAAGATTGAGGCCAAGGTAATTAATAAAGTTTTTTCAGGACAGAGGGAAACTCCAATGATATTGTCTTCATCGAAAGCTGATTTGGGACATACCGGTGCTGCATCTGGCCTTTTATCGGTGATTAAAACCTGCGTATCGCTGAATCAAAAGGTTGTCCCAGGCTTTCCCTCTGTAGAAAATCCCCTGGATGATGGATTGACGGATAAGACCAATTATTTCATACCGTCAAAAACCCAGAAGCTGGTTGCCAATAAAAGCCATATTCCCCGTTGTGCCATGGTTGGCAGTTTCGGGATTGACGGGAATTGTTCCCATGTAATTTTAGAAGAATATACAGAATCAGAGGATGACAAATGAAGTTAATTGAGACTGGATATGGAATTTTTATAGTTGACGGGGAAACCCCGATAGATTTGATGACAGGCCTGGAAAATCTCCGGGCATTTGTCGTTGAAAATTCTGAAAAAAGAATTAATGATTTGTCACATCTCTGGTTTGAAAAGACGGGTGTAAATAAAACAGCCAGAGCCCTGGCCATTGTGGTTGATGATTCGGGGGTTCTGATTGAAAAAATCGACAGAGCCCGGGGCCATCTACAGGCAACACCGAAAATGAAAATAGATTCCGATCTGGGTAAAGAGGGTATTTATTATTCTCCGGCTCCCCTATATCCTCAAAAACGCCTGGCTTTCGTATATCCAGGTTCGGGTAACCACTATGAACAGATGGGCAGAGAAATTTGTCTGCATTGGCCTGAAATAATAGAAAACCAGGAAAAAGAAAATGAATTTCTGTTTGGCCAGATAAAACCAGACCTGTTCTGGAACTATTGTTCACATCAAGAATTGAATAAAAATAAAAGAGATTTAATGATCGGGCAGGTAGCTTTCGGAACCCTGGTTTCTGATCTGTTAAGAAACTTTGCTGTGGAACCTTCGGCGGTTCTGGGTTATAGCCTGGGTGAATCTTCTGCCTTATTCGGTATGCGGGTATGGCGGGAAAGAGATTTGATGCTGAAACGGATGAACCAATCTTCGTTGTTTACCGAAGATCTGGCCGGGGAATACCGGGCTGCCAAAAAGTTATGGAATTTCAAAAAAGAACAGGTTGTTGACTGGTTGATTTCCATAATTAATGAAAAAGCTGAAAACATCAAAAAAGTTGTTGGCTCGAAAAAACATGCTTATTTATTGATTGTTAACACTGAAAACGAATCAATAATCGGAGGTTTGAAAGAAGAAGTAGAAGAGGTTATAAACGAACTCAAATGCAACTCTGTCCCCTTGAAAGGTGTTACTCTGGCACATTGCGAAGCTTTGAAAACCGTTGAAAAGCCCTATTGGGAACTGCACCATTTTAAAGTGACTCCACCCGAAGGCATCGATTTTTACAGCGCAGCATGGGGAGATAAATACGAAGTTACATCTGACAAGGCCGCCGATGCCATTCTGGCACAGGCTGTAAATACCCTTGATTTTCCCCGGCTCATTAACAAAGCATATGAAGACAACATTGGAATTTTTGTAGAGATTGGGCCTGGAAATTCCTTTACCAGAATTATTAAGGAAAATCTTAAAGAAAAAGACTATGCCGCAATTTCAGCTTCTATTCCAGGAAGAAGCGAAGTTGAAAATGTGCTGCGGGTTCTGGCAAAACTTACAGCAGAAAGAGTTCCTGTAAAATTTGATAAATTGTTTAAAAGACAATCTTTAAAAGAAAAATCAGAAGCCCGGAAAAAACCACAGATTTCAATTAAAACCGGATTAACAAAAATAGAAATCCCTTCAATAGAAAGGTCAAGGAAAATTCAAGAAATTCCAGCTCTAATTCATGAGAAGAAATATGAAGATACTCTGGAAACAAGAGCTGGCTTACCAATTTCAAGTTCTGTGAGGAGAACACCCATAGAGCAGTTGGAAAAAATGCAGATTTCCAGAATAAAAGCCCATAAGACATACCTGAAGGTTTCAAGAAACATGGCTGATACAATATTGCAGAATTTACAATTTCAGATGTCCCTGGTTCAGCAGGCGGGGCCTGAGGCAATCAACGGAAATTTCACTCCCCAGAATATACGGCAACTGTCAATAGATGAAGAGAAAGGCAGAATTGTAACTAATATTAGTAACATTAAAACTGAACTGGGTGAAATGACACCGGTAAAACCTTGTCCTGTAGAAAAGCCTGTTAAAAATGCCGCTCTGGACAGGCAGATGTGTATGGAATTTGCAGTGGGGTCAATTGCCAAGGTGCTGGGGCCCGGTTTTGCCCCGGTGGATAATTATCCCACCAGGGTCAGGCTTCCCAATGAACCCCTGATGCTGGTGGACAGAATTTTAACAATTGAAGGTGAACCCAGATCCTTAACTTGTGGAAGGGTAGTTACTGAACATGATATATGGCCTGACAGCTGGTATCTTGATGGGAACAGGATTCCCACATGCATAGCGGTTGAGGCCGGACAGGCTGATTTATTTCTCAGCGGGTACCTGGGGATTGATTTCAGGACAAAAGGAGAAGCTGTATATAGGTTGCTCGATGCTACGATAACTTTTCATGATTCACTGCCTGAACCTGGTAACGTAATAAAATATGATATAAGAATCAAGCATTTTTGCAGGCAGGGAAACACCTATCTTTTCAAGTTTGAGTTTGACAGTACTGTAAACGGAAAACCTTTCCTTACAATGCGTGACGGATGCGCCGGATTCTTTACTGAGCGAGAGTTGAAAGAAGGTAAAGGCCTGGTTCATACTGCTCTGGATAAAATGCCCCAGAAAGGCAAGGTACACGCAAACTGGAAGCCATTGGTTGAAATGAGGGAAGAAGCATATTCTGACAAACAAATTGAAGATTTGCGCAAAGGGGATTTGACTGCCTGTTTTGGGCCTGATTTTAAAGGCTTGAAATTAGAGAAGCCATATACATTACCCGGTGGAAAAATGGAACTGATTCATCGGGTTTCGGCAATAATACCCGATGGCGGTAAATACAGCCTGGGCCTGGTAAGGGCAGAAGCTGATATTCATCCTGACGATTGGTTTCTTACCTGTCATTTTTCCGATGATAATGTTATGCCCGGTACTTTAATGTATGAATGTTGCTTGCACACTCTAAGAGTTTTTCTGATGAGAATGGGGTGGGTGAGCGAAGAAGGACAGACCCATTGGGAGCCGGTTCCCGGAGTTGCTGGAAAACTGAAATGCCGGGGACAGGTAATTCATACAACCAGAAAGGCATCATACGAAATTTTCATAAAAGAAATTGGTTATCGTCCTGAACCTTTTGTTATTGCTGACGCAATAATGTATGCCGATGGAAGGCCCGTGGTTGAAATGACCGATATGTCACTGCAGTTGGCGGGAGCTTCAAAGGAAATGATGGAAACATTATGGGCTCAAAAAGATGAAGATCTTTTAAGAAAATCAGCTGTGGGAAAACAGAAGCCGGTCTTTGACAATGATACAATTATTGCATTTGCTGTTGGAAAACCATCGGAAGCTTTCGGCGACAAATACAGGGTATTTGACAGTGAAAGAGTTATTGCCCGGTTGCCCGGCGATCCTTATAAATTCCTTGACAGAATAACTCGAATTAACAATGCAGAGCAGTGGAAAATGAAGGCTGGTGGGGAGATTCTGGCGCAATATGAAGTTCCCGCTGATGAATGGTATTTCAGGGAAAACCGTCAGGATAACATGCCTTTTTCTGTTTTACTGGAAGTAGCCCTTCAACCTTGCGGTTGGTTGGCTGCCTATGTTGGCTCAGCCCTTACCAGTGAAACGGATCTTTCTTTCAGAAACCTTGGAGGCTCAGCTGTTCAATATGCAATGGTAAAACCGGATACGGGTATTCTTACCACTGAAGTAAAACTGACCGGTGTTTCCCATTCCGGTGGCATGATAATTCAAAACTATGATTTTACTGTCCTAAACGAAGGAAACTATATTTACAAGGGTGATACATATTTCGGATTCTTCACCAGGGATGCCCTCAAGGATCAGGTTGGAATCAGGACCCCTGATATTTACAGGCCTGCCCGTGATGAAATCAGCAAAGCTCAAAGCCTTCCTTATCCTTCTGGTTCTCCTTTCCCCGGAGAGCAATTAAGGATGATTGAAGAAGTTGAACTTTATATTCCTGACGGGGGCCCTTATGGACTGGGGTTCATCAGAGGCAGTATGAAGGTTAACCCTGAAGCCTGGTTCTTCAAGGCACATTTTTATCAGGACCCCGTTATACCGGGCTCATTGGGGTTGGAGTCTATGGTTCAATTAATGAAATTCATGGCTTTTAAAAAATGGAAGTGGCAGAATGAAAACACAATGGTCAGTATGGTTCCCGGTGCCCGTCATGACTGGTTGTACAGAGGGCAAATAATTCCAGCGGATAAAAAGGTTACTGTGGATGTTTGGATAAAATCTATTGATAATGATCACCGAGTGATGTTTGCCAATGGTTTTTTGTCGGTTGACGGCAGAATTATTTACCAGATGAATGATTTTTCTTTAAAAATATAGAATAATTAATGATTATGAAATATACAAAAGTTTTTTTAGATTCAATTGGATACGAATTGGCCCCGGTGGTGATAACCACTGAAGATATTGAAGAAATGCTGCAACCCTTCTTTGACAAACTGAATATTACCGGGCGTACATTCGAAAATTTGACCGGCATCAGCGAAAGAAGATGGTGGGAATCAGGTGGGGCCCCTCTTTCCGATGGTGCTGTTGCTGCAGCAAAAAAAGTGTTTGCAGAATCCAATGTAAAACCTGAAGATGTGGATGTATTAATATATGGGGGAGTCTGCCGGGAAGGTTTTGAACCTGCAACTGCGTGTAAAATAGCTTCAGCGTTGGAGATAAGCCCCGACAGTTTGGTTTACGATCTGAGCAATGCCTGCCTGGGAGTTATGAATGGCATAGTGGAAATTGCCAACCGCATTGAATTGGGGCAAAGCCGGGCAGGCCTCATAGTTTCCAGCGAATCTGCAAGGGAGATAAATGAAATAACTATACAAAAAATGTTGGCTGACCCAACCATGCCCACTTTCATAAAATACCTTGCAACCTTAACCGGTGGTTCGGGATCCGTAGCTCTTCTGTTGACCGATGGAAGTTTCAATAACAAGACGGACAAAAAGCTTCTGGGCGGGGTTGCCTGTTCAGCTCCAGAATTTCACAAACTCTGTACCTGGGGAATGGTTCCCCGGGAAAATGGTTCTTATGAAGAAGTCATGCTGACTGATTCGGTTTCTGTCCTGAAGAACGGTATTGTTTTATCTGAGAGGACATGGAATAATTTTCTGGAAGAGTTGAATTGGAGAACCGATGATGTGGATAAAATAATCTGCCACCAGGTTGGCTCAACGCATCAGAATAAAATTTTAAAAGCGCTGGGTATTCCCAAGGAAAAAGATTTCGATACATTTCCGTTCCTGGGTAATATCGGCAGCGTTTCACTACCCATTACAGCTGCTATTGCTGAAGAAAGAAAATTCCTGAACCCCGGTGAAAATGTGGGATTCCTGGGTATCGGCAGTGGTTTGAACTGTATTATGTTAGGCTGGCAGTGGTGAGTAGTTCCGATTATCCTTTCAAAAGTAACTTTCTTGATTTGGGTGGTTACAAATATCATTATATCAATCAGGGACAGGGCGAACCTCTTCTTTTTCTTCATGGCAACCCCACCTGGTCTTATTATTTCAGAAGCTTAATGAGCGAACTGGAAGGTTCTTATCGGGTTATCGCTCCCGACCATATAGGTTGCGGTTTGTCTGATACACCTTCTCTGGAGGAATATGACTATTCTCTTATTCAGCGGGCCAAAGACCTGGAAAACCTCATTAAGCATCTTGGTGTTAATGGAAAAATAACCCTGGCTGTTCACGACTGGGGCGGAATGATTGGCATGCTGTTTGCAGTCAGAAATCCGGAAATGATTAAAAGATTTATAATTTTCAATACATCTGCCTTTCATCTGCCCAAAGACAAACAGTTTCCCTGGCCACTCTGGATATGCAGAGATACTTTTCTGGGACAATATTTAGTACAGGGTATGAATCTATTTGTTTTGCTGGCATTGAAATGGTGTTGTAAAAAGAAAAAATTGTCAGCAGAGGAAAAAAGGCAATATATCAGGCCATACCAGAACTGGAAACAAAGAACTGCAGTTTATCAATTTGTCAGGGATATTCCTTTAAAAAAAGAAGACTGTTCTTATAAATGTATAGATGAAGTTGAAAATAACCTTGACCAGTTCAGGAATCATCCAATGTTAATTTGCTGGGGTATGAAGGATTTTGTGTTTGACGAAAGTTTTCTGAGAAAATGGCAGGAACAGTTTCCAGGTGCAGAAACTCATAAATTCCCCGATGCCGGCCATTATATAATTGAGGATGAAAAAGAGGAAATTCTTTCTCTGGTAAAAAGATTTTTAATGGAAAACCCTTGAAAGATGGTAGATTGAATGCCTGAAAACAACATTTCAAATATAGCAGCGCATCTTCCTGTGATGGCCGGAACCAATCCTCATACACCTGCAGTAATTTGCCCGACAAAAACAGATGCTTACGGCAATTACTCTTATGTTCATTATACTTTAAGCCAACTGAACCGCCAGAGCGATATTCTGGCATCTGCTCTAGAAAAAGTAAACATAGAAAAAGGGGTAAGAACGGTTCTGATGGTAAAGCCCAGCTTGGATTTTTTCGCGCTGACCTTTGCCCTGTTTAAAGTTGGAGCTGTTCCAATCCTTATCGATCCGGGAATTGGTGTTAAAAAATTAAAACCCAGCATAAGAGAAGCGGAGCCCGAGGCTTTTATAGGAATACCCAGGGCTCAATTGGCAAGAATTTTACTGGGCTGGGGAAAAGAAACCATAAGAACTTCAATTACCGTGGGAAGAAAATTTGGCTGGGGCGGTTATACCCTGGATGAACTTTATGAAATGGGTAAGGATATTAAAGAATATAGTATGCCTGAAATCAAACCTGATGATATGGCGGCAATTCTTTTCACAAGTGGAAGCACAGGCCCCTCGAAAGGAGTTATTTATACCCACAGAGTTTTTAATCGGCAAATAGAATTGCTGAAGCAAGTTTACAACATTCAACCTGGCGAGAAAGATTTTGCAACATTTCCTTTGTTTGCCTTATTCGGCCCAACTCTGGGTATGACTGCAATAATACCCGATATGGATGCCTCGTGCCCTGCAAAATCGGACCCGGAAAAATTGTTTAAAACTATTCATGATTTTGGCCCGACCAATATGTTTGCTTCACCGGCATTGATAAATCTTTTAAGTAAATATGGAGAAAAACAAAAGTTAAAGATTGAATCCTTAAAGCGGGTTATATCCGCGGGGGCTCCCGCAAACCCGGAATCTCTGGAGAGATTTTCAAATCTGCTTCGATCAGGAATTGAAATTTTTACTCCCTATGGTGCTACGGAAGCTTTGCCGGTTTGCAATATTGGAAGCAAGGAAATTCTTGAAGAAACTGGTAAACTTACCAGGCAGGGCAAGGGGGCATGTGTTGGGTTTCCTGTTGACGGAATTACTTTGAAGATAATAAGAATCAGTGATGATCCCATTGAAAAATGGAGCGATGAACTTGAATTGCCGGTAAATGAGATAGGTGAAATTGTGGTTAAAGGCAAAAACGTTACTGCAGGTTATTACAATCGTCCAGATTCCAACAGGGTGTCAAAAATTGCAGATATGCAAAACGGCGGGTTCTATCACAGAATGGGTGATGTAGGTTATAAGGATGAAAATGCCAGAGTCTGGTTCTGTGGCCGTAAATCTCATAGAGTGGTAACTGAAAGTAAAACTTTGTTTACCATACCAACTGAAGCTTTGTTTAATAATCATTCTGAAGTATTCAGAACGGCAATTGTGGGCCCTGTAAAAAACAAAAAAGTTTATCCGGTTCTTTGTGTAGAAAAAGAAAAAAATACAAAAATTGAAGATACAACCTTGAAAAATGAACTCAGGGAAATTGCCAGAAAGAATGGTTTAGAGGATGACATAAAAGACATTTTATTTCACAGGAGTTTTCCTGTTGATGTAAGGCACAATGCAAAAATATTCCGGGAGGAATTAACCCAATGGGCGCAGGCAAAAATCAGATGAATATTCTTGTTACTGGTGGAGGGGGTTTTCTGGGAAAAGCTATTGTAAGGAGTCTTGTGGGGATGGGGGTTAATGTCAGAAGTTTTTCCCGCAAAGAATACCCTGAACTGAAAAAAATGGGGGTAGAAGTAATAAAGGGTGAGCTTGCGGAATTTGAAGATGTAAAACAGGCTGTTAAAGATTGTGGGGCAGTATTTCATGTGGCGGCAAAAGCTGGGATCTGGGGAGATTATGAAGATTATTATAATACAAACGTTCTGGGAACGAAAAATGTAATTGATGCCTGCAAAGAGAATGGAGTAAAAAAATTAATTTACACAAGTTCCCCCAGTGTGGTTTTTCACAATTGTGATCAGGAAGGGGATGATGAGAGTGTGGGGTATCCTTCAAATTTTCTTTCGTATTATCCCCGCACAAAAGCTGAGGCTGAACAGCTGGTCATTGAAGCGAATTCTGAAAATCTGGCTACTGTATCATTGCGGCCTCATTTAATATGGGGGCCGGGAGACAATCATCTTGTTCCCCGGATAATTGAAAGGGCAGAAAAAGGCCAGTTGAGAATTGTGGGGGACGGTAATAACAAGGTAGATACCGTATACATTGACAATGCAGCGCAGGCCCATATACTTGCATTTAAGAAACTGGAACCCGGCAGTGAGATAAGTGGAAAAACATATTTTATAACAAACAATGAACCTCTCAAAATGAAAATCATACTGAATAAGATATTGGAAGCAGGGGGTCTCCCACCCGTTGAAAAACACATTCCTTCAAATATTGCTTATTTTCTGGGTGGGGTAATGGAATTTGCTTACAATATTCTGAAAATTAAAGAAGAACCCAGAATGACACGTTTCCTGGCAAAAGAACTCTCCTGCGCTCATTGGTTTGACATAACCTCAGCTGAAAGGGACCTGGATTACAAGCCTGAGGTCAGTATAGACCAGGGAATGGAAAAACTAAAAAATTGGCTTCAAAGAAACTAAAAAAAACCGGCTTTCGCCGGTTTCAGCTGTTATTTTCTCTGAATCTTCTTTGGCTTGGCCCAGGAAATACCGAAAAGCTCCAATTCCCGTGCCAATTCAAAGGGGTTATTCAAAAGGTGGATTATATCGACGGCGAAAATTGCGAATTGGGTATATTCCCAGTCGGATGTTACAAAAATTTGCTTATCTTCCACATAATTATAACTATCTGAGTAGCAGATGTTTTCAAAAATAGATTTACCATTTTTGCCCACTCGGGATTTTAAGTCTTTATCTATTATGCCCTGTTCAATCCAGCAGGTAAGATCCTTGTCCTTGTTTTCTCCGGATAATACAATAGAACCGAAACAACCCCTCAGCAATTCTCTGGGGTTAAGGTTATTAAGAACCTCTTTGTTGAATTCCTGTTCTCGTTTAATTTCAAAAAATACTGAACCCATAAAGAATTTACCGGGTAAATATTTTTTATATGTTTCTTCCACGGATTCAATTCTTTCAAGATATGGTTTTACTTCCTTCAGTTTATTTATTGTGTCCATGGCTGTTTCCGGTGTAAGTTCAGGCCGAACTTCAAAAATAGCATATACAAATTCCGGGGGAATCACCCGGAATTTTTTGCCGTCTGAAGCGGTTTTCCATAACTCTGGAGCTTCAGTCTGATCATAAATTAAAATGTTAAAATAAGGATATTCGCCTTTTTTGTATTTTTCCGAAACAATATACCCGGAATCGACGTTATATCTGCGGGGAATAAAGCTTGCAAGCCATTCCTTGAAAAGATTCTCTGCAATTATCTGAGCATCTTTCCCGGAATTTTCTCCTTTGAGTTCCTGAAACTTCTGTATCATCTCTGATTTTCTGGGTACAAACCAGCGCCAGCCTGCAATTTTGTTTTCCTGCATATTATAAACTCCAATCATAAACAATTTATATTTCTATTCTTAAAAAAGAAATACCAAATTTCCTTCTTTATAATGTGGAATTAAAACAGAAAAAATCATGTTATCTGCTTCCGGTTACCTTTACCCCTGCCGAAAATACGATTAATTGTTTTTAAATATTTACTTATTTTTTCTCTGGTTTCTTCTGGAGTATCGAAAGAAAATTCGGCATTCTTTTTGGGATAGATTTCATAACATTTACGATATTGTGCCGGGGTCATATTGGGCATCACTACATTTGCTCCGGCGTTTAAACCCGATGTTCTGCCCTCCTCGCTTAAAGTTGCCAGGGCAGTGGTTGATGGAATATTTATATCCGGCATTAAAATTCTGGCCAACGCCAGCACTTTTAAAGTCATTGCCTGGGTATTGGGAACCAGTAGGTTGTTACCCGCAAAAAATTCTTTTCCTAATTCAGTGTCGGGGTGTGGGATGTAAGGGCCCAGGCCAACCATATCAATATCCATTTTTTTCATTAATAAAAGATCTTCAGCTATGCTTTCATAGGTTTGCCCTGGTATTCCTATCATTATGCCGGTGCCGGCCTCATAGCCCAGTTCCTTTAAATCATTCAGAATTTTTAAGCGGCGTGAAAGAGGGGAGCCGGGGTGAATGCGTTCAAATAAACCTGGAATTCCGGTTTCGAACCTCAATAAATACCGGTTGGCGCCAGCTTCTTTCCACTCTTTCAAAATTTCAAAACCAAATTCTCCCAGGCTCAAGGTAATGGCTAAATTAAATTTTTCCTTTATTTTTTTTATCAGGCCAGTTATTTTTTCTGGTAACAGGGCGCCTTCACCTGACTGAAGAACAATTGTGCCAAAACCTGCATCCACAATTTTCTGGGTAGTTTCTAAAATTTCTTCAGGTTTCATTAAATATCGCTGTAAGTTTGTATTTTTTCTACTTATTCCACAATAAAGACAACTGCGGGTGCAGATGTTGGAAAATTCCACCAAACCCCGGAGATGAATTTCATCGCCAACATACTTTTTTCTTAAACGATCTGCTTCGAAAAAAAGTTCATGCAAAATATTGACATCGTCGGTTTTTAAATAAGTAATCAGCTCGGTTTTAGTTAGTTTCATTTTTCCCTACTCGTCTTTAAATTTCAATATTCTGCTATTGCTTTCATTAAATACAGCCCTTAAAATATCATAATTGGTCATAGGTATGTTTTCTAGCCTGGCTTTTTCTATCTTGTCAAACACATATTCCTTGGTAACTTCCTCTTCGTTAAACAGAACAATAAAATCATTATCGTTAAAATGGCCGGGAAAATCCTTGCGGCCACAATAAATATACTTATGATTTTGCCTGGTGAATTGTTCGATTTTCTCAGTTGTTTTTTGCATCTGATCTGTGGGTTTGTTCACAGATTTATGAGTAAAATCGGTAATATGAATATTCAGATTTGCCGATGACCCTGCAAGGTCTTTTGCTCCCTGAGTGAATCTGTGAAGATCTCCCCGGTATCTGGCAAAAATTGCAGGAATACTGGAAAAAATCATTTCTCCATCCAGTTGATCTATTAAATTTTCCCATATTTTAGAATCAGCAATTACAACTTTCGGTTTTTGTTTCAGAGCTTTAAGAATCTTGCCCAGTTGGGATTCACCGGTAACCACGCATTGGGCATCGTTGTCAAGACAATCTCTGATAATGCGGTTATAGGCGATGGGTATTCTGGTTGCCGCTGCCTGGTAATCATCGGGGGCTACCAATACCAGTATTTCCTTTTCCTGGAAAAGATCTCTTACAATGGGCCTGGCCTGATACCAATACGAGGGTAACTCATTTTCAATTACATTCATAAGTTGCGGGATATTTTTTCCCGTTTTGGCTGATATCAGGACATAATTAAGATTCCGGTTATTGAATTCTTCAATCTCTGAATAATCAGGTTCAATCGAATCAGTCTTGTTAATACAAACAACAAAAGGAATTTTTCTGATATTGAGTTGTTTCAATAATTCATCTTCGTCTTTATCCCATTTGCCCGGCGTGGTAACAATAATGGCAAAGTCAATAGATTTCAGGATTTGCTTTGCCCGCCGGGTTCTTAATTCTCCCAGTTTACCTGTGTCATCCAGCCCTGCAGTATCTATTACAAGAATGGGGCCCAGAAAATGGTGTTCCATAGATTTCTTTACCGGGTCTGTAGTTGTCCCCGGCTCTTCGGAAACAATGGCAGCTTCGTGCCGCACTAGCTGGTTGAAAACAGAAGATTTGCCCGCATTGCGTTTACCGAAAATTCCTATGTGTAATCTTAATTTATTGGCGGTTCTTTTCATTTTCATCTCCGTTAAAATATTTCTGAAGTTCAGGATAAACCTTAAAAAATGGTTTGATTGCCCTGGGTAAGACATTTCCCAGGTAAGCCAGAAGAACTCCGTAATTTGTTATGGCAACTTTCTGTTTCTCAGCTTCTGTGATGCGATGCAATACCTGGCGACGGTTAAAAACGCAGGCGCCGCAGTGAACCACAAGTTTGTAACCCTGTAAATTGTCAGGATAATCCTTTCCCTGCAGAAATTCAAAAATCAGGTTTTTTCCCGTAAATCTCTGCAGTTTAGCAGGAATCTGAACTCTTCCTATATCATTGCCGATGGGGTGATGAATACATGCCTCGGCAATCAGTATCTTATCTCCGTCCTGTAAGTTGTCCACAGTTTTTACCCCCCTTATGTATGCAGGCAGGTCGCCCTTGTGCCTGGCAAAAAGGGTGGAATAAGAAGTCAAACTGCTCTCGGCAGGGGTTAGTTTTCCTACCAGTTCAAAAGCCTGGGAATCAGTGATTACCATATCGGGAGGGTGCATCAAACTTTCAATTGCATCATTGAGCTCGGTTTCTTTAACTACAATAGAAACCGCTCCGCAGTCCATGACTTCACGCACAGCTGCGACCTGGGGAAGAAGGATTCTACCCAGAGGCGCTTCAACATCAATAGGCATAACCTGCACAATTATATCACCCGGGTTAACCAGGTCTCTGAGTACAGGCGGCGCGTTTATCCACGAATCCGGCGCATTCTCAATAAGAAGATGCTTTAATGTGTCAATGCCGGTTTCTTTCAAGGCAGATACCCGGCAATAAGAGATGCCCTCTTTTTCCAACTGATGTATAATATTGGGATCAGGTTCTTGTTTGTCAGTTTTATTTATGGCAACAATTAATGGCGCTGAAGTCTTCTGAAAGAGCCTGAAAAGTTCTTCTTCGAAATCTCCCCACAAGCCGGGTTCAATGACAAGAATTCCCAGATCTGTTGATTCAATGGTTTGTCTGGTTTTGGTAACTCTCAATTTTCCCTGTTCGCCCACATCGTCAAGCCCTGCAGTGTCCATCAATAAAACCGGGCCAAGGGGTTCAATTTCAATCGATTTTTTTACAGGGTCTGTAGTGGTTCCCATTTTTGGCGATACTATGGAAATGTTTTTTTCTGAAAGTTGATTCATTAACGATGATTTTCCTACATTTCGCCGCCCGAATATCCCTAAATGCAACCTTAAACTGTTTGGGGTTTTCTGCATGTTTTTCTCCTGGCTTTTTTCTGTATATTACTTGTTTAAACACAATTCTCCTATTTTTTTAGAACAGAAAGTTGAAATAAAAATTCCCTGATTTTAAAAAAAATAAAATTGATAAAAACCATGGAAGGAAATGAATGAAGGAAATGTAATATAGTTGTAACAATCGCTGGTATTGTTCTGAGAAAGAATGTGAATTTTTTCTCTATCTATATATTATTTTTTGAATTAAATTGTTCTTTTATAAGATTTATCAATATTTGAAAGGCAGGTGAACCAGGTAGTTTTTAAATAAATTGTTTTATTAATTAATATTAAATAAATTGTAAGGAGACTGATATGCCGACATTAGAAAGGGAAAAAGTCAGAAAAGAAGTTGAAGAGTTAGGCAAAAAGTATGGAAGTTCCAGGCCTGCTCTGTTACCCATGCTTCATACGCTTCAGGAAAAATACGGAAGTATTTCTAATGAAATGATGCAGGATGTTGCTAAAAAACTCAATATTAGCCCTATTGAGGTTTACAGCACAATGTCTTTCTATCATTTCTTTAAAACCGAGCCCAAGGGTAAGTATGTTATTTACCTGTGCAAAAGCATGTCTTGCGACATGGTTAATAAGGATCGTTTAGCTCGGCAGTTTGAAAATGAACTGGATATCAAATTCGGAGAAACCACCAAAGATGGCATGTTCTCTCTGGAATATGCCAGTTGTCTCGGAATGTGTGACCAGGGCCCTGCTGTTTTAATAAATAACAAAGTGTTCACAAAGGTTAAACCTCAGAATGTAACCGAATTAATTGATCTTTGTAAACAAAACAAGCTTAGCAAGGTCAAAAGTTCCGAAAATGTGGAAAAAAGCGTCAGGGAAAAAGGCCCCATCCTTTCAGGTTCAGAAAAACCGGGCTCAGCTTTGAAAAAAGCTCTGGAAATGTCTAGGGCTGACCTTATTGAAGAAATTAAAAAATCAGGTTTAAAAGGCCGTGGAGGCGCAGGTTTCCCAACGGGAATAAAATGGCAGATAGCCGCAGCTTCCAAAGGCGAAGAAAAATATGTGGTCTGCAATGCCGATGAAGGCGAACCCGGAACCTTTAAAGACAGGCTCTTATTATCCGATTATGCCAACCTGGTTTTTGAAGGTATGACCATAGCTGGCTATGCCATAGGGGCAAAGAACGGTATTCTCTATTTAAGAGCTGAATATAAATATATGCTGTCAGATTTGGAAAAAACTCTGGGCAAAAGAAAAGCTGATGGTTTATTGGGCCATGGCGTTGCCGGTAAAGATGGCTTCGATTTCGATATTGAAATAAGGCTTGGCGCCGGCGCTTACGTTTGCGGAGAAGAAACCGCCCTTATTGAGTCCCTGGAAGGAAAACGGGGAGAACCCAGAGACAGGCCTCCTTTCCCCGTGGTTGTGGGATACAACGGATTCCCCACCGCCGTCAACAATGTGGAAACCTTCGTAGATGCAGCTCTGATTCTGGAAAAAGGCGCTGACTGGTTCTCTAAATACGGAACCGAGAAAACCCCTGGTATGAAATTATTCAGCGTTTCTGGCGACTGTAAAAACCCTGGAGTCTATGAATTTCCAATGGGAATTACGGTGAAGGAATTATTGGCAAAAGTGGGCGGAAGCGATGCCAAAGCTGTCCAGGTAGGCGGAGCTTCAGGTTCCTGTGTGCCTGCAAAAGATTTTGACAGAAAAATCACCTATGAAGATGTAGCCACCGGCGGTTCAATCATTGTTTTTGGCCCTGAAAGAGACATGTTGGAAGTGGCTGAGAACTTCATGGAATTTTTCGTGGAAGAATCATGTGGCCAGTGTTTCCTTTGCAGAAAAGGCAACGTAAAATTGTTGGACGGTATTGAAAAACTTAAAAACGGAGAATGCTCGAATCAGCATCTGGAATATCTCAAAGATCTGGCCAGATCAATGCAGAAAGCTTCCAAATGCGGCCTGGGACAGACCTCGTCCAACGCATTTGTGTCAATACTGGAAAACTTCACTGATGAGATTCTGGGCAGAGTACCCTGTAAGTAAAGTTAGGAGGAAATAATGTCAAATACTAATACCGCAACCAAAGAAAATGAAGTTAAAAAAATGATTAAAATTGAAATAGACGGCAGAGAAGTTGAAGTCCCCGAAGGAAGTACTGTTCTGGATGCTGCCAGAAAAATCGGAATAAACATTCCTACACTTTGCTATCATAAAGATCTGGGACTGGCAGGCGCCTGCAGAATGTGCGTGGTGGAAATCGAAGGACAGAGAAACCTTCAAACCTCCTGCACATATCCAGCCAGCCCCGGCCTGAAGGTGAAAACCTGGTCTCCCGAGATTCGTCATGCCAGAAAAAATATCTTGTCATTGCTGCTCAGCGAGCACTATGGTGATTGTACAACCTGTATAAAATCCAGCTCATGTGAACTTTCAGCTTTAAGTGAAGAATATGGTATCGACAAAAAGATTTTTGGCGAATGGAAACTTCCTGTTCACGATATCATCAAGGACAGCCCCATCGTCAGAGATATGAATAAATGTATCGGGTGTTTCCGTTGCATAAGAACCTGCCAGGAATTACAAAATGTGGGAGCCATCGGAATAAAGGGCAGAAGCAATGAAGTGGAAGTTGTTACTTTTATGGATAAACCCATGATGGATGCCCTCTGTGTTGCCTGCGGACAGTGCATACTTCGTTGCCCTACCGGCGCCCTTACTGAAAGAGATGATACCGATGACGTATGGAAGGCAATCGAAGACCCCACTAAACATGTGGTCATTCAAACTGCTCCCGCGCCACGGGCAGCCATTGGCGAAGAGTTCGGCCTTAAACCAGGAACCACGGTTACAAAACAGCTGAATACAGCTTTAAAAAGAATGGGCTTCGATAAAGTTTTTGATACCAACTTTACCGCTGACCTTACAATTATGGAAGAAGGAACCGAGTTACTTCTTCGTTTGAAGAAGGCCCTGGTTGAGAAGAAAGATGTAGCTTTGCCTCAGATCACTTCTTGTTCGCCGGGTTGGATTAAATTTGCCGAACAATTCGGAAATGAATTGTTGCAGCATCTTTCAACCTGTAAGAGCCCTCAGCAGATGTTTGGAGCAATTGTAAAAACTTATTATGCTCAAAAAGCTGGCGTAGATCCGAAAAACATAGTAAGTGTTTCACTTATGCCTTGTACCGCCAAGAAGTATGAATGTGAAAGGCCCGAGATGACCGATTCCGGATATCAGGATGTTGACTATGTTCTGACCACCCGTGAATTAGCAAGAATGATAAAAGCAACCGGCCTGGATCTGCCTAACCTGCCCAAGAGTGATTTTGATGATCCCGTGGGCCTGGGTTCCGGCGCTGGTATTATATTCGGAGCCACCGGCGGTGTTATGGAAGCTGCCATAAGGACAGCTTATGAAATTGTCACTGGCGAAGAAGTACCTTTTAAAAACCTGGAGGTGGAACCGGTCCGGGGTATGGAAGGTGTCAGAACCGCTGAAGTTCCTGTTACTCACGCTGTGGATGACTGGAAATTCCTGGAAGGCGCTACCCTGAAGGTAATGATTGCCCACGGGCTTTCCAATGCCAGGTGGGTTCTGGAGCAGTTGGCAGAAGGCAAACTGAAGGATTACCACTTCATCGAAATTATGTGTTGTCCCGGCGGCTGCCTCAGCGGTGGCGGACAGCCTATTCCCACCAACCTGGAAATCCGTGAGGCCAGAGCCAAAGCTATCTACAACGAAGATAGAAGTATGACTTATAGAAAGTCTCATGATAACCCGGTTGTGAAGAAAATCTATGAGGAATTCCTTACGGAAGGCCCCTGTGGACACAAGAGCCATGAGCTTCTCCACACCGATTATACTGAAAGAGGAAATGCTGTTTGTTAGCTTAACCTGAAATATGCAAAACAGAAGGCAGATCGATAGATCTGCCTTCTTTGTTTGAACTTAATATAAGAGAAACTGTTACAAAAACAAAGAGCTTAAACAGTAGTTTCGCATATTGGATGGAAAAGTGGAAAAAATCAAAGAAAATAGCTAACAGTCTGGCAATTTGGAGGAAATTCATCCGAATTAGTAAATTGTACCTTTAAAAATTGATTGGAGTTCTTATGGAAATTCTTGCTTTTTGCCCTTCCTGTAACAAATTATGCAATATTGAAGAAAGTGCAGACGAAAACTTTAAATATTTTAAGTGCACAAGTTGCAGTTTTGAATGGAAAATTCCCATTTCAGATTTTAACTGGCTTTATTAGAGGTGAACCATGCAGATAGATAAACACTTTTCTGATATACCTGCGACTCTTGTTTTCAAAGATTCTCCCAAACAAGCTGCTAAACGGGGAACTATAATTTTTTACCATGGGCTATTTTCAGATAAAAGCAGGAATTTAAAAGAATATTACAGTCTGGCGGACAGGGGGTTTCTGGTAATAGGTGTGGATAATGCAGGGCACGGAGAACGCAAATATCCAGATCTTGAAAAAAGGGCTGAAACTTATGAATTTGAACCATTTTATTATTCAATGCTGAAAGACACAGTGGAGGAAATCCCTGGTTTTATAGATGAACTTTCAGCTCAGAACCTTATTGTTGATGAAAAAATTGGAGTTTGTGGAATTTCTATGGGAGGATACATTGCCTTTGCATCGGTTTTGCAGGACAGCAGAATAAAAGCAATAGCTCCCATTCTGGGGAATCCTGTCTGGGCACATTTTCAGGAAATGAGCCCCCATAACCATCCCCACAAATTCTATCCCGTGGCAGTTCTGGCGCAGAATGCCGGGAAAGACCGGAGTGTTTCTCCCCACCATGCAAAAACATTCTGTGATCAACTTGCACCACATTACAAAAAAACGCCTCATAAGCTCTGTTATTATCAATTTCCAAATTCAGGGCATTTTATGGAGGAAAATGAGTGGTATGAATTATGGGAAAACACCCTGAACTGGTTTGAAAAATATATTTAAGAACCTGTCAATACTTTTATAAGTTTTTATATTATTTCATTAATTTGTTGTCTGTAAATCAGCAGAATTTTTATCTTTTACTAATATGCTGGCAAAAAAGTTCCCCGAAAGAATCTTATTCCAACCTACCAGAGTTATAACGAAAATTTAAAATATAAGTAACTAATCTGGTATCTCTCCGTCTTCTTCCAGTTTTTCCTTCTTCTTTTTCAGATAATACTTTATGATTTCCCTCACAATAACCAGGGTGGGCAATTCCACGATCATTCCCAGCAAACCCCATATCTGGCCTCCGATTATCAAGGCAATTATAATTACCAATGGGGGCAAATGCATAGCTTCCCCCATAATTTTCGGCGCCACAACCTGGCCTTCCAACTGGTGAACAAACATTAAAACCAGCAGGGTAATTACTGCCCATAGAAGGTTGCTGTTAATCAATGCCAGTAGCACAGCAGGCACCATGCTTATTATAACGCCCAGGTAAGGAATGAAATTTACGATTCCCGAAACCAGCCCTATAAGAAATGCATATTCTATTTTTAGTATCAGAAGGGCAATGGTAACTGCAAACGCCACGAAAATTCCGTCAAGTATCAACCCTCTGATATACCTGTCCATCATATGAACAATATTGGCCATTATTTCTTTGGATTCTTTTCTTCTGTTTATGGGTATTAAAAGGTAATAACCTTCCTTGAATTTTTCCTGATCTACTCTAAGATATATACTGAATAATGGATTCTCCACGAAAATTGAAAAAGTAACCGAAACTATCTTCTGGACGATTTTAATTGTTGAACTTACAGCCATAAAGGCATACTGCTCAGCTATGGCAATATTGTTGTCATTGGTATT